>NZ_JBIMJP010000002.1:0-168199 GCF_043674155.1 Streptococcus sp. A23 | reverse complement strand
ACGGACTCTGAAACGGATTCAGAGACTGACTCAGAGATTGATTCAGAAATGGATTCTGAAATGGATTCAGACACTGATTCTGAGATTGATTCTGATACGGATTCAGAGACTGACTCTGATACTGATTCAGAAACTGACTCTGAAACGGACTCAGAGATTGACTCTGATACTGACTCAGAAACTGATTCTGAAACTGACTCGCTTACTGATTCAGATACAGATTCTGATACTGACTCAGAAATTGATTCTGATACTGACTCAGAGATTGACTCTGATACTGATTCAGAAATTGATTCTGATACTGACTCAGAGATTGACTCTGATACTGATTCAGATACTGACTCGCTTACTGATTCAGAAATTGATTCTGAAACTGATTCACTTACTGATTCTGAGATAGATTCTGAAACTGATTCAGAAACTGACTCTGAAACGGATTCAGAAATTGATTCAGAAACTGATTCAGAAATTGATTCTGAAACTGATTCAGAAATTGATTCTGATACTGACTCAGAAACTGACTCAGAGATTGATTCAGAAACTGACTCTGAAATTGACTCAGACACAGATTCGCTGACTGACTCTGATACTGATTCAGAAACGGACTCAGAGATTGACTCTGAAACTGATTCAGATACTGACTCTGATACTGACTCAGAAATTGATTCAGATACTGACTCAGAGATTGATTCAGAAACGGACTCAGAGATTGACTCAGATACAGATTCTGAGATTGATTCAGAAACGGACTCAGAGATTGACTCAGATACAGATTCTGAGATTGATTCAGAAACGGACTCTGAGATTGACTCTGATACTGATTCAGAAATTGATTCTGATACTGACTCTGATACTGATTCAGAAATTGATTCTGATACTGACTCGGAGATTGACTCAGAGATTGATTCTGATACAGACTCGGAGATTGATTCAGAAACGGACTCAGAGATTGACTCAGAAACGGATTCAGACACTGATTCAGAGATTGATTCAGAAACTGATTCTGAAACTGATTCAGACACGGATTCTGAAATTGATTCTGATACTGACTCAGAGACGGACTCAGAAATTGACTCAGACACTGATTCTGAGATTGATTCTGATACTGACTCAGATACGGATTCTGATACTGACTCAGAGATTGATTCCGAAACTGATTCGCTAACGGATTCAGAAATCGATTCTGAGACGGACTCACTAACTGATTCTGAAATGGATTCTGAGACTGATTCGGAGATTGATTCTGATACTGACTCAGAAATTGACTCTGAGACTGACTCAGAGATTGATTCTGAGACTGACTCAGATACGGATTCTGAGATTGACTCAGAGACTGATTCTGAGACTGACTCAGACACTGATTCTGAGATTGACTCAGAGATTGATTCTGAGACTGATTCTGAAATTGACTCTGAGACTGATTCTGATACTGACTCAGAGACTGATTCTGAGATTGACTCAGAAATTGACTCAGAGACTGATTCTGAGATTGATTCTGAGACGGATTCTGAGATTGACTCAGAGACTGATTCAGAGATTGATTCTGAGACTGACTCAGAAATTGATTCACTTACTGACTCTGAGATAGATTCAGATACGGATTCTGAGATTGATTCTGACACTGACTCAGATACTGACTCTGATACTGATTCGCTGATTGATTCTGATACTGACTCAGAAACTGATTCTGATACGGATTCAGAGATGGATTCTGATACTGACTCAGAAATTGACTCAGAGACGGATTCTGAAATTGACTCAGAGACTGATTCTGAGATTGACTCAGAAATTGACTCAGAGACTGATTCTGAGATTGATTCTGAGATTGACTCAGAGACTGATTCTGAGATTGATTCTGAGACTGATTCTGAGACTGATTCTGAGATGGACTCTGATACAGATTCTGAAATTGATTCAGAAACTGACTCAGAAATTGATTCGCTGACTGATTCTGAAATTGATTCAGAGACTGACTCAGAAACTGATTCTGAGATAGATTCAGAAACGGACTCTTTTACTGATTCGGAAATAGACTCAGAGACAGATTCTCTTACTGATTCTGAAATAGACTCGGAGACGGATTCTCTTACTGATTCTGAAATCGAATTTGAAAGTGATTCTGAATTTGATGTAGATTCAGAATTTGACAGTGACTCAGAGTTTGAGATAGATTCTGAATTTGATGTTGATTCTGAGTTAGAAGTTGACTCAGACTCAGACAATGAATGTGAATTTGAGTTTGATAATGACTCTGACTCGGACGTATCAACTGTATACCAGTGTGTTGTTTCGTTAACTGTAGTTGAATTCAAACCGTTGACTAAGCTTACCGATGTCCCTTTAGAGTTTGGGTTTAATGTCCCTGTAAATGTTTGATAATCTGGGTGACCTGGTTTCAGGATAACCTGCACTAACATACTTACAGGATAACTTTTCGCCGCCTTGGCATAACCGTCAAAACCGATACGGATGGTTTGATAGTTATCTTCATAGATAACAGAGTAGATATCATTATCAGTTTTACCAGCTTGAGCATTTGCAGTAGCCAAAGCAGATTCTTCAGCTGAGATAAAACCTGTCACAGGAACAACAAGACTTGTATTCGCTGTTCCGGGAGCCATAACAGACGTTTCCATGACTTTGGTAAAGCCTGTTGTGTCAGCCGAGTTATAATCAACTGTTCCAGTGTAAGTCGGATCTTTTATCCAAATAGTCTTAACAAGGCTACCATTCTCATCTACTACTTCTGCTAGACGTTTAACATACAATGTTGAAATCGCACCATCATTATAAATCGTTCCTGGAGAATAAAGGCGTATTGGAGTACCACCGGTTGTACTTGCATAGTCATAGCCTACAAAATCACGTTTAGCAGATGGCGTAGCCATTTGACCACCAATACCTTTAATAGTATAGGTTGCTATTGTTTTACCATCAGTTGTTTTATAGTATGTTGTATATTCTTGATAGGTTGGAACCAAGGTATTAGTGAGCGTTCCACCGTCATACTGTAATTGGAGCTCTCCTGCCGTTGTACTTGATGAGGTACTGTCACCGTAAGTAACAGTTAGAGGCAGGTTATTAGCACCTGAGTAGTTTTGGAAATAAGTAAAAGTTGCTGTTTGGCCTTTTTCTAAAGTATGGCTTTCAACAACTGTTTTATTAGTCTTATTAACTAACTCGACATAAGTTGTCGTTGTTGTTGTATCATAATCTAAAGAATAACGGAAATAGTAGTTATCTTTGATAGTTTGATCCGTCAGCTGATCACCAAACCAGTTGAATTTTGAATAGTTAAAGGTAAAGCGTTCCGCTTCTGAAGAAGGTCTGAAGCTTGTGTTATTTGTTGGATCTGAAATTTTAGCCCCATTAGCATCATCCATTGATGGTGACGCTGTTGAAAGCGTGTCAACTAAAACACCATAACCTTCACCAACTTTAGTCACTGTTGCAGTCGTTGCTGTGTCAAGAGCAAACGTAATCATGCCATCTTCATCATTTTCCAACAACAAAAGACCTATTGCTTGATTGCTTGCTTGCAAACTGCTGATAATGGTAGCAAGGTCAGCCACAGTTGCATCCGCATCTCCTAAGATGGTGTGAGCCAACAAAATCTGGTCACGACTGGTCTCAATCGCAGTCAGCAAAGCTTGACTAGGTGCAGATTGGTTACTTGCTATTTGTACTAAAACCTCTGCTTCCGAAATAACTTGCTCTAAAGTTTGCTTTTCTTCTACAGTTGTAGCGCCCGTTTCGCTCGCACTGGTTTCGGAACCTGTTTCACTTGCTGCTGATTCGCTTGTGCTGGTTTCGGAACCTGTTTCACTTGCTGCTGATTCGCTTGTGCTGGTTTCAGACTTTGTCGAACTCGATGTCGTAGTCGATTCGGACTCTGATTCCGAATGTGATACAGAAGTTGATTCTGAGACAGAGAGCGACTCTGAAGCCGACTGACTTTCTGAGTTAGATACGGACTCTGATGAACTGAGCGATTCGGACTCCGAAATCGATGTCGATCCCGATGCTGAGGTTGACTCAGATTGACTCGCTGATTCGGAAATCGATGTTGATTCTGAGGAGCTTACTGAAACCGAATCTGAGTCGACAACTGTCGTTAACACGACAGTATCTGCTTCTGCCAAGGTTGAAGTACTTGTCTCTGATGTCGCGACAACTTCAGAAGCCATAACGGTTTCAACCGCGACATTCCCCCCCACAACAGCTCCCACTGCTGCTAATCCGCGTAACAATTGGCTTGCAGTCATTGAACGTTTTACAGTGGCAAGGTTGACCTCGCCTGAACTTGCCGAAGACTTGCCTCCAATACGCATCAAACCGATTTGCGACATGACTGTCCTCACCCAGTGCTTACCGGATTTATGCATTTTTACACGACTTTTTCGAGATACTTCGGTAAAGTCATCTTTTCTTTGCATTTTCATTCAAAGAAATCCTCCTGATGTTGATTTATTATTTAGTGCCCTAAAAATATCCCAATCAGCAATAGTCCGCTAAATAATCACTCCATTCTACCAATGAGTTATACTAATGTCAATAATTTTGCTTAAATGAAAACTTTTTTTTTTATTATTTTCGAGCTTAATATATTGTTAAAAAATAGTTTTCAAAATAGATTTCTTTCGTATATTTTCCTTATTTTTCACTTTTATATCAATAAAATCATGAAACCAGTTGAGTACAACTGGTTTCATGATTATTCTTGCTCTTCTTTTTGTTTTTCTTTTTGAGTAGTCCAAATAACAGCATTCCTCCGATCAAGGAGAGGGATTGCTGGATAGAGTTGGATAGTGACTCGGAGACGGACTCAAAGGCAGATTCCTATACGGAGAGACTCAAACTCTCTGTCATAGGCTGGTAATGAAAAGAAAAGATAAGATTACTCTCACCTTTTCCATTTTTCTAAAATTGAAATCTTTTGCATACATTTTTGATAGTCTTGCATCCTACCAGCTTTCAAATAAAAATCCTTGTGTAGATTCAATCGCCATCTATAGGCTCTTAATTCCGGCGCAATATCAAAACCAATTAATGACAAAACTGTAATTCGTTCTTCAATACTTTTTAGAGGAAAGACAGAAGAGATTTCGACCGTTTTAGTAACACTTGTTTGTCTTTTTCGATGGTAATATAAACTCGTATTTGAAAAGACAATGCGATCAGCATTCAGATAAATTTTCCAGGTTGTATAGTCGTCCTCAACTTTTTCATCTTCTGGATAAACAATGCCTTCCAATAGGGAGGATTTATAGAGTTTGCACCACGGAACTGTAAAGCATTGACTAATCGCAAATCGGCCTTCATACTCTTTATTAAACCATTCTTGCGGACTATAAACCTGTCTAAAGTAATCTTGAGCTTGTAAATGGAAAGCAAATGAACTCGTCTCTTCCATAAATTGTGTAAAGTTAACAACAGCAATATCAGCATCCGTCTCTTTCAACGACTGATAGAGATATTCAATGTGATTCGGTTCCAACCAATCATCATTATCAACAAATAAAACATACTCACCACTAACTAGAGGCAGGGCTGTATTTCGTGCTGCTCCGACCCCTCCTCCTCCGATTGCCTTATTCACCAATTTAACTCGGCTATCTTTTTGACGATAAGCTTCACAAACACCGGCACTACCATCTGTAGATCCATCGTTCACCAATATTAATTCAATGTTTTGATAGGTTTGATCTAAAATACTATCCAAACACTGTTTCAAATAGATACCCGCATTGAATACAGGGACAATGACTGATACTTTTTCCATCCTATTTCTACTTTCTAAATCGATTCATCAAATCTAACTTAGCACTAATAGCCCGATAGAGCTCAATCTGACCTGCATAGAGAGCATCTGCTTGACATTTTTTCAAGCGAGCTACATAGGAATCTATCTGGGCTGCCGGATTATAGCCCATCGTCACTAGCAGAGCAATACGCTCCTCGGCATTACTAATCATGGTCGTAATATCCTGCAACATAGCAGATCGAGATAGACCTTCCGGCCGTTGAGAATAGTAATAAGGACCTTCATTGGTGAAATGAATCTGGTTAGCTTTCAAATACAACTTATAAATCGTTGCATCATCTTCTCTAAGACGCCCTACCGGATAGCGAATATCCCCAAACAAGGACCTTTTAAATAGTTTCAAAGGAGAGAAGGTGAAAGCTAGATGCATATTGTTCTTCATATCTCCTTCTAGATCCAACCACTCCTGGACAGAATAGACTGTTTGGAAGTAATTTCCTTCGTTATGATAAAAAAGGAAAGACTGCCGTTCCTCGTTGAAAGAGGTGAAATTTGTGGCAGCAATGTCCGATCCTGACTCTATCGCTCCATCATACAGATGTTTTAGATAGAAATCTTCCACAAAATCATCCGAGTCAACAAAGGTAATATATTCCCCTTTTGCATTATCGATTCCCTTGTTTCGAGCAGCAGATACTCCTGCGTTTTCCTGATGAATAACTCGGATCCGCTCATCTTTTTTGGCATATTCTTCCAAAACGAAGGCACTTCCGTCTGTCGAACCATCATTAATTAAAATCAATTCAAAATGAGGATAGGTTTGTTTCAATAAGGAATCTATACAACGTTTTAAGTATGGCTTCACATTATAAACAGGGACAATAATACTAATCAAAGTAGATTCTGATTGCATTTTATGCTCTTCTTTCACCGAAACCTCCTGTAGAGTTTGCGGCGCAACACCCACCCAAGCCTTTACGGAAAGAAGGTAGTCCGCATCATCTGTAAACTGAATATCTGTATCAAAATTATGCTCAGCAGTGTGCTTGTGGTCAAGTTTCACCTTGGAAGTCGCTTTCATTTGGAACCATTCATACTCAGAATCGATGTGGCCCAAATCAATTGCCTGATGACCTCTCTTCATCAAATCAACTCCCAAGACCTTGGCTGTTGGCCCCAACATCAGAAGGACCAGCTTATCATCTGCATGCTCTAGAATCGCTTCTAAAATGTCATCGTATTTAGCAAAAGCATTCTTTGATGGACAAACGATTCGAGAAACAGATTCTGCTCCAGCAAACAGATCATTACCAACTCCTGATCGACTGGTCTCACCTTCGACAATCAAAATATCTCGACCCCGCCATAAGTCCTTAATGGCTGCAAAATAGGCTGCCGCAGGTTCCTTATCCACCAAGTCAATATAGGGACGTGAAATGAAGGTTGAACCGTACCAATCAGATTGACACTCGTGGGCATAAAATTGACCATAGCGCTCAAAATGACTCTTCCAAAATTGTTGAGCATTTGAATTATACCGTTCCAATCCTTGAAAGACATCTGGCAAACACACCACTAATTCCGGAGAACTTGGAATGGTTAAAATAGCTTTTAAGGCTGCCGCTAATGCTGAATCATATGGTTGATAGGGGATGCTAGACCCCTGAATCACGTCAATTTCTCCATCTCCAAACCGCACAACAGAGGACTGGTGTTCCTTGATATAAGCAAGGCTATCCAAAATCGGCAAAACACGAATTTCTTCTAATTTTCTCATCCTTCTCCCCCATCACATATGGCACTAAAGACAGCATTGACCAATAATTTTTTCGTAAAATACCCTTGTCGAACCAAGGGATTAAAGGCCCTTACTCTAGCCACAAATCCCTGATAGTCAGCTGGCGTCATAGCTTGAATTTTTTCAACCGCTTCATCCAGACTGTCCACAACCAAACCAAGTTCATTCGCCTCAATGATTTCCTGATTGGCAATTCCTCTCTGAACAATCACAGGGATGCCCGCTGCTACAAAAGCACCTAATTTATACGGACAATAGAGGGTTTGATACCCCTTGTCATGATCATCCATCCAGACCAAGCCAAATCCGCCTTGCGACATCTCTAACAAGAGCTGTTCATCTGGGCGATAAGGCAGGCGTTTTACCATGGTTGGCAACTCCACCTCTTGGCGACAATAAAGATGAACCTGAACAGGATAGTTCCAACTTTTCATGAAACTAAAACGCTCTGGTGAGCCCGGAAAGTGAATTAAGGGCTTGTAATAAGCTGGTAATTGCGGAGCATTGGTCGGATGATCCCACATCCCCTGAACTAGTGTCTTTTTCACAGTCAAACCATGTTCACGCAAGACATCAATCATCTTTTGACTCGGAGCCACAATGACATCTGCTAGATTATAATAGGCAATGGTCCGGTCCATCAAGTAGTAATTCCCCGCAAACATTAAAGGAACAACATCGTGGATAAAAATCACAATTTTGATTTGATAGGCCTTCAACTTTGCCATCAAGCGCTCATCAAAATTCGTTGTATTCCAAGTCGGCGTTTGGAAGATGACAACATCTCCATGCCGCAAGCCAGCCACAATCCCATCCAAGCGTTTACTGAGTTCAGACGGACTATCTGCCTCCATATTATAAGCATAGACCCCCAGTTCACGATAGCCAAGCCCAATCGCAATATCTGTCACCATATTTTGTCCAAGCTGCGCCGTTGAAGATGCTGCTTGACCGTTTAAATTTGTAATATAGACTCTCATTTAGTTGTTTCCGTATTTATCTATCATCCGCTTGCGGAATTCCAGGTTCTTATAAGCTACTACATCCCCATTACGCAGTTTGCTATCCCGATTTATCTGCGAACGCCATTTGTAGGCGGCAATTTCCCGTGACAAATCAAAACCAAGCAAACCCAGCACCTCAAGGCGTTCTGCCACTGGCTCCGTTGAAAATATTGTCGCCTGATCGGCTGTCTGGGTCATCGACCCCGCATTGACACGATAAATCAGACTAGAGCGATGCATATAGGCGATGCGATTCGCTGCCAAGTATGTTTTCCAAGTTGTCCGGTCGTCCTCCCCAAAACCATCTGTCGGATAGAGGATGTATTCAAACAAAGACTTTTTATACATTTTGCTCCAAGGTACTGTGAAACAGAGGGAAATATTGTGGCCAACACCATATTGGAAAGCAAACCACTCTTTTGGGCTATATACAGCCTCGTAATAATCATCTGTCCCAATGTGTAAATTGAACTGCCCAGTCTCCTCGTAATACTGAGTAAAGTTGGAAATGGCCACATCACTTCCTGTACGAGTAAGTAGTTCATGCAAATCAGAAATATGATTGGGATCTATCCAATCATCTGCATCTACAAAGACGATATACTCTCCTGTCGCCACTTCAAGCGATGTATTACGTGCAGCACCTAGGCCCTCATTCTTCCTCTTGTGAACCACTCGAACCCGTGAATCTTGCTTACGCAACTGCTCGCACAAGAGAGCTGACCCATCTGTCGAACCATCATTGATCAATAAGATCTCTAGATTTTTATAATCCTGTGCAATAATACTTTCGACACACTGACGAAGATGTTTTTCCCCATTGTAAACAGGTACAATTACACTCACTTTTTCCACTTATATGCCTCATTCCCTCTTTATATATTACCATTATCATAGCATGCCTAGACTAGAAATGCAAAAATAGTCTGTTATTTTTCTATAAACAAAAAGGGGATCTTCCCCTTTTTTAACGATAGATTCCATAATACTGGTGAGCTGACCATAGCCCTGTCACCATAGCTTGAACCAACTCTGGATCCATCAAAAAATCTGTAACTGCCTGCCCATTGAGGTATCCAGCTTCGCTCTTAAAACCTGTGAAGGCTTGGCAGCGTTCCTCTAGTTCCTTCCGAATGTCCAGATACTTTTGTGGATTTTGCAGAGGCTGGTTCACATCACAAGCTCCTGCCAAAAACTCCTCAATCGTCATGTGATTGGCCAACTCACGCAAACCAGCAAAACGCCCTTCTTCAAATCCTTGTTCCTGAATATTCAAAACAGGTGTTCCAAGCGCCAAACATGGCAAGGTTCCATGCAGACGAGTGGTGACGACAAAACGTGCTGATTGATAGAGATAGAGGTAGTACTGAGCCACTTTCATCCGTTGAGAAGGGCTCATGTACTGGTGGTTGATATCTGCACTCATCCGAATAACAGGATAAATAGATTCTCTTGCCAACTTATCATAAACAGCATTTGGCAAATCAATCGCTAAGACAAAATCCTGCTTTTTCACATTCTTTTCTGGTTGAATGGTTAATGTCAAGCAACCAGACCAGTACGAGTCTACACCGATCGATTCAAGGAAGTCTTTGGTAGCTCCACTCCTCGCACCAACTGGACCATATTTTTTGAAAAATGCTCTATTTTCTTCTGTAGAAAATTGCTCTTGCACCAGATCATCGATAAACATCGATATCAATAAAGGATCGATTTTTTCATTTTTTAATGGAAAATTTTCCGGGCGGTGGGAATACCAGCCATTCATGATAAGCTTGATTGATTCCTCACCATCATACTGGAACTCATTTAAATAATCCCTGTTCACATAGTAATCTATCTGTGGTAAAAAACGACTCGTCGCTACCGACTGAATCTCATCTCCAATATTACCAGTGGTATACGAAAAAAGGGCATATTTGGTCATGACATCTCCTACTTTCTTATTTGGTTCTAGTATAGCACAATATAGTAGGAATGCGAAGCTCGTAGCTTAGATTGTTCGAGCTTGACCTACCCCATTATTGATTTTAAAGACATACTTATGCCCCTGAGTCAGACTATGATAAAAACCATCTCCCTCATAGACTTGGAAAATCTGCATGGTCTTGCGACTTTCCTCATCCTTGTAAACATGTTGGACATAGGGATTATCCGCAAAAACCTTCTCCAAGAGTTCTTGACTAGCCGGATGTGCCTTCCCTTCTATACGAATGACCTGAATCAAGTAGTCTTCTTCTGACAGGGCGGTTAGCGCCACACGCTCATCCCCCATCAGTTGCTGATAGAAATGCGTTTCCGAACCTGTCATAAAGAAAATACCATCTTCATTGGCAGCTGTGATATGGATAGGCCGCGCATGAGGATTGCCATCTGCATCGACCGTCGCAAAAATCCCTAGCTTCATACCTTCCAAAATTTCCATGACATCTTTGACTTCCATAAGTAGCCTCCTAGACTTACATTCTACCTAAATTATAGCAAATTCCATCCGGAAAGTTAAGGTAAACACACAAAAAACCCTTCCGAATATTTCCCATCCCTCTAGCCCTGAGGCCCACTCTTTAGCTGAGTTGTCTTTACATAGTCCCTAAACTGCCAAAGGCATAAAATGACCAACAACCTTTCCTACTATCTTAGGCTTGTCTTCATAGAAGGCAAACTTATCCGGATGGTCTGGATTGATGGACACGAGACGAAAACCTTCCTCCTCCCGATACACACGCTTGATATAGGTATGGCCAAACCAGATAATAGCATAGATACCGCCGTCATAATCAAAACCAGTCTCCTTGATAAGCGCCACCTCGCCTGATTGGAACATGGGCTCCATGGAATTACCCTTAATCCAAGTCGCCACGTCATGGTCCATCTCACTATCAAAATAGACTGTTTCTGTCTCAAACTCATCCTCTAGGACCTCTCCAGGACCCGCAGACAGCAAAATATTGGTCCGAACCTGATAGGCCACAAACTGTAGAGACTGGTGCTGCTCCTCCAACAAACGCTGTGAGTAACGCTTCACCTTACCTTGATGACCACTAGTCAACTGATGGTAGACAGACAAGAGCTCAAAATCTGCATCAAAATATCCCATTTCCACCAAAAATGTTTCTTCCAATGCTCGCAAATGTTTGGTATTGGGAACTGTCGTCTCCGATTCCCACTTAGAAATCGTCACCTTCCCAACACCAACCAGCTTCCCTAGATTTTCCTGCGTCATCTCATTGACCAAACGAATCGCTCGCAAACGCTCCCCTGAAAACATCCTTCACCTCAATAAGTTTCTTTATAAAGTAACTATATTATACAAAATATTCTGTTTTCTGACAAGTTTTTTTCTATTTCTTTCCACTATTTATATATAGACTCTCTAGCTCAAACTTATTCATTGCATAAAAACCATATACAAAGCATGATTTACCAAGGTTTCTATTTAATATATAAAAAGAGAAGACCAAAATGGTCTTCTAAGTGGCACGCTTTCTTTTGTTCATTACAGTTTCTGGTGATTCACACTTTCACAGAATTTAGTACCAACCACTCAGCTGGTGAAGCCATTCCTCAAAAGCAGGAAAGAGATTCATAGCAAGCAATGTCAAAACCATGACTACTATCAGAATCAGGAGTACAAGGTATTTCTTCTTCACTGGCTTCTCCTATTTCACCCAGGCCGATAACACTTCCTCATCAGAAATGGTTTCCGAGATAAAGCTGCCGTTGCTGGTGCGTTCAGACAGGCTAAGCTGGGTCACATCGACTTCGTAAACCTTAGCCGCTTTCGATGTCACCTGTAAAATCTGGCTACTTGTTTCTTCCTCGCTAGCTGTGCTAAAGAGGTCAAAATCACCCTGATCCGTCAAAACAGGCCCTGCCGCAAAGACACGGTGAGGCTTAGCCTTGAGTTCGCGAAGGACCTGCAAACCACGCTTGGCACGACTGGTCACAGGGATTTCCTCCGTCGCCATTCGTTTAAGACTACCACGCTGGGTCAGGAGATAGACGGAGCTGGTGTTGCTGATAAAGGCCGCAGCCACCACATCTTCGTCCTTGAGGTTGACCGCCTTGACACCAGCCGCCTTGGCGCCGATGATTGGAACTTCTTCGATGTTAAATCGCAGAGCGTAGCCCTTTTCTGTCATGAGCATGATGTCATCCAAGACTACAGGCGATATGGTAATAACCACATCATCCGCATCTTTAAGTTTGGCATACTTGGTTGACTTGGACTTGTAAGTCCGCCACGGAGTAAACTCCTTCCGCTCCACACGCTTGATTTGACCGTATTTGGTCACCGCGAAATAAGTTCCCTCATCAAAATTCTCTACCAATTCAGCGAAGATAATCTCTTCATTGGTATCAAAGTTCATGAGAGTCTGGCTCAGGTGTTCACCAATGTCCTTCCAGCGAATATCTGTCAGTTCATGGACAGGCCGGTAGATGACATTTCCAAGATTGGTAAAGAGCAAGAGGTGCTGGGTTGTCTTGGCATTCTGCAAGAAAATCAGCTGGTCATCCTCTCGTTTGCCCACTTCTTCAACCGTTGAAGCACCGAAAGAACGCGGACTTGTCCGTTTGATGTAACCTGCCTTGGTCACGCTAACAAAAGTTTCTTCTTCGACAATCAAGCTGGCGGTGTCGATTTCAATCGCTTCTGCCTGTTCTTGCAATTCACTCAAACGAGGATTCCCAAATTGCTTTTTGACCTCACGCAGTTCCTTCTTCATAAGATTGAACATGGTCCGCTCATCGCCGATAATGGCTGCCAAGGTCTGAATCTGCTCGCGTAGAGCCGCTTCTTCATTCTCCAAGGTCACAATATCGGTGTTTGTCAAACGGTAGAGTTGCAAGGTCACGATTGCCTCAGCCTGTTCCTCACTAAAATCATAGCTGATTTTCAAGTTTTCCTTGGCGTCAGCCTTGTTCTCAGAAGCACGGATAAGAGCAATAACCTCGTCCAAAATGGAAATGACACGGATCAAACCTTCTACGATATGGAGGCGTTTTTCTGCCTTTTCCTTGTCAAACTTAGACCGGGCAATGATAATCTCACGGCGGTGGGCTATGTAGCTGGACAGAATCTTCTGCAATCCGACCTGACGCGGTGTGAAATTGTCAATCGCCACCATGTTAAAGTTGTAATTGATTTGCAGGTCGGTGTACTTGTAGAGGTAGTTGAGAATGGTCTGCTCATCGCTGTCTTTTTTCAGCTCGATGGCAATCCGCAGACCTGTACGGTCTGACTCATCACGCACCTCGGCAATACCAGGAACCTTGTTGTTGACACGGACATCATCAATCTTCTTGACCAGAACAGCCTTGTTGACCTCGTAAGGAATCTCGGTAATGACAATCTGTTTCTTGCCAGCCTTGAGTTGCTCGATTTCACAACGGCTACGGACAACGACACGACCCTTACCAGTTTCATAGGCTTTCTTGATTTCGTCAGCCCCTTGGATAATGGCACCTGTTGGGAAGTCTGGTCCAGGCAAGAACTCCATTAGCTTTTCTAATTTAGCTGTCGGATGATCAATCATGTAGACAACAGCATCAATGACCTCCGCTAGATTATGCGGCGGGATGTCCGTCGCGTACCCAGCTGAAATTCCTGTCGCTCCATTGACCAAGAGATTAGGGAAGGCAGCTGGTAGCACAGTGGGTTCTTTTTCCGTATCGTCAAAGTTCCAGGCAAATGGTACCGTCTTTTTCTCGATATCGGCTAGCAAATAACCTGCCATTTCCGACAGACGAGCCTCGGTGTAACGCATCGCCGCAGGCGGATCACCGTCCATGGAACCGTTGTTCCCGTGCATCTCCACCAAAATCTCGCGGTTTTTCCAGTCCTGACTCATACGGACCATGGCATCATAAATAGAGTAATCACCGTGTGGGTGGAAATTCCCCATGATATTCCCGACTGACTTGGCAGACTTGCGGTAGCCCTTGTCAAAAGTGTTGCCATCCTTGTTCATAGAGTAGAGGATACGGCGCTGAACAGGTTTCAGACCGTCACGAATGTCCGGCAGAGCCCGCTCCTGAATAATGTATTTGGAGTAGCGACCAAAACGCTCTCCCATAATGTCCTCAAGGGACATGTTTTGAATATTACTCATAATATTCCTTTTTCTTATTTTCTTATTTTTTGTTAAAAAGTTTACTGCTAATTATACTTATAACAGCATATTAATATCTATATCTTCTTTTTTCAAAGCGTTGCTCAATGGGAACATCATCTCGTTTAGGGTTTGTCTATATTTTCTGCCGAGCGCAGCTTCTTCCATGCCCGATAATCTTCAATGTCTTTATTAACCCAGTTCCAGCAAGTTGCTATAACCAGCGCATCATCCATTTGACCAAAGAATGGAATCCAGTCTGGAACTACATCTACAGGCGAGAGAAAGTAGATTAAAGCCGAAACAATTGCGAGAATAGTCCTCTTAGGAATCTTGGTATAATCTCGTTTCAAATAGCTTCGAACCATACTTATCATGATGGGAATATTTTTAAATTCCTGAGCTAAAAAGGGAATCCATTTAATTTTCTTTTCTATTTTTTCCAAGAAGGGTTCCATTTTGGAATCATCTTTCAATAGTGACTCAGCTTTCTGGTATCTCTTTTGAATTTCCTCGATTGCCTGTTTTTTAGAAAATCTTTTTTTCATCTTGTCTTCCATACTTTCTTTGTCATAAGAGAAAAACTGTTCATCAAAATACTGTGTTTTCTTCTAGCGTAAACCTAACATTATCCTCAATCCATTTCCGGCGTGGCTCGACCTTGTCGCCCATAAGGACAGATACACGGCGTTCAGCACGGGCCAGGTCTTCAATGGTGACACGGATAAGAGTACGGGTTTCAGGGTTCATGGTTGTTTCCCAGAGCTGATCGGCATTCATCTCACCAAGACCCTTGTAGCGTTGGAGGATAAAGCCCTTGCCAAAATCCTTGCGGAGATCTTCTAATTCCCCATCAGACCAAGCATAAGCTATCTTTTCTGTTTTGCCCTTGCCTTTTGACATCTTGTAAAGTGGCGGAAGGGCGATGTAAACCCGACCAGCTTCCACCAAGGGTCGCATATAGCGATAGAAGAAAGTCAGCAAGAGGGTCTGAATGTGGGCACCATCCGTATCTGCATCGGTCATGATAATAATCTTGTCATAGTTGACATCTTCCAGCGTAAAGTCTGAGCCAACACCTGCACCGATGGTATAAATCATGGTGTTGATTTCTTCGTTTTTGAGGATGTCCGCCATTTTTGCCTTGGCGGTATTGATAACCTTACCACGCAAGGGTAGAATGGCTTGGAACTTGCGGTCACGGCCCTGTTTGGCAGAGCCTCCAGCCGAATCTCCCTCGACCAGATAGAGTTCATTTTTTGCTGGATTTTTGGACTGGGCTGGGGTGAGTTTCCCTGATAAAAGGCCCTTGTCCTTCTTGTTTTTCTTGCCATTTCGGCTTTCATCACGGGCTTTACGGGCGGCCTCGCGCGCATCGCGGGCCTTAATAGCCTTGCGAACCAAATTTGAAGCCAGTTCACCATTTTCCAAGAGGAAATACGTCAACTTTTCTGAGACAATTCCGTCTACAATTGGACGAGCCAGCGGGCTCCCCAGCTTATCCTTTGTCTGACCTTCAAACTGCAAATGCTCTTCTGGGACAAGGATAGAAAGGACCGCAGACAGTCCTTCACGGTAGTCAGAGCCTTCCAAGTTCTTGTCCTTTTCCTTGAGCAAGTTGGTCTTACGAGCATAGTCGTTCATGGCCTTGGTAATGGCTAGTTTGAGACCTGTTTCGTGGGTACCGCCGTCCTTGGTCCGAACGTTGTTAACGAAGGAGAGAATGTTATCTGAATAACCATCGTTGTACTGCATGGCAACTTGGACCTGGAAACCTGCATCTTCTCCTTCAAAATAGAGGACTGGTGTCAAAGTTTCCTTGTCTTCGTTAAGGTAGGATACAAAGTCCTGAACGCCATTTTCATAGTGGTACTCCTCTTGCTCACCTGTTCGCTCATCCGTCAGGGTCATGGTGACTTGTTTGAGCAAGAAGGCTGATTCTTTCAGGCGTTCGGCAATGGTGTTGAACTTGAAATCAGTCGTTGAGAAAATGGTATCATCAGGCATAAAGGTCACTTTTGTACCTGTTTTTGATTTTGGAGCGGTACCAATCTTCTCTAGGGTCGTGACTGGCTTTCCGCCCTGCTCAAATCGTTGCTTGTAAACAGCACCGTCACGGGTAATCTCAACTTCCAACCAGCTGGACAGGGCATTGACCACCGAAGAACCAACCCCGTGGAGACCACCTGAGGTCTTGTAGCCACCTTGACCGAACTTACCTCCTGCGTGGAGAACGGTGAAGATGACTTCGACTGTTGGCTTGCCGGTAGCGTGCATACCAACGGGCATACCACGACCACGGTCGGAAACGGACAGACTGCCGTCCTTGTTAATGGTCACGTCAATTCGGTCACCGAAACCAGACAGCGCTTCATCGACAGCGTTATCGACAATCTCCCAGACCATGTGGTGCAGACCGTTCCCATCTGTCGAGCCGATATACATACCAGGGCGCTTGCGAACAGCATCCAACCCTTCCAGTACCTGAATGGCATCGTCATTATAGTTATTTATGTTAATCTCTTTCTTAGCCAAAACTGACCTCCATACATATCGTCTTTACTATCTTACAAGTTTTTAAGCATTTTTGCAAAAAATTTCTGCTATTTCGGCTGGAACAGGGCAAACTTGACTATTTGATGAAAAAGCCGGACAACTATGCTATAATCTAAGTATGTTACAGACAATTTTACTTCTAATATTAGCTTATTTACTGGGCTCGATTCCGTCAGGTCTCTGGATTGGACAAGCCTTTTTCAACATCAACATCCGAGAACATGGTTCGGGCAATACTGGGACGACCAATACCTTCCGTATCCTGGGTAAGAAAGCTGGAATGGCGGTCTTTGCCATCGACTTTCTCAAAGGTACCCTAGCGGCCCTCCTGCCTGTTTTCTTTCATGTAAATAGCCCTTCACCTATCCTATTTGGCTTGATAGCTGTTCTGGGACATACCTTCCCGATTTTTGCCAATTTCAAGGGAGGTAAGGCTGTGGCCACATCGGCTGGCATGTTGCTGGGTGTTGCGCCCCTCTTCTGCCTCTATCTGGTCTTTATTTTCGCGACCTCTCTCTACCTGACCTCCATGGTTTCCTTTTCAAGTGTCTTGGCAGCAGCCCTGGCAATGCTTGGAGCTCTGATTTTCCCAGCCCTTGGTTTCTTGGTCAATAGCTATGACTGGTTGTTCACCGTGATTATCCTATTTCTGGGTAGCTTTGTCATTATCCGACACAAGGACAATATCCAACGCATTTTGAAACAGGAAGAAAATCTCGTTCCCTTTGGATTAAATATTACAAAGCAAAAGAAGAAATAATTTCAAGCGCCGAGAGGCGTTTTTTTATATCATGAAAGAGAAATAAAGCAGCTTTTTTGTAAGATTCAAAACCCTAAAACTGCTAACTTTGATAAAAAGTTCTTAAAAATAAGGAGCCAACCAGCTCCTTCAAAACACTTATTTTTCAAATACAACCTGTCCATCCGCAATGGTATAACGAACTTGGCCCATGAGCCAATCACCGACAAAGGGAGAATTGGCGGATTTAGAGGCAAAGGTTGCTGATACTTGACGATTGACTGTAGGATCAAAAATCACTAGGTCGGCCGGTCCATTTTCAGCCAGATAACCTGCATCCAAGCCATAAAGTTTGGCAGGATTGATGGTCATTTTCTCCAATAATTCTTGGAGTGTCAGATGCCCTTCTTCCACCAAATGCGTCAAACCAAGTGATAGAGAGGTCTCCAGTCCAGTCATGCCAGACGGTGCTTGCGTCAAGTCCTCTACATTTTTTTCATCCGCATGATGAGGTGCATGGTCGGTCGCAATAACTGAAATGACACCTGATTTTAGCCCTTCTATGACTGCCAAACGATCGCTTTCCAAACGAAGAGGCGGGTTCATCTTGGCATTTGCCCCCTTGGTCAACAACAAATCTTCTGTCCGAGAAAAATGCTGAGGGGCTACTTCTGCGGTCACACGCGCACCCATACCTTGTGCAAATTCGACCACCTTGACAGACTCAGCTTTGGACAGATGCTGGATATGAACACGGGCACCCGTTTCATAGGCAATCATGACGTCACGAGCAATCATGCTGTATTCAGCCACACCAGTCGCGCCGCAGACGTGAAAATGCTTGGCAGCGACTTGCTCGTTCAAACCTAGAATACCATTCAAATCTGGATCTTCTTCGTGGAGGCTGAGCAGGCACTCCAATTTCTTAGCCTCCTGCATAGCTTTTCGCACCACTCCAGCATTTGTCAATGGAATGCCGTCATCAGAAAGAGCTACAGCACCCGCAGCTAGGAGCCCTTCAAAATCCGTCAAATCTTGGCCATTAAATTGATTGGTAATGGTTCCCACACTGTAAATATGAATGTTTTCCTTGCTGGCCGATTGCAGCACCTCTTTCAAGGTGTCCACTGTCGAAATGGTCGGATTGGTATTAGCCATCATGACAACCGAGGTAAAACCACCCGCTGCTGCCGCCAGAGCCCCTGTATGAATATCTTCCTTGTGGGTCTGACCAGGCTCACGGAAATGAACATGGACATCCACCAGGCCAGGCGCAACAACCAAGCCACTAGCATCAAGCACCTGCTCCGCATCTACCTCAATCTGCTCAGCAATCTTGATGATTTTCTTGTTCTCTATCAAAATATCAGCGACTGCGTCCAGTCCAGACTCCGGGTCTATGACACGACCATTCTTAATTAACAGCATGATAACTCCTTTTAAATGCTACTGTTTAGCCACAGCTTCAACCAATTGCTCCACTTCTTGAGCACTGATCTGGTCATCTACTTCTAAGTAAAGTTCCTTAGCTCGTTCAAAATAGCTGCGCTCTTTGGTGATTTCTCCCAAGACACGATTGGCACTAGCTTCTATATAGGGAAACTCAATACGAGCTGCCTCCTTGAGTACTTTTCGCATCTCTTGCTCTGCCAACTCCATATCTCCCATTAGAAAATGCAAATAGGCTTGCTCATAAGCATTACCAACAAGTTGAGACTCATTGTATTCAGATAGTAAAGTTGCTTCCTCTTCAAGAAACTCCAAAGCTTGCTGATAATTGCCTGCTTCTCGCTCTACATCTGCCACCTGGCGCAAGGCCACTGGCTGCAATTCTCTCAGAAAAAATTCCTCAGCCTGGCTATGTTCTCGCGCCAAAACAAGATTAGCCTGAGCCAACTCTTTTGCCAAGTCCATTTCCTTCTCGGCAATCGCCAAATAAATCCGTTGATTTCGTAACCAAAAATGGCCTGAAATATGGGCATCATCCAGCCTTGCAACTCCTTCTTCATAAAGCTGGTGAGCTAGGCTAAAGTTCTTTTCATCCAAAGCCTCAAAGAATGATATATCTCTTTCAAAATCGGTCATTTTCATTCCTTCAATTAACTTCATCTTCGCCAATCAATCTCTTCCTTCCCATTCTGTTTCAAAAAGGCATTAGCCTGTGAAAAAGGCTTACTTCCAAAGAAGCCTCGGTAGGCTGAAAGCGGACTTGGATGGGCCGACTCTATAATCAAATGTTTAGGATTGTTAATAAGAACCTTCTTCTTCCGGGCATAAACTCCCCAAAGAATGTAGACAACTGGTTGGTCCAGACTATTGACCACCTTGATTACCGCATCCGTAAAGGGCTCCCAGATTTGTCCAGCATGTCCATTGGCCTGACCGGCCGGCACTGTCAAACAAGCATTGAGTAATAGAACGCCCTGTTCAGCCCAGCTGGTTAAATCATGACCTTGTTTGACACCGACATCTTCAGCCAACTCTTTTAGGATATTTTGGAGAGATGGCGGAGCTGGAATGCTATCTGGGACTGAAAAGGATAGCCCTTGTGCTTGTCCAGGTCCGTGATAGGGATCCTGCCCCAAAATGACCACTTTTACATTTTCTAAAGCCGTCTTTTCCAAGGCTGCAAATACCTTTTCCCTGGGTGGATAAACAGTTCCGTCAGAATAAACCTGGTCCAAAAACTGATTGATGTTGCCAAAATAATGCTCCGGCAACAAGGCCTTTATCCGATCATGCCAAGCAGAATGCTCCATGCTGACTACCTCTTACTTCTTCTCTTTGATGATATAAACCGGTCGATGCTTGGTTTCCAAGAAAACCTTGGCCAAATACTTACCTAAAATACCAATGGTCATCAACTGCAAGCCACCTAAAAAGAGGATGATACAGATAGTTGACGGCCAACCGATTGTCGGATCCCCGAAGACCAGAGTCTTAAAGACAACGACAACCATCAAAACCAAGGACAGGAGGAAAGTGAAGAAACCAGTATAGGATGCAATATTCAGCGGCGTATCTGAAAAATTGATAATCCCTTCAATCGAGTAGGACAGCAACTTCCAGAAGGACCAGCTGGTTTCACCAGCCACCCGCTCAACATTTTCATAAGGCAGGTATTCTGTCTCAAAACCAACCCAGGCAAAAATTCCTTTTGAAAAACGATTGTACTCTGAAACAGACAGGATAGCATCTACCATGTGTCGGCGCATGAGACGGAAATCGCGGGCCCCGTCCACCACTTCTACCTGGCTAATCTTGTTCATCAGCTTGTAGAAAAGCTTTGCAAAGAAGCTCCGAATAGGCGGCTCGCCATCACGGCTGACACGACGGGTGCCAACACAGTCCAGTTCTGGATTAGCATCCAAGATGGACTTCATCTGGGTGAGCATTTCTGGTGGATCCTGCAAATCCACATCCATGACGGTCACCAATTCACCCTGCGCAGCCTGCAGGCCGGCATAAAGAGCGGCCTCCTTGCCAAAATTTCTGGAAAAGGAAATGTAGCGGACACCATTGCCCTCAGCAGCCAACTGCCGAAGAACCTTGAGCGTCCCATCCTTGGACCCATCATTGACAAAAATATACTCAAATTGCTCCCTCATCTTCCGACGGACCACTTCCATGGCGTCGTAAAAATAGGGAATCGCCTCTTCCTCATTGAAACAAGGAACGATTACTGAAATCATACACTTCTCCTCATACGGTCAATTGTTTCCCCAACATTATACCATTTTCAGGGCCATGTTCCCAGAAATCAGGCGATTTTGCTGTGAAAACTAGTCCTCCAACCAAGTTTCAGGATTCTGGCGGAATTTTTTCAAGAGAGTCAAGCCATCCGCATTGATGTAGCCCTGCACTTTTGCGACTTTTATAAGTTCAGAATAATTGCTGAGCGTCACCATTTTGACACCAGTGTTGTCAAAATTCCGGTCTGCCACAGGCAATTGGTAGGTGAAAATGGCTGCCACACCAAGTACCTCTGCTCCTTCACGTTGAGCCGCTGCCACTGCATCCAAGACAGAACCACCTGTCGAAATCAGATCCTCGATGATAACCATTTTCTGCCCCTTGACAATGCGACCTTCCAGTTGATTACCAGCCCCATGCTCTTTTGGTTTGCTACGGATGTAAGCAAATGGCAGATTCATGCGGTCTGCAATAATGGCTCCGTGCGGAATGCCAGCCGTCGCCGTACCTGCAATCACTTCTACTTCTGGAAACTCCTCTTCAATTCGTTGAACAAAACCATCCTCAATCAGGTTGCGGGTATCCAGATAAGAAAGCGTGATACGATTATCCGTATAAATAGGTGACTTGATGCCAGACGCCCAAGTAAAAGGCTTTTCTGGTCGCAAATGAACCGCCTTGATGTCCAACAAATGTGATGCAATTTCTGTTGCTAGTGTCATGATAATTCTCCTTTAGATTAGTAATATTGTTTATTTAGATATTCCATTCTTCTTTGATAGCCAGGTATGCTTCATAAGGATTGGCCGCCTGCGTGATGGGACGCCCGACCACGATATAGTCACTGCCAATGCTGGCCGCCTGTGCTGGAGTAACAACCCGTTTTTGATCACCCACTTCGCTACCAGCTGGTCGAATTCCTGGTGTCAGACAGGCAAAGGCCGCACCAGTGGCCTGCTTGATCAAATCGACCTCCTGAGCCGAGCAAACGACACCGTCCAGTTCTGCTTCCTGAGCCTTTTTGGCGTAGTGGACCACTGCATCCACCAGGCTAGTCTGGATATTCTGATCCGCCTGCATCTGCTCTTCCGAAGTCGAGGTCAGCTGGGTCACAGCGATCAAGATTGGTCCAGGTCCCAGTCCCTTTCTAGCCGATTGCATCATCTCTACGCCCCCAGCTGCATGAACATTGGTCATATCAACACCCAGCTTGGCCAACACCGACATAGCCGATTGGACTGTATTGGGAATATCATGAAGTTTCAGGTCTAGGAAAATGCTGTGCCCGCGGTCTTTCAGGTCTTTGATAATAGCCGGACCTTCCGCATAGTAGAGCTCCATTCCAACCTTGAGATAGAGTTTTTCCTGACTTGGGAAATGAGTCAAAAAATCAACGACTTCTTGACTACTTGCGAAATCCAAGGCAATAATGGGACGTTTTTCTTTCATAGTATCCTTTCTGTACACAGAAAAACCCTGCCAACTCTGGACAGGGTTCACGAAATGAGCTTAGAAATTCGACTTCTAAGATGCTTACCATGATACCTTTCCAGCCTCTCTGGACTCAGTTAAAGGTTCTATTTGACTCTATACTACTATTTTATTTGATTTCTGTCAACAGTTTTGAGAATTTCTGCTACAAATAAGGACAAAAGATGAACTTGAGGATGGAAAGTGATCTTGTTTTAGAGAGCTAAATTTGATTGTGAGGTACAAACTGGATTACAAAAATGAAAACACTCATGAAACAATCACAAGTCAATAATAGACTGCCATATTTTTGATTTACAGCTTGAAAGCAAGAAAAGCAACCAGATTTACTGATTGCTCGCTAAGTATTAAATTAGAGTGCTACGCTCCTTTCGTATTGGATTTCAGAAGTAGCAACTCCGTGATACAGCTGAATGAAAGCCTTGTAGCATTATTATGGCATATCAACCACCCAGATACGCTTTTCTGACTTCATCTGATGCAAGTAGTTCTTTTCCTGTTCCAGAGAGGACAACTTTTCCTGTTTCTAGGACGTAGCCACGGTCTGCGATTGCGAGGGCCTTGTTGGCGTTTTGTTCAATCAAGAGGACTGTTGTCCCTTGTTTTTGGATATCTTGGATAATGTCAAAGATTTCTTGGATAAAGATTGGCGCTAATCCCATTGAAGGTTCGTCAAGAAGCAAGAGTTTTGGCTGGCTCATGAGGGCACGCCCCATTGCCAACATCTGCTGCTCACCACCTGAAAGAGTGGCTGCATCTTGGTTCTTACGTTCTTCTAAGCGTGGGAAACGGTCAAAAATCTTTTTCAGATTTGCCTGATTTTCCTCACGGTTGTTACGAAGGAAGGCACCCATTTCTAAGTTTTCCATAACCGTCAATCCTGCAAAAACGTGACGACCTTCTGGTACTTGAGACAAACCATCTGCCACGATTTTACGAGCTGGAACTTTTTGGATCTCATTTCCGAGGAAAGAAATGCTTCCAGCAGACGGACGAACCAAGCCTGAGATGGTGCGGAGAATAGAGGTCTTGCCTGCACCATTGGCGCCTATAAGGGTCACAACTTCGCCCTCATTGACTTCAAAGCTCACATCCTTGACGGCTTCAATCGCACCGTAGTTGACGGAAAGATTTTTTACTTCTAACATGGCCATTATGCTTCACCTCCAAGGTATGCTTCAATTACACGTTTGTTGGTCCGGATTTCTTCAGGCGTTCCATGGGCAATCAAACGGCCGTACTCCAGCACATAGATCCGCTCAGTCACTTTCATAACCAGGCTCATATCGTGCTCAATCAGGATAATGGTAATACCAAATTCCTTTTGAATACGGCGGATGAGTTCGGTCAATTCTGCCGTTTCCTGTGGGTTCATACCAGCCGCTGGCTCATCCAAGAACAAAATTTTCGGTTCTGTCGCAAGGGCACGAACGATTTCCAGGCGACGTTGCTGACCATAAGGCAAGTTTTTCGCCAGCGAGTCTGCATCCTTGTCTAAATCAAAAATTGCCAAGAGTTCCATAGCCTTAGCCTTCAAATCCGCCTCGCTCTGGTAATACTTAGGCAAGCGCAGGAAGGAAGCCAAGAGATGCGGTTTGTGATGATTGGCAAATCCAACCAATACATTTTCCAAAACCGTCATATCCTTGAACAGACGAATATTTTGGAAGGTACGTGAGAGGCCAAGAGATGCAATCTTGTAAGGTGCCTTATCATTAAGCAAGTGACCGTCAAGCGTCACAGTTCCCTCGCTCGGCTCGTAAACACCGGTCAAAAGGTTGAAGAGGGTTGTCTTACCAGCACCGTTAGGACCAATCAAGCCGACCAACTCACCTTCATTGAGCTCCATGGTAACGTCGCCAACAGCAGTCAAACCACCGAAGTGCTTGGTCAAATTTCTAATTTCCAGAAGTGCCATCTTTGCCCTCCTTCGCTTTTTTCTTAAAGAATGATGAGAAGGTTAATTCCCATGTACCGAGCAGACCACCTGGACGGAAAACCATGACCAAAATAAGAGCCAATGAGTAAATAATCATCCGAAGGTCTGAGAAATTTTGCAGGAACATATTGAGGAAACCAAGAACAAGGGCCGCCAAAATCGTACCTGTCATAGAACCCAAGCCACCAAGCACTGCGATAATCAAGTAATCAATCGAACGCATGATAGTAAAGTCTTTAGGAACAACCGTACCGATATAACCAACGTAGAGAGAACCTGCGATACTTGATAGGATAGCCGCGATAACAAAGACTGTTACCTTGACTTTGGTTGTATTAACACCCATGGACTCCGCAGCGATTTCATTTTCACGCACAGCGATAACCTGACGGCCAAATGAGCTCCGTAAGAAGTTGAGAATCAGAGCCGTCAACACTACTACAAATAGAAAGACAACTGTCCAAGTTGTATACGGCAAGATGCCTGTTAAACCAGCAGCACCGTTGGTCAAGTCACCACCATTGATAATGGCAATACGGATAATCTCAGCCACACCAAGGGTTGCAATAGCTAAGTAGTCACCCTTTAGACGAAGAGTTGGGATACCGACCACCAGGGCTACCAGGGCAGCTACAAGACAGCCCACAAGAATAGACAGATAAAAGCCTGCATAGGTAGGATTAGCCTTGGTCAAAATAGCTGTCGCATAGGCACCAATTGCCATAAAACCAGCCTGACCCAGCGAAAACTGACCTGAAAAACCGAGAACAAGGTTGGTTCCCAAAGCCATGATGATAGAAATTCCAATCCCCATCAAAATCTGTATATAGTAAAGCCCCAGGACACCAGAGCCAATCAAGGTAGAAAGAACTACAAAGATAACAAGGACAAGAGCAAGCCAGGTTAAAATTGGTTTGATATTTTGTTTCATAAACTTACACCTTCTCCTTCACATTTTTACCTAAAATACCTGCTGGACGCACCAAGAGGATGACAATCAAGATACCATATACAACTGCATCACGGTAGCTGGAAAGACCGACAGTTACCGCCAGGGTTTCCAAGAGACCGATGATAAAGCCACCGAGAGCCGCACCTGGAATAATACCAATACCACCGAGAACGGCCGCTACAAAGGCCTTAAGACCTGGCGCCATCCCCATCAGAGGTTCCACAGAGTTATAGTAAAGACCAATCAAGACCCCTGCCGCACCTGCAAGAGCAGACCCAAGAGCAAAGGTAAAACTAATGGTCGAGTTGACGTTAATTCCCATGAGCTGAGCCGCGTCACTGTCTACAGAAACAGCACGCATGGCCTTACCCATTTTGGTTTTTTGGACGATAAATTGCAGAGCCAACATGAGGAAAACAGAGACACCCAAAATCGTCAACTGAACATTGGTCACAGTAATCGGACCAAGGTTGAATTTAACCGTCTCAAGAGCTTGAGGGAAGGCACGTGTATTGGCACCAAAGAGATAAACCATACCGTATTCAAGGAAGAAGGACACACCGATAGCCGTAATCAAGGCCGCAATCTTAGTTGAGTTGCGCAATGGACGGTAGGCCAAGAATTCAATCAGCACACCCAAGGCTGCTGTTAATACCATGGTCAAAACAAGCGCAACAAAGAAATTTAGCTGGAAGGCATTAATCAGATAATAACCAATAAAGGCCCCCATCATATAAAGGTCACCGTGGGCAAAGTTAATCAACTTGATAATGCCGTAAACCATGGTATAACCCAAGGCAATCAAGGCATAGACACTTCCCAAGATAAGACCATTCACCAATTGCTGGAGCATATAGTCACCAAACTTTCTATAACATAAATAATATCTGGAGAGGTCCAAGCCTCCCCAGATTGCATTTTTTAGCTTATTCAGCGCTTACTGCTTCTGCTGAAGCTTCTGCACCGTTTTCCAATTTAACCATGATAGCAGATTTGATAGGGTTGTGGTTTTCATCGATTGAGATTGGACCAGTTACACCTTCAAAGTCTTTCAAGCCAGCAAGGTTTGTTGCTACATCTTTTGAAGTTTTTGCGCCTTCTGCTGCATCAGCTGCCATGTAGACTGCATCGTAAGCAAGGGCTGCAAACATATTTGGCTCTTCACCGAACTTCTTCTTATAAGCATCAACGAAGCTTGTTGCCTTGTCAGAAAGTGCTACTTTAGTAGAGTAACCAGATACGTAGTAAACATTTGTCGCATTCTTGCTGCCAGCACCTTCGATGAATTTAGCATCCGCAAATCCGTCAGGACCAAGGATTGGCTTGTCGATACCCATTTCACGCGCTTGTTTTGTAATCAAACCAGCTTCAGTGTAGTAACCTGGGATGATGATTGCATCAAAATCTTGATCTTTCAATTTTGTCAAAGCAGCCTGGAAGTCCTTATCGCCTGATTGGTAAGTTTCTTCAACAACGATTTCACCCTTGTAAGCTTCTTTGAAGGCTTTAGCGATACCTTTTGCGTAGTCACTTGAGTTGTCTGAGTAAAGAACAACTTTCTTAGCATCAAGTGTCTTTGTCGCAAATGTAGCCAAGACTTGACCCTGGAAGCTATCTTGGAAAGTTGAACGGAAGACATATTCTTCAACCTTACCATCTTTAGCTGTCAAATCGTCCTGTGTACCAGAAGGTGTAATCAATGGAACGCCTGCTTGTGTCGCACCTGGAGTTGCCGCAGCTACAGCACCTGATGTTGCAGGACCAATCATCGCAAGAACTTTTTCTTCTGTTGCAAGGTTGGTTGTAACAGTCGCTGCTTCAGCGTTGTCAGATTTGTTGTCTTTTGAAACAACTTCGATTTGTTTACCGTCGACACCGCCAGCTGCATTGATTTCCTCAACAGCAAGGTCAGCACCGTTTTTCTCAGCTTGTCCGTATGCTGCTACAGCACCTGATAATTCCAAGTTGTAACCCAATTTAATCGTGTCACCAGCTTCGTTACCAGCTGCTGATGAAGTGCTTGTTGGAGCTGCGCCACAGGCAGCAAGGAGAGCCGCTGAAGCAAATGTAGCGATTGCTACTGCAAATTTTCTTTTTTTCATGAAAATACCTTAAAACTTTCTTAAATTTTTACGATGTATCTAATATACAGAATTATCAGAAAATTGTCAACAAAAATGATAAAAATTTTTTAAAATTTTTACAGCTCCAACAAAAAGAAAAGCAGGCTCATTTAAACCTACTCCTTCTCTAATTACAAAGTAACGGGATTTTGCTCGTCCCGCCATAGATTGCCAACAAAATTCTGATCCAGTTCCTTGATGTAGGAAGGAACTACTTTTTTGACAAACTTCTCTTTTTTGAGCTTGCTCATGACTTCCTCAGCTTTTTCTGCATTAACATATAATATAACATAACGCAGGCGCTTTGAATGGTAAATCATGTCACCGTAGTGGTTGAGTTTTCTGGAATCCCGATTATAATGCAAATAAACAGTTAGGCTGGTGCGTTCTTTTTTCTCAAACATGGACTTCTCCTCAGACATTTCTATCTATAATTATACCCTTTTCCAGGGAAAATGAAAAGGACCAAATCCAGCCCTTTCCTTATTTTATTTAGTTTTGCTGTTATCCATGATTTGGTCAATGAAGCCGTATGCCAAGGTTTCTTCAGCGGTCATCCAGTAATCACGCTCCGCATCCTTGTGGATTTGCTTGACTGTTTTACCTGAATTGTCAGCCAAGATTTTTTCTAATTTATTACGGGTTTTAAGCAAGTGTTCTGCAGCAATTGCCATGTCGGTTTGTTGTGTACCGCCGCCAGTTCCACCCATTGGTTGGTGGATCATGTACTCGGCATTTGGCAACATGAAACGTTTGCCCTTGGCACCACTAGATGCAATGATGGTTCCCATAGATGCTGCTGTTCCCATAACAATTGTCTGGACGTCTGCCTTGATAAAGTTCATGGTATCCACGATAGCAAGACCTGCTGACACAGATCCACCTGGGGTATTGACATAGAGATAAATGTCTTTAGTCGGATCTTGCGCATCAAGGAAGAGCAATTGGGCAATGATAGAATTAGCCATATTGTCCTCCACCGGTCCTGTCAACATGACGATACGGTCCTTGAGCAAACGGGAATAAATATCATAAGAACGCTCACCACGACTGGTTTGTTCAATAACTACTGGAATCATAAGAATACTCCTTTTCGAGATAGATATGTGCCTATTATATACCAATAGTCAAAATTGGTCAAATATTTAACACAGAAAAAGAAACCAGCCGAGCTGATTTCTTTTTCTACTTATTTTGTACCGAAGAGGCGGTCACCTGCATCTCCCAGACCAGGGACGATATAGCCTTTTTCGTTGAGTTTTTCATCCAGGGCAGCTGTGTAGATGTCGATATCTGCATGAGCTTCTTGAAGAGCCTTTACACCTTCTGGAGCTGATACGAGGGCCACAAATTTGATATTGGATGCACCACGTTTTTTCAACGAATCAACAGCAAGAATAGCTGAACCACCTGTTGCAAGCATTGGGTCCACAACAAGGATGTGGCGTTGGTCGATATCCTCTGGTAATTTCACCAAATATTCAACGGGTTGGAGTGTCTCTTCATCACGGTACATACCGATGTGACCAACTTTGGCTGCTGGTACTAGGCTGAGCAAGCCGTCCACCATACCAATACCGGCACGCAGGATTGGAACGATTGCCAATTTTTTACCTGCAATCTGCTTTTGAACCGTCTTTGTAATCGGTGTTTCGATTTCTACATCTTCCAATGGCAAGTCACGCAAGACTTCGTAGCCCATTAGCATGGCAATTTCATTAACCAGCTCACGGAAATCTTTTGTAGAAGTTGTCGTCCGACGAAGGATAGACAATTTGTGCTGGATAAGTGGGTGTGAAATAACTTGGAATTTCCCCATGATGATAAAACCTCTCTTTGATGTTTATTGCGGACATTAGAGACTGTGAAGTTTCATGTCACTATATTCTACCAAAATTTCAGGAAAAATGCTTGGAAATATAATAGGAATTTTACTTTTTATAGACTAGAGCTTCATAAGGTCGCAGTTGAGAGGTATCTTCTGATTCCGTTGAATAGTTGTGAAAAAGGATAGTTTCTCCTAATTGTTCTTCAAGACGGTATTCCTGAGCTTGATTGCTAAAGTTGACCAAGACCACAAACTCATCTACATCATCAAATTTACGATAAGCTAATACCAAGGGATTACCTGTATCTAAAGTCTCATAGTTCCCTTCTGCCATGCAGGGATAAAGCTTTCTCAAGGCAATCAATCGTTGGTAGGTATAGAAGAGAGAATTTTTATTTTCCAGGGCTTCTTCCACATTGATAGCTGTATAAGTTGGGCTAAAAGACAACCAGGGCTCGCCCTCGGTAAAACCTGCCCCAGCTTTGCCAGACCACTGCATCGGTCTGCGGGCATTGTCCCGTCCCTTAGCATTTATGGAAGCCAATAGTTCCTCTTCCGAATACCCCTGTTCTAAACGCTCTGCATACATTCGACGTGTTTCAATATCATCCGCTTCTTCAATCCTAGCAATCGGTGTGTTGACCATGCCGATTTCTTCCCCTTGGTAAATATAAGGCGTACCCGACATGAAATGCAGATAAATAGCTAGCATTTTTCCGCTTAGTTCCCTGAATTCAGGACTGTCATCACCAAAACGGGAAATGGCTCGTGGCAAATCATGGTTGTTCCAAAAGAGCGAATTCCAACCTTTTCCTACTAATTCTGTCTGCCATTTTGACAAAACCTGGTGTAGCTTGGCTGGTTCAAGTGGTGCCAAATCCCATTTTTCTTTACCTGCTAGCTGGTCCAGACAAACGTGCTCAAATTGGAAAATCATGGAAAATTCGTTTCGATCAGGATGTGAATATAACTGAGCATTTTCTGGATTGGCACTCCAGGTTTCTCCAACGGTTACAAGGTCATAGGTACCAAATGTTTGTTGGTTTAATTCTTGAATCAAGGGATGAAGATTTGGTCCGTCCGCGGTAATCAAGTTCTCAGGTTCTTTCCCAATCAAATCAATTACATCGAGACGGAAACCTCCAACTCCCTTGTCAATCCAGAAGTTAATCATCTGCCAAATTTCTTCCTTGACAGCAGGATTCTTCCAGTTCAAGTCTGGTTGTTTGACCGAAAACTGATGCAAGTAATACTTGTCCAAATGTGGAACATATTCCCAAGCAGAGCCTGAGAAGGTGGATTTTAATTCATTGGGTTTGTCCTCCCATACATAGTAATCATAATAGGGATTTTCTGGACCTTTCAAGGCCTCTTGAAACCAAAAATGTTCATCAGAGGTATGGTTGAGGACCAAGTCCATCACAATCTTAATATTTCGCTTCTGCCCTTCTTCTATCAGCTCCTCCATGTCTTCCATAGTCCCAAATTCCGCCGCAATGGCTTGATAATCACTGATATCATAGCCGTTATCGTCCATAGGCGACTGATAGACTGGACTGAGCCAGATAGCCTCTATCCCCAATGTTTGCAAATAATCCAACCGGCTGGTAATTCCTTTAATGTCTCCAATGCCATCTCCATTCGAATCCTGAAAACTCCTCGGATATACCTGATAAATAACCGATTTTTTCCACCAATTTGATTTTTCCATGTTTCTTCCTTTCCAAAGGAAACAAAGGCTAGGAAAGCTATCCCAACCTCTATTTCAAATTCTATAGATTAATTTCTTGATATTGACCATCAACCGTTTCAATAATTTCAAATGTTTTATCTTTCAGATTAGCTCTTAATTCTGCCACTGTATTGGCATCGGTATTGGTCCAGCTGATATGAATTGTATTGGTATCTGCCATCTCCACAGCAAACTCTCCATCAAATGCTGCGCTGGTATTACGGAATTTGAGCAGATTGAACAAGGACTGCACAACTGGGCGTTGAACTTCTCGCTCAATTTCTTCCAAATCATAATAGTGACGGTTGATGTTGCGACCTTCTTTGGTTGATTCGAGTAATTCGATATCATTTTCTCCTGCCAACAAGCCAACGTAGTAAATCTGCGGAATACCTGGTGCAAAACATTGAAGCACACGTGCCAAGAGATAGGCTTGATCATCATTTCCTAAAGCTGAATAGTAGGTACAATTGATCTGGTAGATATCCAAATTGTTGTAGGCCTCTGTGCTATAAATCTTCTTGACATTTGCTCCTTGGGCATAGAGGGCTTCTCTTGTGGCCTCTGTTTCCTCATCTGTCAGCAAGTCCTTGACATCGACCACTCCGATACCATCGTGCGTGTCCAAGGTTGTAAATTGCTTGCGAGGGCAGATTTCCATCCAGTGAACAAGACGGTTGACATTGCCTGAATAAAGAGCATGAAGGACCAACATCGGTAGGGCAAAGTCATAGACATAGTAGTCTTGCTCGGCGATTTTTTGCTGAATGGTGTAATGCTCATGGATTTCTGGTAGAATTTCCACTCCTTTTGGTGCCAATAGCTGACGCGGAAAATGAAGCATGTCCCAAATATCTGGCTCAACGAAGAAACAGTTGGTTCCAATTTTCTTATTAGCGTAGGCAAAGGCATCCAAGCGAATAATGGAAGCTCCGTGGTCCGCCAGCTGTTCCAGATTTTCTTTGATAAAGCGACGAGTTGTTTCCGTTGTCACATCGAGGTCAATCTGTTGCTCATCAAAGGTACACCAAACTTTTTCCTCACTACCATCAGCAAACTTGGCAAGGCGATAGGGAGCACGTGGCTTCCGTTTATAAATCAGGTCTACATCTTCCTGAGTCGGCTCACCGTTTGGCCAAAAGTTCTTGTAGCGGATAAATAAATCTGCATAGACAGACTCATCTTTCTTTTCTAGGAAGTCAAGGAAATAAGGCGACTTGGCTGAAATATGGTTGATCATGAAATCAAACATGAGGTAGTAATCCTTACTGAGTGCCTCAATGTCGCTCCAATCTCCAAAAGCTTCATCAACCTTGGTATAGTCCATGGGTGCAAACCCGCGGTCACCCGATGATGGAAAGAAGGGAAGAATGTGGACACCACCGACCACATCTTTCAAGGGACCTTCCAAGACCTGCTTCAAGTCTTTCAGATTTTTTCCAAGACTGTCTGAATAGGTGATTAACATTGCTTGATTTTTTACTTTCATTTTCTTCTCCTTTTGAAAGCCTTTTCTTATTGATTTTTGGCAAAAGGTTGAGTTGCCTCAACCTTTCGAGCTTTATTTAACAGATCCGCTTGTCATACCTGAAATGATATGCTTTTGGAAAACGAGATAAACCAGTAGAATTGGGATAATCCCTACTACATAGGACGCAAATGACGGTCCATAATCACTGAAATACATTCCTTGATAGTTATACTGGAAGAGGGGCAAAGTCCACATTTCTTGGTCACGGTTGAGGACCAAGAGCGGCAAGAGAAAGTCATTCCAGATCCAGAGGGCATTGATGATTAAAATCGTAGCGTGCATGGGCTTCATCAGCGGAAAAATAATTCTCCAATACATTGTAAACTTATCACAGCCATCAATTGCTGCTGCCTCGTCCATCTCTTCAGGAACAATTGTCTTGATATAGCCAACATAGAGGAAGAGGGCCTGCGGCACTGCATAGGTCAGATAAAGAATAATCAACCCCAAAATATTGTTCAAACCGAGACTAGACATCAACTTGGTCATAGGAAGCATAATCACTTGGAAGGGAACAAAAATTCCGATAATCAAGAAAAAGTAGATAAAGTTGAAAGCTGTTTGCCGCTTCATTTGACGGGCTACTGCAAAGGCTGCCATTGGAATAACCAGAATAATCAAACCTACTGCAGCAATGGTAATTAGAGCAGAATTCCCAAAATATTGAACAACTCCATCTTCAAACAAGCGACTATAGTTGTCTAGTGTGAAATTTTCAGGTAAGCCAAAGAAGTTACCTGTAATTTCTTTAGTTGGCTTGAAGGAACTAATCACCGTCACCAGTAGCGGAATAAACATAAAGAGAATGCCGCTAAATAGAACGAGATATACCCACCAATTGCTTTGTTTGGTCTTATTCATAAACATACCTCCTTATACTTCAAATTTCTTAGAAATCCGCATCTGAATCAAGGAAATCACAATGATAAAGATGAAGAGAACAACTGCCAGAGCATTGGCATACGAGAACTTATTGTCAACAAAAGCGTAGTTATAAACCAGCAAACCCAGTGACTCTGTCTTACCATCTGGACCACCGCTAGTTAAAGCGAAAATGAGGTCAAAGGCTGTCAAGCCAGATTTCATCGCTAGGATAAAGACCATACTGATAGATGGTAAGAGGAAAGGCAATTCAATGTTGAAGAACTGCTGGGAGCGTGTCGCACCGTCGATAGCTGCTGCTTCCTTCACATCATCTGGAATACTTTGCAGACCAGATAGGAAAATGATAACCGGCATCGCCAGACCCTGCCAAAGAGCGACAAAGAGGACGGACGGAATAACAGTATTCTCTTGTACCAATAGGTTTTCCATTAACCAGTCGATTTGGAGAATTTCGCCAATCTGTGTAAAACCGTAGTTAAAAAGTTGAACAAAGATGAGACCCAAGGTTACCGTTGACAAAACTGCTGGGAAGAAATACCAGGTCCGGAAAAAGCCAACTGCTTTGATTTTCCGATTGAGCAGAGTTGCCAACCAAATACCAATCACAATCTCCCCAATGACTAGACCGATGGTAAAGATGATGGTAAAGGTGATACTGGTATAGAAGTCAGGGTCCTTCAAAATATCAATGTAGTTTTGAATCCCAATCACATCGTAACTACTGGATAAACCATTCCAGTCTGTTAAACTGTAGAACACCCCTGTTATCAAGGGATAGAAGAAAAAGATTAACTGAAGAGCTATTGGCAAAGCTACAAATAAATATGGCCAATATTTTGCAACAAATCCTTTTTGATTCATAAAGAACTCCTTTACTAAATTCATCAAGTATAGTTGTTTAATATCAGTTCGAAAAAAAGTTAGGGGCCTCTCTTTCAAACTGAGGTTAAACAACTATAGGGGGGACAGGTTTGGGAAACCCAGACCCTAATCCCTTAGTTGTTTATCATGCTGATTATTTCATCGGATCAAAGAAGGCATTAAGTTTCTTAACAAGTTCTGCTGAATCTGGTTTTTTCACCATTTCAACAGTGATATTCCAAAACTCATCTTCTGAATCCCACTCACTTTGCAACCATACGACATGCTTGTCTGTGAAGGCATATTGTGTAACTCCAGCAGTTTCTTCAAACTTGCCTTCAGTGTCGACTCCTTCAACTGAGGTTGGTGATCCGTCCACGTCATAGTATTTCTGAATGACTGTTGGACGTGAGAGGTATTCTAAGAACTTCTTAGACTCTTCTGGATGCTCTGATTCAGCTGATACAGATAGGGCTAGGTCTGCCGCACCGATCGTGTAATCACCACCTTTTTCATCTCCTGGGAAGGTAAACATGCCGTATTCAAATTCAGGCTCTTGCTGATTGATTGCTGTAGCAGCCCAAGTTCCTTGTGGCATCATGAGGGCTTCTCCTGCTGCAAATGAAGCAACCGCGTCGGCGTAAAGTGCTCCTGTGAAACCTTTTTGACCATTGTCAGTCAAGAGTTCTAAACGCTCCAAGACTTCCTTAGTTGTTGCATCATCTTGGATAGCACCCTTGGCACTGCGAATCAAAATATCCTCTGCACCGTCAAACCCACCTGCAACTGTTACCCAAGCTAATTGGTGGTAACCATTGAGCGACCAGGCATCATTTAGAGAAAGGGCAAATGGTGCCACACTGCCATCAGCCTTAACTTTGTCTACCAAAGCAACAAATTCTGCATAGGTAGTTGGTACTTCCAAACCAAGTTCTTCAAATTTATCTTTGTTGTAGTAGATACCATAGGCATTGGCAGTCAATGGAAGAGTGTAGTTTGTATCATTTACAAGATAAGGTGTTACTGCCCCATCTTTCAAATGACTAAGACCTGCATCATCACCAATTTCAAGGAAACGGCCATCTGCTGCATACTCTTTGAAATCTGCATTTTGAGGGTAGATATTGATAACATCTGGTGCTTCATCATTGGCCATCCGTGTTTTCAAAACAGTTCCTGCGTCTGGCACATTTGAAAACTTAACTTCAATATCTGGATTCTCTTTCTCAAAGTCATCAATAATTTCCTGCAAGGTTGCTTGCATTTCAGGCTTTTGCGAGAAAAATTCAATTTCTACCTTGTCGCTGCTGCTAGAATTTCCGCAGGCTACAAGGAAGCTTGCAAAAGCACAAACCGACGCACATTTGAGAAATCTTCTCATTTTCATAATAAAATCCTCCTAGATTTTGTTAAAAATATATTGTATACTAAAATAATCTTCTTGAACATGGGGCATGGTTAAGCCGATGTTCATGAGCTCATCTCCATAGAAACTCGCTTCCAACTGTGGACAGTGATAGCAGGCTTCTGGGTCCAGCCCCTTCAATCTCACCTGCAACAGAGGAGCTTCTGGTTGAGCTAGTATTTTTACGAAGGTGAAAACAGCTTGGCTCTTATCTGCATCAACATAGTTGGCTGCCCAGGTATTTGCCGTTTTTTTCAAACGATAGAGGTCACCAAACTGGACTGTTGAGCGAATCTGCTTAAAGGTTTCAACCTGTTCAGAAAGAGTTGCTAATTCTTCCGGTGACAGTTGGGTAACATCTAACTCGTAACCAAAGGCTCCGCCCATCATAGCCACATTTCCTCGGGTTTTCAAGGATGTAATTCGACCGACTTGGTGATTTGGAACTGCGGACACATGGGCACCCATTGAAGAGGTTGGGTAGAGCAAGGTCGTTCCTTCCTGAATTGAGAGGCGTCCAATCGCGTCTGTATTGTCACTCGCCCAAGCCTGTGGCATATAATAGAGAAGACCCAAATCATTTCGACCGCCACCTCCTGAACAGGATTCAAAGAGAATATCTGGGAAGCGACTGGTCAGAGTTTCTAATACTCGGTACAGCCCCAACATATAGCGATGATGGAATTCGTAAGAATCAGCGTTAGCGAATTCTTGAGACATACTGGTGATATTACGATTCATATCCCACTTGACATAATCGATTTTGGCAGATTTCAGTACATCGGATACAGCTTGGATAATGTAGTCACAAACTTCTGGTTTGGACAAATCCATTACCAACTGCTCTCGACTGTAAATTGGCTCACGTCCGTCAATATGAATAGCCCAATCTGGATGTTGGCGATAGAGGTCACTGTCTATAGAAATCATCTCTGGCTCAAACCAAAGACCAAATTTCATACCCAAGGCCCGAATCGAATCTGCTAGACCTGCTAAACCGTTCGGAAGCTTGTCTTTATTGACAATCCAATCTCCCAAGGAAGACTCGTCATTGTTCCGTTTTCCAAACCAGCCATCATCAAGTACAAATAATTCAATGCCTGACTGACTGGCCAATCTAGCCATGGAAAGAATCTTCTCTTCTGTAAAATCAAAGTAGGTTCCTTCCCAGTTATTGATGAGAATTGGCCGTTCTCGATTGACAAATTGAGAACGAATCAAGTGCTTTTTGATGAAGCCATGACTATCCTGAGTCATACCTGTAAAACCTTTATCCGTAAAGGACAGGAGGACTTCAGGTGTCTGAAAACTTTCTCCGGAAGCCAAATTCCAGCTAAAGCTAGTATCATTGATTCCCATGCCCCAACGGACTGTTTCCAAAGCAGTTGTCTCCACAAAACCAGTGAAGTTTCCACTATAGACTAGTTGGGCGGTATAAACTTCGCCACTATCTTCTGTAGCAGATGGAGCCGCCAAGGCTAAGAAAGGAGTCCGCGAGTGACTTGAAGCCCCTCGAATGCTTCCAATAGAGTAGGTACCACTCGTAATCGGCGTTTTCGTCCACTCTTTTTCATAAGCATAGCGACCTGTCAAACTATGGATGACAAAGTCCTTATGGGGCATATCCAAGGTGAAGGACAAGGCTTTTTCCAACTTAGAGGGATAGCGACCTGCTTGGATACGAGCCGAGCGTGCAAGATAGTTACTTTCTTCGAAAACCGCATACTGCAAGGTCACTGTCACATCTGCTACAGCATCATAGAGGTCAATTTCTAAACTCTCCACTTCCTCTTCAGAAGCAAAGCTAGCTGGTAAACCATCTAGCAAGGGCTTGCCTTGATAAATCCGGTGTTGCTTGTACTTCAAATCCAAGGCAATGCCGATTTCATTTCGCACATCAATAGAGGCTGTCCGAAAGTCTCCTAGCCCATTGCTGGAATATTCCAAGGACAAGGTGTCCAGTGAGTAGGTCCGATTTCCAGTAATTGGACTAGGCGAGAAGGCTCGGTCCAAATATGTTATTTTGTTTCCATCGCTAAATTTTTCGATTTTTTTCCCAAAATAACGATGAACTAGATCGCCTGTTTCTAGCACCTCTATCACGTAGGAAAATTCTCTTGTTTTCATGTGAAATAGGCCATGTTCTTCTATGTATTGAATCATACTGTCAGCTCCTATCTGTATTACATGAATTATTCTAACAAATGTAAGCGTTTTACAAAATAGGGTTTTGTTGTTAGAATATGGTATAATGTTTCCTAAGGAGAAGAGCTTATGAATATTCTAAATAGCTACAATGAACTAGACAGCCATAACTTTGACCTAAATATCGACCATTACGGTGCGGAACAATGTGATAAAAACTATTCTTTTGGGCCAACTATACGAGATAATTATGTCCTCCATTTTATCACAGAGGGCAAGGGGAAAATTAGCATTCTCGGAGAAACGACTGAATTGGCTGCGGGCGACTTGTTTATCCTCCCTAAAAACAAGGCCATCTTCTACCAAGCAGATGGACAAGACCCCTGGACTTATATTTGGGTTGGTTTTAGCGGGTCAAAAGCTGAGTCAATTCTTGAACATAGCCGCTTATTGGAAAAATTTTATCTGCATTCCAGCCTCCAGTCCCCCATTTTACAAAAAATGATAGACATTACCAAAACAGACAAACACCCCTTACCAATGGTGGCAGAGCACATCCTGGTCGGCCATCTTCATCAATTACTTGCCTACCTTGTTGCAGAATTTCCCAATCAACAACTGAAAGAGGCCGGTACTCTTGCCAAAAGCTATGTTCACCATGCTATTAAGCTGATTCACAGTCACTACGCTCTGCCGATTAAGGTGGCAGAAATTGCAGATCAGCTCGCTCTAAGTCGAAGTTATCTCTATAAAATCTTCAAACAAGAAACTGGTTACGCCATCAAAGACTACATTCTTCAGGTAAAGATGAATCGAAGCTGCCAACTCTTAGAAGATCCCGAACGAACCATTACGGAGATTGCTAATTCTGTCGGCTACTATGACCCCCTGACCTTCAGCACAGCCTTTAAGAATTACTTTCACATGAGTCCTACTGACTATCGAAAACAACAAAAAAAGGAATAGCCTAGCTCTTCCTTTTTCTATTTTTATCGCAATCTGGAAAATTGAGAAACAAATTTTCATCCATGGACTAAACTGGCATTCACACCAAAAATATTTCTGTTATTATTTGTTTGGCCATAAAATGCTCGGACTTCATTGAATTTTTTCTATATTTCTTAGTTACCCAAACACCTCCACCAGTCGTCGGCAGGCTTCCTTGATGACAAATTGTGGTGTTGCTGCATTCAATCGGAAATGCTTTTCCCCTTCTTTTCCAAAGGTCAATCCATCATTCAAATGCAGTTGTGCTTCTTCCAGCAATTTCTCTGCTAGCTCTTGATGGCTAAGTTCATAGGCTGAAAAATCCAGCCAAATCAAGTAGGTTCCTTGTGGCTTTAGGACCTTTATGAGTGTGTTTTTACTCAATTCTTCTTGGACCAACAAGATATTTTCTTCCAAAACTGGTTTTAAGGCGGCCAACCAAGATTTTCCGTGTCGGTAGGCAACTTCCGTGGTAATCAAGCCTAGGCTAGGGATTTCATGTTGGTTATTGACCAATTGTCTCTTGGTAAAAACTTTACGCAACTGAGGATTTTCAATAATGGCAAAACTGTTTTTTGTTCCCGCTATATTAAAAGTCTTGGTTGCAGAAGACAAAATGACCGAAAATTCCTTATGGTTAGAGGAAACCGTATTGAAGGAATGGTGCTCATGTCCAAAAAAGGTTAGGTCCTGATGGATTTCATCAGAGACTAAGATGACTCCATGCTTCTGACAGATAGCACCGAGCTCTTGTAGTTCCTGATGACTCCAAACTCTGCCACCTGGATTGTGGGGATTGCAGAAGATGTAGAGTTTGACACCCTCTTCAACAATCTTTTGCTCCAAAGCCTGAAAATCAAGAGTAAATTGGTCATTTTCTACACGAAGAGGCTGACTAAGCAACCGTCGATGATTGAGTCGAATATTACGGGCAAAAGGGGGATATACTGGAGTATTGATCATGATTGCATCCCCCTCAGCTGTAAAAGCTTGAACTGCGATGGATAGAGCCGGAACTACACCTTCTACTAAAACTAGAGCTTGCCAAAACCAGATAGAAATCATTTTTTCATTTTAGAAGATGGTCATCACTGTAGTTGAAAATACTTTTTATCTAGTCAATGGTCTTAATAACACGGGCCGGATTGCCAGCCAGTACGACATTGTCTCCGAAAGATTTGGTCACGACAGAACCCGCTCCGACCACGACGTTGTCACCCAAGGTCACGCCAGCCAGGATAATAGCACCCCCACCAATCCAGACATTATCGCCAATCTCAATCGGCGCTCCATATTCAGGTCCAGCAATGCGTTCCTCTGCCTTGAGCGGATGAAGGGCTGTGTAAAACTGAACATTTGGTCCCAACATAGCATTCTTTCCGATGGTCACAGGGCAAGTATCCAAAACAGTCCAGTTGAAATTGGCATAAAAATCTTCTCCGACGTGGATATTGCAACCATAGTCCAAGGTCAGGGGTGATTCGATGTAAATCCGCTCCCCCGTTGTTCCCAGCCACTGCTTGGCAATTTCTGTTCGTTTGGAGCTGTCCAACTCTGCAGCATTAAAGGCCTGGCGGTAAACTCTGGCCTGCTGCCGCAAGGCTACCAATTCACTATCTGCTGCATTGTACATCTGCCCCGCCAGCATCTTTTCTTTTTCTGTCTTTTCTTCTCTTTTATCGTTCAAGCTAGACTAGCCTCACTTCCCAAAAACCCTTGCAATCCGCTCGCTGGCTTCTTTGATGGTATCAAAAGGTGCTGCGACATTTAATCGTGCATGCTGCTTACCGTCGCTGCCGAAGACCAGACCATTATTGAGGAGGACTTTAGCCTCTTTTTCTAATTTTTCCATAAGGTCAGCCTGACTCAGGCCGTAAGCTGAAAAATCTAGCCAAATTAAATAAGTCCCCTGTGGTTTCATGACCTGAATCCTGGTATGGGTTTCCAGATAATCCACTGTAAAATCAACATTTGTTTCGATGACTTTTTTCAATTCTGCCAACCAATCGGCTCCGTAACGGAAGGCTGTTTCGGTGGTAATCAAGCCGATAGCAGGAATTTCATGCTGGTTATTGGCCAATTGATGTTTGGCAAAAATCTTCCGCAGTTCTGGATTTTCAATAATGGCAAAGCTATTTTTGGTGCCTGCAATATTGAAAGTCTTAGTCGCAGACGATAGGACAATCGAAAATTCCTTGAATCGGTCATCAACTGTATTGAAGGACTGGTGCTGATTGCCAAAGAGGGCTAAATCCTGGTGGATTTCATCTGAAACCAGAAGGACGCCATGTTTCTGGCAGAGCTGGCCAACAGCAGCCACTTCTTCCTTGGTCCACACACGGCCACCGGGGTTGTGTGGATTACAAAAAATATAAATCTTGACCTCATTTTCGAGGATGTCTTTTTCTAATTTTTTCAAGTCAATGGTAAAAATTCCGTCTGACTTGACAAGAGAATTAGTCACCAAGTGGCGGTTGTTGAGCTTGATAGTCCGCGCAAAGGGAGGATAGGCAGGTGTATTGATGAGGACTGCGTCCCCTTCCTTGGTAAAGGCCTGAACGGCAATGGTCAAAGCTGGTACAACTCCTTCGACCAAGAGAATGCTATCGCGCTCAATCTCGTAGCCATGCTGGTTTCTTTCCCAATCAATAATGGACTGATAAAGCCCCTCGCTGGCATAGGGATAGCCAAAAATGTGCTGGTCAGCATAGTCACGGATAGCTTGGCGGATTTCTGGTAAAGGCTCAAAATCCATGTCCGCAATCCACAGTGGCAAGAGGTCTGCATCCTCTTCCACCTTACGCCATTTTTCTGCATGTTGGCCCAATCGGTTGGGCCGGCTGGTAAAATCATAGCTAGTCATCTGATCCCTCCAAGGCTTGTTTCAAATCAGCAATCAAATCATCCGCATCCTCAATTCCAATAGATAGACGGAGTAAATCGTCTGTCAGACCATAGGAATGACGGGTTTCTGCTGGAATATCAGCATGGGTCTGGGTCGCTGGATAGGTAATCAAACTTTCCACCCCACCCAAACTTTCCGCAAAGGTAAAAATCTCAAGGCTGTTGAGAATGTGGGGAATGGTCGCCTCATCTGCAACCTTAACAGAAATCATGCCACCCTTGCCGGTATAGTAAACCTGCTTAACTGCTGGGCTATTCTCCAAATAAGCCACAATCTTCTGAGCATTCTGAGTCGCACGTTCCATGCGGATCGACAGGGTTTTGAGACCACGCATGAGCAGGTAGGCATCCAGCGGCGACAGGGTTGGACCAGTCGTATTTTGGTCATAGAAGAGCTTGTCGTAAATAGCCTGGTCATTGGTCATGAGAACTCCAGCCAAGACATCATTGTGACCAGACAGATACTTGGTCGCAGAATGCAGGACCACGTCAGCACCCAGCGTCAGAGGATTTTGATAAATCGGACTGTAAAAGGTATTATCGACAATGACCTTGGCACCTTTGGCATGGGCGACAGCCGAAACCTTAGCAATGTCAAACTCCACCATGAGCGGGTTGGTCGGTGTCTCAAGGAAAACGTAGTCGGTCTGGTCGTCAATGGCCTCTAGTAGATCCTCCTCGCTATTGGCATAGGTAAAGCTGAAACGCCCCAGGCTCTCCTGCTCGTTAAACCAGCGGAAAGAACCGCCGTAGAGATCACGCGCTGCCACAATTCGACTGCCGACTGGAAAGCCGTTGAAAAGCAAGACCAGAGCCGCCATTCCTGAGCTGGTCACCAGGGCATAGTCCGCCTTCTCAATCGCTGCCAGAGTTTTTTCCAAACTAGCACGGGTCGGATTTTTGGTGCGGGTATAATCAAAACCTGTGGACTGGCCGAACTCCGGATGCTGGTAGGTAGTCGAAAGGTGGATAGGCGATATGAGGGCTCCCGACTTCTCGTCACTATTTATGCCCGTCCGGGCCAAAATCGTATCTATTTTTAATTCTGTCATCTTCTCTACCTCGTTTCTATATCTACTAGTCTAGCAGAAATTGGCTTATTTTTGAGAAAGAAACCGAAGATTTCCTATAGGAAAAACTAGAGCTTTCTTATAGTTTTTAGCTATAACACCCTGTGAACATTTACATAAAAATCCTGGACAACATCCTTAAGAATTGATATACTATACTTGTGAAAGAGCTTTCAAAGGAGGTTCCTATGACATTCCAAAAAGATTTTTATCGCTATTCGGAGTTTTACTGGTTGATTTTCTGGATGATTCAGATTGGACATATCTGGCTTAGTTACCCGGAAAGTCAGTACCTGCCTTTAAATCTGTTTTTATCTCTGACTCTGCTCATTCATGCTTATCGGGCCTTTTTCAAGCCCAAGCATCGCTTTTCGAAAACCAGAACCATTTGGCTTGTCATTGCCTTGCTACTTCTGTGGCTTGGTGCTATCGTGATATATAGGGGCTACTAGGATGTTCAAACAGTTTAACAAACAGTTTTACCGCAGCCTGGATTTTTACATGGCCATTTGCTTGATACTATATAGTTTGGGAGCTATTTTGGACAATGAATATAACTGGTGGATATACTTACAACCGATTTTGATTCCTTTCACTCTCTACCAATCCTTCTTTTCCAAGAAGGGCAATCTGAAAAAGGATTGGTTGATTTATCTTTGTGTCGGAATCGTCTTCTTGGGATTCTGGTTAGAATTCATTGCCTAGTTACTTGCCCTCTCGTGCATTTCCCAGAGGGTTTTCTTGTCCTGACTTGTCAAATGTCACTGATAGGTTTACAATAGAAACATGATAAAAATTGAACGTGTAGTAGACATCTTAAAAGCGGATGACAACTTCCGCCAGATCAAACAAAATAATCAGATTGATAACACTTGGACGGATGTCCAGTTTGACGCTCTCAGCTATGACAGCCGGACTGTTAGCCCAACGACCCTCTTTTTTGCCAAGGGTTTGGCCTTTAAGAAAGAATTTCTGGAAAAAGCTATCGAGGATGGGCTGGCTTTTTACGTGTCTGAAATCGACTATGCGGTCGGCATTCCTGCTATCATCGTCCATGACATCAAGCAGGCCATGAGCCTGATTGCTATGGAATTTCATGGTCATCCCCAGAAACAGCTCAAACTCCTGGCCTTCACCGGCACCAAGGGTAAGACAACGGCGGCTTATTTTGCTTTTAACATTCTTAAAATCAACCACAAGCCTGCCATGCTTTCGACCATGAACACCACGCTAGACGGTAAAACCTTCTTCAAATCTGCCCTGACCACACCTGAAAGCCTGGACCTCTTTGCCATGATGGCGGAGGCGGTCAAGAACGGCATGACCCACTTGATTATGGAGGTGTCCAGCCAGGCCTATCTGGTCAAGCGGGTTTACGGGCTGACCTTTGATGTCGGCGTTTTTCTCAACATCAGCCCCGACCATATCGGTCCCATTGAGCACCCCACTTTTGAGGACTACTTCTACCATAAGCGACTTTTGATGGACAATAGCAGAGCAGTCATTGTCAATGCTGGAATGGACCATTTTGAAGTCGTGAAAGAGCAAGTCAGCTCCAAAGATCATGACTTTTATGGACCAACTTCTGAAAACCAAATTAGCCAGTCAGCAGGTTTTGACTTCACAGTGACCGGCAAATTAGCTGGCAATTACGACATCCAGCTGATCGGTGGCTTCAACCAAGAAAATGCCATCGCAGCCGGTCTAGCCTGTCTCCGCTTGGGTGCAAGTCTGGAAGATATTCACACAGGGATTGCCCAAACCAATGTCCCTGGCCGCATGGAAGTCCTAACCCAGCAAAACGGTGCCAAGGTCTTCGTGGACTACGCCCATAACGGCGATAGCGTGAAAAAGTTAATCGATGTCGTCTTGGAACACCAGACTGGCAAGGTTATCTTAATTTTAGGAGCTCCTGGTAACAAGGGAGAAAGCCGCCGCAAGGACTTCGGTCTCCTCCTCAACAACTATCCGCAGATTGAAGTCATCTTGACAGCAGACGACCCTAACCGAGAAGATCCTGCTGCCATTGCCGCAGAAATTCGTTCCTACATGACTAGACCCAGCGACTTTATCTTGGACCGTGAAGAAGCCATTGCAAAAGCCATGAGCCAAACGACTGGTGGTCAAGATGCGGTCATTATCGCAGGGAAAGGCGCCGATGCCTACCAGATTGTCAATGGAGAGCATGCTCCTTACGACGGCGACTTGGAAGTTGCACGGAAATATCTATAAATAATAAGAGCCCGGGAAAGACCTAGGCTCTTATTTTCAGCAATTTTTCGATGTCCTTTTTCAACTTGCTAGGTGGAGTTATCGGCAGATAGCGCTTAACAACCCGCCCCTGTCTGTCAATCAAAAATTTGGTAAAATTCCATTCAATGCTCTTGCCCAAAAGGCTGGATTTTTCTTTTTTCAGCCATTGATAGAGCGGATCCGCCTCGGGACCATTAACCTTGATTTTTGCGAAACGAGGGAAGGTCGTACCAAAATTTAGACTACAGGCTTGGTGAATTTCTCGGTCCGTTCCACTAGCTTGATTAGCAAACTGATTGCAGGGAAAATCCAGAACCACAAATCCTTCATCTTTGTAGCTTTCGTACAATTCCTGCAATTCCTTATACTGGGGTGCCAGACCACATCCCGGTGCCGTATTGACTACCAGCAAGACTTGACCAGCAAAATCAGACAGGTCTTGCTGGCTGCCGTCCATTTTCTTCACTGAAAAATCGTATAGATTCATACTTTTCTCCTCAATCGAAATAGGTCAGTAAATGTTGGATTTCTGTTTGGGTTAAGGTTCTGTATTGACCCAGAGGTAAATCTCCTAAAGCGAAGCCGCCAAAACTGATCCGTCGCAGATAAGTCACCTTGACTCCATAGGATAAAAACATTTTCTTGACCTGATGAAACTTGCCCTCGGACAGCTTGATGGTCACTCTGCTCTGTTCCATAGAAGTCTCTAAAATGGTCAAGTCTGCAGGTTGACAGCGGGTGCCATCCAAAAAGCGAACACCTTGGGCAAAAAAGGCTGGAGCATCTGGTTCCAAGGGACCGTTGACCTCCACGTAATAGACCTTATCCACATGGTGCTTGGGATGAAGCATCCGAAAGCCTAGAGGTCCATTGTTGGTGATGAGGACCAGGCCTTCCGTGTCCCTATCCAAACGCCCCACTGGATATAGCCCAGTCGCCCGATCCTCTGGCTGAATGCAGTCGATGACCGTCTGATGCTGGCTATCCGTCACAGCTGATACTACTCCGGCCGGCTTGTGAAGAAGAAAATAGCTAGCGCCTGCCAATGCTATCTGTTTTCCTTGGATAACAATTTCCTGCAGAGCTGGGTCCACAATCTGGCTGAGAGAATGAGCAGGTTGATCGTCAATCCATATCTGCTGGGCCTTGAATAATTTCTTTACTTGCTTGCGGGAACCAATCTTGGCCACCTCCATACACTTGTCTAATCTCATGGGACTATTGTATCACAAATCATATAGCTTGACTCTTTTTGAAAAAGGTTTATAATACTAGTTAGTGATATATTTTTTTACAAAGGGAATCCAATCATCCTATTGGATTTCCCATTTTTTCAGTAAGGGAGAAAATTCATGGGACTTTTACAAGATGGAAAATGGGTAGATCAGTGGTATGATACCAAGTCTACAGGTGGCAAGTTTGTTCGTACAGTCACACAATTTCGCAACTGGATTACACCTGATGGTCAGGCTGGTCCGACAGGAAAAGCTGGTTTCAAGGCTGAGTCTGGTCGCTACCACCTCTATATTTCTCTGGCTTGTCCTTGGGCTAGTCGGACCTTGATTATGCGTAAATTGAAGGGCTTGGAAGACCATATTTCCCTGTCTGTCGTTCATCCACTCATGTTAGAAAATGGCTGGACCTTTGAAGATGGACCTGGTGTTATCAAGGATCCCCTCTTTAACAGCGACTATCTCTATCAGGTCTATTTGAAGGCTGATCTGCATTACACTGGCCGTGTGACAGTGCCTGTTCTTTGGGATAAAATATCCAACACCATCGTCAGCAATGAGTCTGCTGAGATTATGCGGATGTTCAATACTGCCTTCAATGACATTACGGGCAATCATGATGATTATTATCCAGCAGACTTGCAGGCTGAGATTGATGCCATGAATGACTTTGTCTATCCAAACATCAACAACGGCGTTTACAAGGCAGGCTTTTCAACCAATCAAGCAGTCTATGAAAAAGAAGTCAAAAATCTCTTTGCTGCCTTGGAGAAATTGGAAGAACATTTAGTAGATAAGGACTATCTAGTTGGCAATCAATTAACCGAGGCTGACCTGCGTCTCTTTACCACCTTGGTGCGATTTGACCCTGTATACTTTGGACATTTCAAATGCAATATCAAGGCCTTGGTGGACTATCCAAACTTGTGGGATTATACCAAGCGGATTTACAACCATGCTGGTATCGCAGAAACGGTTGACTTTAACCATATCAAACAGCACTATTACGGTAGCCACAAGACCATCAATCCAACAGGCATTGTCCCTGTCGGACCTGATTTGGACTGGACACTATAAGATATAAAGGGAGATGATATCCTCCCTTTTCGTATGGTATAATAGTTCAGATTCTTTTAAAAGGAGATTGACATGTCTGAAATTATCGCAAAACGCGTATCCAACTATGAATTATTTTATGATTTGGTCTTTGTCCTGGCCACTTCTTCACTGACTGGACTCTTGCACGGTGACCATATCGGTCTCAGGGAAATTCTACTTTTATCACTGCCAACCTGATTATTATGACCTTGTGGATTAATGAGACGATTTACCTCAACAAATATGGTGAACGGGATTTGTTGGATATTAACACGATTATTGCGTCCATGTTTGTGGTGGGACAACTGTCTCTAACCTTTAGCCATGATTTTGAAGCGACCGCCCTACCATTTACCATCTTTTTGACCCTGTCATATTCGATACTTTGCTTGCAGTACTACCTTCGTGGTCGGAAAATCGGTTTTACGGCAGATATAAAAAATAGTCTCTATATATTTGGGATTTATGTGCTGGTATTTTTCTTGACTTCGGTAGCTATTTACTTTAATTTCTGGACCTATGATGAAAAGAGCCTCTTGCTTTTATATCTCCCGTATATTATTTCCTATTTCTTCAAGGACAAACTCAGTCACGATGCTATGAACTTTCCTCACATCGTTGAACGGTGTCAGTTGATTACCATTATTACCTTTGGTGAAACGGTCATTGCGATTTTGAAGAATTATCCGATTCAGACGCATCTGCTCACTAGTGTTCTCTTCTTCTTGGCAATGGCGTTCTCCTTTATGTTTTACATTTCGCAAACCTATCTCAATATCAATCACCATCAAAAGACAAATGTAGCCACCTTACTCTATGCCCATATGGTACTGGTTTTAGGCCTCAACTTTTTTACAGTTGCTGTGGAGGTTTTACCGGGTGAGCACGCTAGTTTGGGTTTGCCTTTCCTACTCATTGGTTACTTCCTCTACTATCTAGGAATCCTAATGACCAGTCGCTACAACCAAGACCTTTATCGACTGAATAAAATGGTTTGGCTTCAATATGCCATTCTGGTATTCAGCACCATCATTCTTCTGATAGCCTTCCACCACTATCTAACCTTGATTGCCGCTATACTGGTTGCTAGTTCATTTATGATGCTCGTCATCTCTTTCCGCCACCGCAATCGTGTAGAAGCTGACCTTGAATCCTAAAAAACCGACTGCCAAAAATGGTAGTCGGTTTTGTCTGTTATGCTAATTTACTGGCTGCTGCCTGGTCCACGATGAGGACTACATCCTCGTGGTTCTGAAGGACGCTGGCAGGGACATCTGTGGTCACTGGCCCTTCCACTGTTGCCTTGATGGCGTCGGCTTTTTCAGGTCCATAGGCCATGAGGACAATGGTTTTTGCCGCCATGATGTTAGCAATCCCCATGGAAATAGCCTGTTTTGGCACTTCCTCAATGGTCTCAAAGAAGCGACTGTTGGCCTCGATGGTCGAAGGAGCCAAATCAACCAAGTGAGTCTGACCGTCAAAGGGCGCCCCTGGTTCATTGAAGCCGATGTGGCCGTTGCGACCGATACCCAGGATTTGAAAATCGATGGGTTTGTCTGCCAAAATTTGATTGTAGCGGGCTGTTTCAGCTGCCGCATCCTCAGCCAATCCATTTGGCAGGTAGGACTGCTTGAAGGGTTTGCTATTGAAGAGTTGTTCCTTCATAAAATAGATATAGGACTGATTACTTTCCTCGCCTAGCCCGACATATTCGTCCAGATTGACCGAGATCAGGTCAGAAAAGTCCAGGTCGCTCTCGCGGATGAGTTTGTAAAATTCCAGAGGACTGGAACCTGTTGCCAAACCGAGGACCTTGGCACCGCCGGCTAATTTTTCTTTTAATAAATTGAAGGCCAAAGCTGCGCCTTCTGCTTGATTTTGGACTACATGAACTTTCATGGTAACCTCCTTTTTGGTATAGACCGTTTTCCTAATTTTATTATATGGTATATACCAATTTTTGTCAAGTCATCTTGCTTACAATTCCCATCCTGCTAGCCTATTCCCCCTAAAAATGCTATAATGAAGGTATGTTAAAAGATTTACTCATTCTATTTTTTCTGGGAAATATCCTCTGTCTGATTGGGTATTTTGTGAAAAATCAAGTCCTGCTCAAGCGTATTCTCTATGGGATTGGTGGACTATTGATTGCATCACCATTTTTAGTTCTAGCCTACTTTTTATACGCTATTTTTTTGTAAGGAGTTGATATGAAAACAACAGATTTTGATTTTGAATTACCCGAAGAGCTAATTGCTCAAGTCCCTCTTGAAAAACGGGACAGCTCCCGCCTGCTCATCCTGGATAGGGAAAAACAGACCATGGTGGACAGCCATTTTGACCACATCATCGACCAGCTCAATCCCGGCGATGCCCTGGTTATGAACAATACCCGTGTCCTACCGGCCCGTCTCCACGGCTTTAAGCCTGAGACTGGTGGTCATGTGGAATTTTTGCTCCTGAAAAATACCCAGGGTGACCAGTGGGAAGTTCTTGCTAAGCCAGCTAAGCGGCTCAAGGTCGGTGCTACTGTCGCCTTTGGAGACGGCAGATTGACCGCAACAGTGACCCAGGAATTGGAACACGGTGGTCGCATCGTCGAATTTGCCTACGAGGGCATTTTCCTAGAAGTCTTAGAAAGCCTGGGAGAAATGCCACTTCCGCCCTATATCCATGAGACCCTAGAAGACCGCGACCGCTACCAGACCGTCTATGCCAAGGAAAATGGCTCCGCGGCGGCACCGACAGCTGGTCTCCATTTCACAGAAGAATTGCTCCAAAAAATCGAGGCCAAGGGTGTCAAGCTAGTCTATCTGACCCTCCATGTGGGATTGGGAACCTTTAGACCAGTATCAGCTGATAATCTGGATGAGCATGAGATGCACTCAGAATTCTATACCTTGACGGCCGAGGCTGCAACGATACTCAACCAGGTCAAGGCTGCTGGCGGACGCATTGTCGCTGTCGGCACCACCTCGATTCGCACCCTTGAAACCATCGGCAATAAATTTGACGGCCGACTGGAAGCTGACTCTGGCTGGACCAATATTTTCATCAAGCCCGGCTACCAGTTCCGCATTGTCGATGCCTTTTCTACCAACTTCCACCTACCCAAATCAACCCTGGTCATGCTGGTATCTGCCTTTGCCGGCCGGGAATTTGTCTTGGAAGCTTATAAACACGCCGTAGACCACCAATACCGCTTCTTCAGTTTTGGCGATGCCATGTTTATCCAATAAGGATTGCACTGTATAAAGGAGTTTGCAATGAATAAGATTGAAAGTCGGCACCAACTCATCCTCTCCCTGGTCCTGGAAAAGAAAATCCACACCCAACAGGAGTTACAAGATTTGCTAGAGACCAACGGTGTGACGGTCACCCAGTCCACCCTGTCGCGCGATATCAAACAGCTCAATCTTGTTAAGGTCAATGAAGCAAACTCCGCCCACTATATCATCAATCCGATAGCGCCATCTCGGTGGGAAAAGCGGCTCCGCCTCTATATGGAGGACGCTCTGGTCGTTTTGAAACCCGTGCAACACCAGGTGGTTCTGAAGACCCTACCTGGTCTGGCCGGAACCTTTGGCTCTATCCTAGATGCCATGGAAATTCCTGAAATCATTGCAACCGTCTGCGGAGACGATGTTTGCCTGATTATCTGTCAGGACGAGGAAGCAGCGCTGGCCTGCTTTGAAGAGCTCAAGCACTACACGCCACCCTTCTTCTTTTCCAAGTAAGTGACAAAAACTCCTAGTTCCAAGTGAGCTAGGAGTTTCTTTTATAAGATACCTATTTCAGACTAGTTCAAAATAGATTATTTTGTATTTTTCTTTTTGAACAAATAAACTGCGCTGGCAACTGCAGCAAGGCCCAGTAGGGCGTAAGGAAGGACATTCATAGAAGATGATTTTTCCTCACTGGTCTCTTCTTTTTTCTCAGGCGCTGCTTCTGCTTCTAGAGTAGCGACACGCGCCTCCAAGTCCTTCTCAATCTCTTTCAGACGGGCAAAGGTTGTTTCCGCCCGCTTGATACTGGTTTCAGTGGCGTGCTTGCTTGCCTCTTCAGGATTTTCAGCTACTAGGGAAATGATTTCCTGGTTCAATACATCCTGTTCCTTGATCCAGTCCGCTTCCAGACTCTTGACTTGGTCAATGACTTCCGTACCAAATTCATCTGGATATTGAGCCACCATATCGTTGATATGAGAAATTACCCAGTACCAAGAATCCGCACTGTATTCTGTGCTGGTGTCCTGATAGGCCTTATAGGTGTCTGTGATATTACCAAAATACGGTAGATAAGGTGCATTGCGCGGACTTCCCATGGCTAACCACATCACTCCACCACCGACTTCTACAGGCAATTCATCCTTGAGCTGGAAGATATGGGCCTCCATGACATTTTCATTAGAAATCGGATAGGCATAGCCATCGATAGCATTCTTATTCTCAGGCTTGCCCTTACCGTCCAATTCCATTTGGTCCAGAGGTTTCAAATCCAAGCCTTCAAAACGGTTTCGCTGCAAGGCCATAGCATCTTCCAAGCCCAATTTTTTATCCGTCGTGTGCAATAATTCATAGTAATCATCTTCGTAGGTCACCTTGGAATCCGGGTCCAATGACTTGATGCCTGAAAATGACCGCGAACGGTTGGCATCTGATAGCGGTGGATTGTAGGATTGGGCAATATGAAACTGACCGTCCACTTCCTTGTAGGTACCTGCTTCTTCCGCCAAACCTTTGACATTGTCAGAAGTAATCACGCCCTCCTTATCCGAAAAATCAATATGACCTAGATAGAAGGTATTTGGAAAGACAGCAAACTTATCTGCTGGGAATTTGATTGCTACATACTGGTGACCAGACAAGATTTCCATATACCAGATGCCTTCCTTGTCCGCAAAGAGGACAATATTCCCTTCTGCTGAGCCCTTTTCAGTCACAATTTTTGCGACCAGGTCTACAGCTTCACGGGCCGTTTTAGCATATTGGAGAACAATACTGGTCATGGAAGATTCTGCCAATCCATCTTCTACATAGGGATCCAATTTTAGAATATCATCATTTGCCGTTGCAGAAACGGTCGCTGAAATGGACAGGCCATGTTCATTAAAACCAGCCTCGTCGTAGACACCGTACTCCGGAGTAACATCGGGTACCGCTGTGTATTTGTGAGATACTGCTGGCAAAGGATAGGTAAAACCATTAGACTGGTCTTCCCACTTGGCCCCTTGCTCATTTTCCGTCCGTGGATAAACGCGGAAGGTCTTATTGTGATTTGGTTCCAGGTCTTCTGTCCGTCCATAAAGCCAGGAACCATCTGTGGTCAGGTCCTTACCGATGACAAAACCCGTGCAGGCTGACACGATTGGCTGACCAATCCATAGACTACTGCACAAAAGCAACAGTATAGCCGATAACTTTTTCTTCATGATTTCCTCCATTCTGAAATCAGTGCAAAAAATAACCTGTATCCACATAGAGCCAGCAGACACAGGTTTTGATAAGAACACAATTTGGAAGTGGAATTCCAATCAGCTACTAGAAGCTGATACCTTTCCAACTTCTATTGATCAGAACCTGCTAGGCGATAGACCGCCTCAGCATAGATGTCCATGGTCTTATACAAGTCTCCCAGGGGCATTCGTTCATTTTCTTGATGCTCAGTTTGTGGCGTTGATGGGAAGCAAGCCCCAAAGGCCACACAATTTGGCATGGTCCGAGCGAAGGTTGCTCCTCCAGATGAGATGGGCTGACTGTCTAAATCACCTGTTTTTTCCTGATAAACAGCCATCAGCGTAGTCACTAGCTGGCTGTCCAGAGGGACATAAAGGGATGGGAGATAGTCAAATTCCTCATAGGTCAAACCCAAAGCTGCTGCCTTAACAGACAGAGTCTCCACCAGCTGGTCCTTATCTGCCAGGACTGGAATGCGAATATCCAGACGAATTTCAGACCGGTGGGAATCGATGGTCAGACCCGCAATATTGAAACTCAGAGCACCAGACGGCTCATCACTTACATCTCCAAATAAGCCCTGAGCCGTCGCGTCCTCTCCAATCGTATTGGCAATGAAGTCCAAAGCTGGGTGCTGCTCAAACTTATCCAGAGCCTTGGCCAAGCGCACAATGGCATTGACACCCTGGGCCGCATCCTTGGCGTGTTTGGACAGACCGAGTACGACAACCCTGTCGTCATCCATTTCATAATCAAAGCCCAATTGCTTCAACTCAGCAATAACGCTGTCCAGGAGATGGCCAGAATAGCAAGCCTTAGCCGGTACGACATTGTAGGCCGTCCCAGCCTCCAGGTGCAAATCTCCCTGACCTGGACCATGGAGTTTGGCCTGCAAGAGCCCCTTTTCAGCATAGGTTAGCGGGAAGGATGAATCCGGTGCAAAGCCCATTGTGGCCTCTTCTTCCAGCTGATTGTAGCGATGGAGACAACGCCAGAGCGTTTCCTCATCCGTTCCGAAGATAAAACGCACACGTTTGGTAAAGGTCACACCAGCATCCATCAGGGCCTTGACCGCAAAGAGCGCAGCCATGGATGGTCCCTTGTCATCCTGCACCCCCCGCCCAATCATGAGACCGTCCTTTATCACAGCCTCAAAAGGGGGCGTCTTCCACTTGGTCAGGTCACCAGCCGGCACCACATCCAAATGACAGAGAATGGCTAAAAGTTCCTGACCCTGCCCCACCTCAGCATAGCCGTAATAACCTGCCGGGTCCAGATAGGTTGAAAAGCCTAGCTGACGACAGAAGTCCAGGGTAAATTCTAAGGCATCCTGAATCGGTTGACCAAATGGTGTCTTGGTTTGATGTTCTTGTAAAATAGAGGGGAAGGCGACCAAATCTTGAATGGCCGCTAGACAAGCCTGCTTGTCTTCCTCTCTGATAAAATTCCTTGTCACCTCAATACCTCCATTCTATCCGATAGTCGGAAAACATTCATGGGTAGTTGGCTATATTGCCTAGTCTAAAAGAAGGTTGCTACTGCCAGAATGAGGATGGAAGCCACAATGATAGCGGCAATCAATTTACCAACGTATTTGTACCAGATACCAATTTCGATACGTCCTAGAGCCAGGGCACCCATTACAATACCAGATGTCGGTGCTACCAGGTTAAGGACACCAGACGCTGCCTGGAAGGCTGTGATAATCAAGCTAGCAGGCACATTGACAAATTCGCCCAAAGGAGCCATGATACCCATAGAAGCTCCTGCCAAACCTGAAGTTGATGGAATCAAGAAGGACATTGGCAGATAGAAGAGATAGGTCAGGATGATAAAGACTTGAGGAGATAGGCCTTGCAGACCAACTTCACCCCAGTTGAGGATGGTAGCTGTAATCATACCATCGTTCATAATGACCTGGATACCACGCGCCACCGCACAAATCAAGGCAACGCTGAGCAGGTCGGCTGCACCATTCAAGAAGGATTTGACCAGGCGTTCTTCTTCCATTCCGTAGACAACACCAATCATAACACCGGCTACACCAAAGAGCATAGCACCTTCTGGGAAGTACCACCATCCAAATGGATAGGTCGTAATCCCCACAATTTGACCAAGAACTGGAATGGAAATCAGCCATTCTTTGATATCTGTAAAGAAATTCACGCCCAAGTCTTCCCAAGGAATGAAACTCAAAATCATGAAGACAAAGGTTAGGAAGAAGAGGATCAGCACGCGTTTTTGGGCAGGTGTCAAGGTATTATTGACCTCACGGTCGGCATTAACATTGAAATGCTCCATGTCTGCTTCACGCTGGTTGTAGACCAGTGATTTGGTAGGATCCTTTTTCACTTTTTCCGCATAAGATGCCACAAAGAACATGCCTAAACCGAGGATAACGATGAAAAATACAATCCGCCAGATCATACCATCTGCGATGGAAACCCCTGCTGCCGCTGATGCCACACCAGTCGCAAATGGGTTGACCGTTGAAGCCAAACAGCCAATCTGTGAACCCAAGAGGATAATGGCAACACCAGTCAGACTATCATAGCCAACCGCCATCATAACCGGAATTAACAGAGGGAAGAAGGCCATGGTTTCCTCACCCATACCATAGGTCGAACCACCCAGGGCAAAGAGGAACATAAGGATGTAAATCAACCATTTTTCACGGCCCTTGAAGTGCTTCACGATAGAGGCAATCCCTACGTCCAGCGCTCCAGTTTCATTCACAACTCCCAGGAAAGCCCCCACCATCAAGATGAAGAAGGAGACATTAATGGCAGCTGATGTTGCTCCGTGGCCCAGCATAGCCCGAACCGGAGCCATAAAGACATCCCAAATACCCTGCGGATTTGAGTCCACAGCTTCATAGGTGCCTGTGATAAAGTTTCCCGCATCATCAACCTGATATTGACCCGCAGGAATAATCCAGGTCATCACTGCCATCGCGGCAATAATGAGCATGAGTATAGTGTAAGATGAAGGCATTTTAAAGCCTTTTTTTACTTTTTCGCTCATGGCAAAAAACCTCCTAATATATTTTTACATGATTGTTTTTCACAGGAAAAACACTTAGAAGCTCTATTCACAAGCAAGGAACATTTAGACCAGAAAGTTTTTCTTATCAAGATAATTTCTTCAAGAATACAAGATATTCTGAAAAAACTAGGATGATTGACAGAAAACCAGTCATAGCCAAATGCACTGCTCTGTGAATACAGATTCCTACATACAAATACACAGGCTGGAACAATCTTAGACTTAGAAAATAGATTTCTAAGCTAATCGCCAAGCCTTTTATCAAAAGAGGTTTGAGCAAGTAAATGAATAAAGTTAATCCAGGTCGTCAAACTGACGCAGGAAGGCAGACAGGCGCTTTAAGCCTTCTTGGAGAATCGACCGATGGGTACAATAGCCCAGTCGCGCATAGCCCGGCATATCAAAGCGATTGCCCGGTACCAGCAAGACCCCCTCCTCCTGCAAGATACGGAGGCAGAAACTCTCCGTATCTTCTGGAATATCCAATCGAATAAAGGAAGTTGATACCTGTTTTGGAAAGACCAGTTGCACATGGGGCTCATGTTCTACCCAATCCTGGAGAATCCGCAGATTGCCTTCTACCAGACGGCGATTGCGCTCCAGGATGGCTGCCTTATTTTTCAATACATGAGTCGCCAAGGCATCATCAATCACACCAGCACAAATCATGGTGTAATCTCGATATTTGCGAAACAAATCCGACAATTCCTTGTTGGCTGCCACCCAACCGACCCGAATCCCAGGAATGGAATAGGTCTTAGACAGGCTATTGGTCGAAATGCCCTTTTCGTACAAATCAACGATGGCAGGCACATCCATCCCTTCTTCCAAGGGTTGATAGACCTCATCTGACAAGATATAGGCACCCACACTCCGAGCCAGTTCAACCACTTTCTCCAAAAATTCCCTAGTCATAACAGATCCCGTCGGATTGTTGGCATTATTGATACAAATCATCTTGGTATTTGGCCGAAGGAGGGACTTCAAGTCCTCCAAGTCAGGCAACCAATCACGCTTCTCATCAATCCGCCACAAGTCTACCTCCGCCCCAAAAGAACGAGGAATATCATACAACTGTTGGTAGGACGGATAGAGAGAAATCACATGATCTCCTGGCTGGATCAAGGCGTAGATGGCCAAGTGGTTGGCCCCTGTCGCACCATTGGTTTGAAGAATCGAGTCGACACTGACTGTCTCGTATAACTTGGCAACTTCTTCCTTAAAGGCAGGTGAACCTTCTATCCAGCCGTAGTTCATCTTGGCTTGCAATAAATCCCCCATTACCGCCTGGCCATCTCCCAAAGCCAAGACCTCTTCCAAGGTCATTGAAGCAATCGAACTACCTGCAATATCATATTTGGCTTGAGTTTCCCACTCATTGAGCCATTCTTCTACACCAAAGGCTTGAATGTCCATCTTTCTTCCCCTTTTCTCTATCCAGAAGCTCGGACAAGCAGGTCCGATTTCCAGAATCAATCCTTGTTATTATAACATAGTCCGAAATCAAGTCCTCACAATTACCCTTGGCTAGGCTCTCTTCCTTTTCATTTACTGCTTAACTTTTGACAATGATGGTGCCACTTTCTGATTCAATCAAGGCACCGAGATTTTCAAGAGAGGTGATAACTGCTTGGGAGCTTGGCTTATGATTGACAAAGGCAATCGTCGCCTCTACCTTAGGCAGCATAGAACCTGGTGCAAATTGGCCTTGTTTGATGTATTCTTCCAATTCTGCCACCGTCACGCGCTCCAACTTCTCTTGATTTGGTTTGTTAAAGTTGACATAGACATAGTCCACACCTGTCAGGACGATAAAGAGATCTGCATCGACCAGTTCAGCCAGACATTGAGAGGCAAAATCCTTATCAATAACAGCCTCTACCCCTGTCAAGGTGCCATCAGCCTCCTCAATGACCGGAATACCACCGCCACCTGCAGCAATAATCACTTCCCCTGCATCCAAGAGGGTACGGATGGTGCCGATTTCCTTGATACCAATTGGTTTTGGTGAGGCAACGACCTTGCGCCAACCACGACCAGCATCTTCCTTAAAGGTTGCTCCTGTTTTTTCCGCTTCAGCCTTGGCTTCCTCTTCTGTATAGAAGGGACCGATTGGCTTGGTCAGATTCTCAAAAGCAGGGTCTGCCTTGTCAACAATGACCTGGGTCACTACTGAAGCGACATCCTTCTTAATGCCTTCCTTGACCAACTCATTTTCCAGGGCATTTTGCAACCAAAAGCCGATAGAGCCTTCGGTCATGGCCACCAGGCTATCCAGTGGAAAGGCAGGGTTTTTCTCAGAATCAGCCGCCAAATTTTGCAACAGCAGATTGCCTACCTGCGGACCATTTCCGTGTGTGATGATTAAGTCATCACCATTTTTTATCAACTTAACCAGGTGCTTGGCTGTGTCAACCAAGGCCTGCTTCTGTGCTTGGGCTGATGGATCGGATGATAGAATGGCATTTCCACCCAAAGCCACGACAATTTTACGATTTGCCATAGAGCAAGATCACTCCTCTCTTTTATTCAGGAAACCGTTTCCACGATTCTCTTAAAGGGAGGACTGACTCGTCAAAAGCCAGCCCACCCACTGCTGCTGTCATTTCATCAACCTACTTCTCAACCTCCAATATCTCGGAGATTGGCAAGCAAGCAATTTTATACTTCTATATTACACTCTTGGCACAAATGGATCACCCAAGGTCGCAGCCATGACTGCTTTGATTGTGTGCATGCGGTTTTCAGCCTGGTCAAAATGACGAGCGTATTTGCTGCGGAAAACTTCGTCTGTCACTTCCATTTCTTCTACGCCAAATTTCTCAGCCACATCCTTGCCATAAACGGTATTGGTATCGTGGAAGGCAGGCAAGCAATGCAAGAAGATGAGATTTTCGTTGCCAGCTCTTTTCACCAAATCCATATTAACTTGGTAAGGTTTGAGCATTTTCACCCGTTCTTCAAACTTAGCTTCTTCACCCATAGACACCCAAACGTCCGTATAAAGGACATCTGCGCCCTTAACTGCTTCGTCCGCATCATCCGTAATCAGGATACGCGCGCCACTTTCCTTGGCAAATCCTTGCGCCAATTCCACGACTGTTTCATCTGGGAAAAGTTCTTTTGGTGAGAAAATATGCACATTAACACCCAGAATAGCACCAGTCACCAAGAGAGAATTAGCAACGTTATTGCGGCCATCGCCACAGTAAACCAAAGTCACGCCTTCCAACTTACCGAAGTTTTCCTTGACGGTCAAATAATCGGCCAACATCTGTGTTGGATGCCAAGCATCGGTCAAGCCATTCCAGACAGGTACGCCAGAGAATTCTGCCAATTCTTCGACCATTTTTTGGCTAAAGCCACGGAATTCAATCCCGTCAAACATCCGGCCCAAAACTTTTGCGGTGTCCTCAGTTGACTCTTTCTTGCCCAATTGAATGTCGTTGGCACCCAGATATTCTGGATGAGCACCCAGGTCAATGGAAGCTACTGTAAAGGCCGCACGGGTACGAGTGGACGTTTTTTCAAACAAGAGAGCAATATTTTTCCCTTCCAAATAACGATGCGGAATATTGCGCTGTTTCAAATCCTTCAAGTGTGCCGCAAAATCAATCAACCATTCCAATTCTGCACGTGTAAAATCTTTTTCTGCTAGGAAATGTCTTCCTTTGAAAATATTTGTCATTTATCTTTCCTCTTCTAAAAAGCTGTATTCACAAGTGAGGTAAATGTAGATAAGAGATAGTTTTTTGCTGGAATACTGGCTGTATTTCGTAAAAAACTAGCCTTAGCTCAGGTGCCGAGCTGTGAATATAGATTCTAATCATTGTCTAATCGTTTTGACAGGGTCTGGCACCATTCCCCATCTTCCTGGTAAAGCTCTGAACTGGCCACATATCCCAAAGACTCATAAAAGGTCTTAGCCATCAGCTCCGAATGGATATCCAAGTGGTGAATACCTGCCTCTCTGGCATAGTCTTCCAGGGCCATGATGATACTTCTAGCATAGCCCTTACCCCAATGACTGGCCAAGGTAGCAATCCGTGTCAACCGTGCTCTCCCTGAACCTATTGGAAGAAAGCGACCAGTTGAGACAGGTTCTTCACCAATCAAGAGATTCGCATAGACACGTCCTTCTTGATCATGGCCATCAAATTCATCTTCGAGATGAATCGAGCGCTCCAGGACAAAAACTTGGAATCGTACATAGATGGAACATGCCCGTTCCCAGGCCTGCGAGCCGACCACAAGTTTTTCATTCTTCATCTTAAATATCTTCCCGCTCAAACGGCATTGACATACAACGTGGACCACCACGACCACGAACCAATTCACTACCGCTGACCTTAATCAAGCGAAGTCCCTTGGATTCCAAAATCGCATTGGTGATGGTATTACGCTTGTAAACAACAACCACACCAGGTGCCACAGTCAAGGTATTGGAACCATCATTCCATTGCTCACGACCAGCAGCAACCAAGTCACCGCCACCGCAACGAATCAAATCAACCTTTTCAAGACCCAGATTGCTTGCCAATACTTCCGCTAAATCACCATGCTCTTCTTCGATGTGCAGGGTTTCATTTTCATAAGTCACAGAAAAGACACGCAGGGTTCCTTCAATCTCAGGGTGAATGGTAAATTTATCATAGTCCACCATGGTGAAGACCGTATCCAGGTGCATGAACTTACGGCTATTGGCAAATTCAAAGGCAATCACTTTCTTGAAGCCAACGCCACGTTCAAAGATATTGATGAGCAGTTTTTCAATCGAAGCCGCATCTGTCCGCTGAGAAATACCAACCGCCAACAAGTCTTTAGACAAGACAAGCTCGTCACCACCCTCGATACGAGTGGTTTCATCACGATTGTAAACCAATGGCACCTTACCTGCATAGTCAGGATGGTAGGTGAAAATATATTTTCCATAAAGCGTTTCACGGTTACGAGTCTCCGCATACATGTGATTAAGAGACACTGCATTACCAATAGTCGCAAATGGGTCACGAGTGAAATAAAGGTTTGGTATTGGGTCAATGGCAAATGGATAGCTGGATTCTACCAAGTCTGTCAAACCAGTTTCTTCCTCAGGCATCGCTGGCACTTCACACTTCTGCACACCTGCCATGGTCTTTTCAATCAACTCACGATTGTCCTCAATCGCCAAGAGCATCTTGCGAATGGCTTTTTTGGTTGCACGTCCGCGGATATTTGCTTCATTCAGGTATTCATCAATGAATTGTTCCTTAACTTCTTGGCTAATCAAGGATTCCGCTGCCAATTGCTCCAGATAGAGAACCTCTACTCCTTCATCGCGCAGGGCTTGAGCAAAAGCATCGTGCTCCTTCTGAGCTTCCTCTAAGAATGGAATATCATCGAAGAGGAAGCGCTCCAAATAGTCCGGCATCAAGTTTTCAAGTTCCTTACCTGGCCGGTGCAACATAACTTTTTTCAGTTTACCAATCTCTGAAAAAACGTGAATTGGATGTGTAGACATCTCAGTACCTCCTATTGTATATTTTTTTCTTTGTGGCAAGGTTGAGTAAGTATTTCCTCGCCTGTTCACCTATACTTTATCAAAGAAAGCGGATACAATCATGAAGTTTTTAGCAATCAATATGAGAGGAATTTCTCATTTTCAGGAGACATGGTAGATTTTTATGCAAAAATGCGGCCAAATAATCAATATTTCTACTATTTTAGCGATTTAATCAATATTTATTTTTTTGTTAAAAGTAACAAAAAACTCTCCTGTCAGTTTTGACAATAGAGTCTATCTCCTACAGATGCGATTGGTTAAGAGGGAGGACGTTTCCAATCACATCATAAGAAGCTTAATATAATCAAGAGGAGAGGCCCTCAGCAGATAGGGCTGACTGCCTCTACTCAATGATCCCCATGCTAAGATGGGAAGTTGTTGCCTAGTCTTCGCGACGACGGCGTTTGCCTGCAAGGCCAAGGGCTGCAACCAGCATTGCTGCTCCGAGAACACCTGCTTCTGATGAAGATTCACCAGTGTTTGGCAATTGTCCAGCTGAAAATGGTTGTGCTGGAGTGTCGGCACCTGGGTTGTTACCGCCTGGGTTGTTATCGCCACCATTTGGTCCACCTGGCTTATCATCAGTGCCTGGCTCACCTGGTTGACCATCATCCTTAACTGGTACATAAGGAATATGTGTATCTTCACCTGGATTGCTTGGAACCGGTGGAATGAAGCCTTTAGATGGATCTTCTGGATTTACTGGTTTCAACGGCTCATTCGTACCTGGATCAACCGGAACACAACCTGGAACGTGTGGAATAACTGGGACATCGCCACCTTCACCTGGTAATGTTGAATCTGCAGGAACAGTCATCGCACGGAAGCCAGTTGTGCCATCCGCAGCTGCTTCGCCTGTCGTTGCTGATCCAGCCAGCTCTTCTTTTTTATTAACGATTGAGAAAGCAAGGATGTTTGTGCTGTTTTGACCTTCAACGATAGTCTTGGTAACAGTCGTCAATTGGCCATCCGCAAGTTCATAGCCTGAGCTTACTTATGAAGGATCGATTGTGTAAGAAACTTCTGTGCTCGCTACTGCTTCCGTAGTTGGTACAGAGGCATTCATTACTTGACCAACCTTGTAAGACGTATTTATCTCAATATCTGTTTGGACAACCTTGTAAGCAATTTGAGCTGTACGTACTACGACAGGGGCAACCTCTTCCACAACTGGGGCAGGTTCTACAACTGTAGTTTCGCAACAGTTGGTACTGCTGATGTCGCTTCAACTACAGGTTCCGCAGTCACTTCTGCTGGTACTGATTCAACAACTGAATCAGGTGTCACTGTGTCAGTTGTAGCTGGTTCAGCCACTGGAGTTTCTGCTGTAGCTGTTACAAGCTCAGCGTTGGTTGCAGCAGAGTCTACTTTGCTGAAGCTGTCTCTGCACCCGCAACGGTCGCAAGAGCCACACCCAGCAAGACACTGGCTACACCGAAATGGTACTTACGAATAGAGAATCTCTGCTTCGTTGCGTATCAATCGAATGATTTTTTTCGTTTCATAAAAAAACATCCTCCTAATTTATTTACAGGAGAATGGATGTTTGGACATCTAAACTATGCACTTATTCCAGTATAACCTGCCCCTCATTTTTTTCAAGCAATATGACTGAAATTTTCTTATTTTTATGTAATGGTTTATAAAAACTAAAAGACAAGCCCAACGGACTTGTCTATGAAGGAGAATCAACTAATTTAAACTTTTGAGAAAGAAAGGAACATCCTTGTAGGTCAGGCGCTTGTGGCCGTAAGCGATTTTATCAGCTTCCTTTAATTCCTTGCAGACATGGCTAGCAGTTTCCCTAGTCGTAGCCTCCAGGCGGGCAATCTCTTGGATACTAATGTCAAACTGTAAATCCTCCAAGGACTCTCGCCGGCACATATCCCAGTAAAGTAAGGCTAGGACCTGAACCACTCGACTACTGGCCTTTGACACCATGGCATTGCGCAAACGCAGCTCCTGAAAACGCAGGATATTGGACAATTTTCTGTTGATATAGACCAATTGCCTCGGATTGCGCATGGAATACTTTTCATAAAGAGCCATAGGAATAATAAAGTACTCCAAGTCCGTGATGGCAATGGCCGTATAATGGTAGGTCTTGTCCTGAAACATATCTCCAAAAGGAAATGAACCGCCCTGCCGAATGTAATCTAGGTAGCTGTAAGTGTCCGTCTCATCATACTGCTAAATCCGAGCATAACCCTTGCCGATGACAAAGAGATAGTCACGCTTGTCTTCCGCATAGAAAATGACCTGACCCTTGGGAATCTTCCGAAACCGGATTTCCTTGGCCAGCTGATCAAAATGCTCCACGGACAGCTGATTAAAGCTTGGATGATTTTTCAGGTACATATACTGGTCAGTTGTAATCATGGCACTCCTCATCCTATTTCTCTACGGCTATTGAACACCCACGTGGTTACACCGGTGTCATTTAGCTTAATTTTTAGCGACTCCTATATTCATTATATCAAAATATCTTTAATTTTGAAAAGGAATACACAAAAAGCAAGCAGGATTGAATCCCGCTTGCTATCAAGTGTAAGGAGCTTATTGAACTTCTTTGCGCTTAATTGAAACAGCTGTACCCAGTGATACCAATCCACCCAAGCTGATAAGGAGAGCTGTCAAGTCAGATTGACCAGTGTTTGGCAATGTTTTCTCTTCCTTGCTAGATAGAGTTGGCTTTGGTTCTGTGGTTGGGTCTAGGATTGGGTCGGTTGGTCGAGTTGGTTTTTGTTCTGTGGTTGGGTCTAGGATTGGGTCAGTTGGTCGAGTTGGTTTTTGTTCTGGTTTTGGATTAGTTGGGTCTTCTGGGGTTGGCTTCTCTGTTTCCCCTTGAGGAGTTTGGTCTGACGGTGAAGTTTCTTCCTCAATTGGAGCTGGCTCTTCTTTCTCGATAAATTGCTTACGACCATCGATTTGAGCAGTGATTTTCTGACCAGCTTTTTCCAAGTCTGAGAGGTATTCAACAAAGACTTCTGTATCTGGATTGATGGCCCCAATCAATTTTGCTTCCTTGAAGATAGAGAAATCATCGCCACCACCAAAGAGGAAGTCGTTGATAACCAGGGTATAGGTCTTAGCTGGGTCCAATTCTTGCCCATCAGCTGTGTAGGCTTTGACAACCTTGTATGGCACTTCATCTGTAGGATTATCCGCATGGGTGTAGGTATATTTCAAGCCAGAGATTTGCAAGAAATATTTTTCCGTGTCATCATACTGCTCATTGAGGGCAGTATAGATTTGCTCACCAGTCATTTCCACCACTTGCAAGATGTTACCAAATGGCTGAACAGCCTGTGCAGCACCCCACGTCACTGTACCATCTTCTTGAACAGCCAAGTCTGCACGGATACCACCGTTATTTGTAAAGGCGAAATCAACATTGTAGCCAGATTTTCTAGCGATTTCCAGCTGGGCAGTTGTCACCAGATTTCCGACTGCACTTTCATTGAATTTATTAACATCACGAGAAATGGCAGTTGTAGACGCCGCAGTCGCAATTTTCTTGTCTGTCACTTGTTTGACGATGGTATTTGCCTCATCGACAATGGCCTGGATGGTTGCGGACGGTGTTTTTTGGTCAGGTGCTACTGCCTTGATAGTCGCCGTTGGAATAGCCACAAAGTCTGCGATGTCTGTCTCATAAATAGCACGAACATCCGCAAAGGCCTTACCTTGTGAAGTTGCTTGGACAATCAAGGTATTGCCCGCTGTGCCATTTACTGCGACATGGTTATGACCCGCAAAGACAAGGTCCACTGAGTTTTCTAGGTAGAGGCTATTGAGTTTTTCCAGCATATCCGCTGCTGCACCAGCTGCCACACCTTCCTTACTTGTAGCGGGAACGTGGGCAAGAACAACAATCGCCTTGACACCTTGGTCGTTCAATTCCTTAGAATATTTGGCAATGGTTTCTGCCTCGTCAAGGAAGTCATATTGTTCGTAGTTTGCCTTCAAGACAAGGTTTGGAATTTCTGTTGTTACCACACCGATAAAGCCGATATTGGCAACTTTGTCATTAACAGGAATGGTCTTGATAGCATATGGTTTCCAGCCAAATGGAATTTCGCCTGTTGCCTTATCTACCACGTTTGCGATGACAATTTCCTGCGTAGAAGCCTGGCGGTCATAACTATCCACGATTGGGTTGAATTTTCCAGCTTCTGGGGCCTGACCAGTCACGATACGGTCGAATTCTGCCAAACCTTCGTCAAACTCGTGGTTACCCAAGGTTCCGTATTCAACGCCAATTTCATTGAAGACTTTGACAGTTGGCTCATCCTGCAAGAGGCCTGAGTTGGCTGGACTGGCACCAACCATATCACCAGCCTGAACACGGATAGATTCCGCTGGAATTTCTTTAGCTGTTGCTTCTGCTTCAAATTCTACTTGAGCATCATCCATGTAGGTATCTAGCAAGGCCGCTGTACCAGCGTTACGGACAGTTTCCCCCTCCAAACGAGCTGTACCAGTTGTATCCAATGCACCGTGGAAATCGTTGACACCCATGATTTGCACAGCCAACTCATCTGCCAGGGTGGTTTGCGTAGCTGCCACACTAAAACCAGCTACCAAGGCCAAGATACTAGACTTCAAACGAATATTCTTCATCAGAATGACTCCTTGTTCTTATATTATTTTTATATAATTATCATAATCCTATTCTAAGCAAAAGGCAAGATAAAACAACGTTTTTTATAAAAATAACGATAAATGTTCGCTTTATGTGAAATTGTAGTGAAAAAATCAGAAATATTATGAAAATGGAGGTGAATTTCTTATTTCATTCGATATTTTGTTTCTAGGAGCATGAACTATCATACAACAAAAAACAAGCAGGTTTCCCCACTTGTTCTGTCTGTTATTTAGCCGCTTTATAAAGCTCGTTTACTTTGTCCCAGTTAATGACTTCAAAGAATGCTTTGATGTAGTTTGGACGAACGTTGCGGTAGTTGAGGTAGTAGGCATGTTCCCAAACATCCAAGGCCAAGATTGGCTTCAAACCTTGCATGATCGGTGTATCTTGGTTGGCTGTTGAAATAACTTCCAACTTGCCTTCTTTGTTAACAACCAAGAAAGCCCAACCTGAACCAAAACGAGTTGTTGCTGCAGTTGTGAAAGCTTCTTTGAAGTCATCAAATGAACCAAATGTTGCATCGATGTCCGCTGCCAATTCTGCTGAAATTTCTGTTTTTTCTGGCGAAAGCAATTCCCAGAAAAGCGCGTGGTTGAGGTGACCACCACCATTGTTGATCAAAGCTTGACGGATGTCCGCTGGAATAGACTCAACATCTGAAAGAAGAGCTTCCAAGTCTTCGCCGATTTCAGGATGCTTCTCAAGCGCTGCATTGGCATTTGCCACATAAGTCGCATGGTGCTTGTCATGGTGAAGCGTCATTGTCTCTGCATCAATGTGTGGCTCCAAAGCGTCGTAAGCGTAAGGTAGGTCTGGTAAAATAATTGCCATAATCGAATTCTCCTATCAATTTGATAGTTTTATTTTACCGCTTTCTGGCAGCCTTTTCAATTTATTTGTCTGAAAATCACGACGTAGCGATTTTGAGCAGAGTGAGACAGTATATTAGATAGTAAAACATCAATAACTATTTTCTACCCGTTATTACAATTGTGATGGCGGGAGATAGGGACTGCTTCTACAATCCCCTTTAATTATTTTTGAAAGGACGGTGATGCCTATGCACATAGCCAATAAAATCCTATTAGAAATGAGTAACAACTTTTGTCCACAGCAGAGGCTTTGCAAGTGATGCTAGAGTTTGGCGGTTTTACCATCAACCTATTAACACTTGTCATAGCGCTAAACCTGCTTACAGATAAAAAGAAATAACCGTCTTAAACGGATTTTCGCAGGAGTTAGTTGGAGCTAACTCCTTTTATATTTTTATTATAACTTATAACTTCTTTTTTTCAAGTTTTATCATCTCCATTGCCTCAAATCAACTCGTAGCGATTTTAAGCAGGGCCAAGTCAAACAGGTAATCCTTGTCCATGGCTCCAGTCTTTATCTGGTAATCCGTCTCAATCAGCAAGCGCACCACCTTCTTGAGAAAGCCTACCGACAGATGCCTTGAGTCACGCAGGGCAAACTTAATCTGATAAGGATTGACCTTGCGCCCCGAAATCTCAGACAATTCCGCCACCATCTGCTGCTCACTCCGCCCCTGCTCCTGCATGATTTGCACCTGCAGATAGGTTCGAAACTGGGTCAGCATAATCGCAATCAGTTTAATCTCATCCTCCCCTTGCAAGCGTAAGTCCCGCACCAGGCTCCTTGCCTCATCCATCTTAGACTGGAGGACCAGCTGGGTCAGGTCGAAAATATTATCCTGCAGGGTCTTAGGAATAGCCGCATCAATGTCCGCCTGTGAAATCTGCTCCTGCCCCTTATAGGATTGGAGAAAGACTAGATTTTTACTGACTTCAGCAAATTCAAAATTGGATTTGACCAAGAGATAGTGATAGGTCTGGGCATCTAGATTGAGCCCCAGGCGACCAATTTCTTTCTGAAAATGAGCCTTCAAATCATTTTCCTTGAGAGGATTGGCCTCCAGAATCAGTCCATCTCGTTTGAGAATTTTCACCAAACGGCGCTTGCTATCTAGCTTACCAGGGGCTAGGATGACCAAACGCGTCGTCTCAACCGGATTTTCCAAATACCCCTCAAAAAGCTTGAGCTCATCATCCGTCAAATAGCGCTTTTTATCAGACGTAATATCCGCAAAATAATCCAAAATGACCACTTTCTCATCCGAGAAAAAGGGTAGGGACACCAAATCTAAATCCACCTGGCTGTAATCCGCCTCAGACATATCAAAATAAGCATAGGTCAAGTCCGCCGGATCAAACTCCAACTGTTGCAGCAGGCGGTCCTTGGCTATCTGGTATTGACCCACGTCCTCACCGCAGAGCACCGTCAGTAAGCCCAATTTATCTTTTTTTACTGTTTCAATCTGTTCAATAACTGTCATAGGAATATTATACCATGTAGATGAAAAAGGAGGCTTACTTAGCCCCCTCGATATCATATTTACTATCTAGACCCTCGTCGGCCACCAGCACGCACCCTCCGGCGTTTTTTCTTGATGCGTGAAATGATAAAAAGGAGCACCAACAGACCAAAGAAAATTCCCAGTCCCAAGAGGATATAAGGCATTAGCGGAGAGGAAATGAGGGAACTAGTCGTTTCAAGAACCGTATCTACCACAGGTTTTTCTTCGACAATGTCCACTCCCTTACTTGAATCAATAGAATTGGCAAGCATGACCTTATTGTTCTCAATCGTCAGACTTGGCTCTTCCCCCTCCTTAACCAAACCGGTCAAGGGCTGTTCAATACGGATTTCCTCACCATTTACAGTGTGTTTCCCAGGTTCAAGAACCGTTGCTTGTTTGTAGTCTGCGAAGCTTTTTTCCAAGAGGCCATTGACATAATAATGACGAACAAATTCACCCTCTGGATCGCCCCACTCGCTCGCTCCTAGAACTACCGTAATCAGGCGGGTATCACCCCGTTTAGCAGTGACAATCGAATTGTAACCAGCACTTGGGCTAGAGCCCGTTTTCAGACCGTCTACCCCTTCAATTCCCATAGGATCACCAGGCAGAGAGTGGTTATAGGCCTCAAACGATTCCTCATTCGGAGTACCTTCTTTGACTGTCACCTTGGTCGCATTTGTGAATTCCAGAACCTCTGGGTGGCGTTTAATCATATGATAGCCAAGAATAGCCAAATCCTTAGCGGTTGATTCATTGGCCAGGCTTTGATCAACTCCCTCCGGAGCATATAAACCTTCATAGGCCTCTGTAATAGCCCCCGTCGCGTTGTAAAATACCGTATTCTTCATTCCCAGAGCCTGGGCCGTATCATTCATCAATGTAAGGAATCCAGCGTCATCCCCTTCAAAAATCAAATGTGCCAACATCAGTGTCGCCACATTGGACGAGGGAACCAGGGCCATAGTCAGCAACTCTCTGACTTTGTAACTAACACCTGCAAGGATATTATTATTACTCAAGGCATAGATTTGGGCAATAGCCTGGTCTTGCTCTGTCGCAACCACTTCTGTGTCTAGGGTAATTTTTCCCTGACTAATGGCTTCTAGAGTCAAATACACCACCATTACCTTGCTCGTGCTTGCTGGATCGCGCACTAAATCTCCATTGTCGTCCCATAAAATCTGACCATTGTCTGCATTGATAACAATAGAGCTCTTTGGCGCAGTCTCTTCACTAGCTGGATAACCTGCCGCCTTGGCAATGTCTACAATTGACTCTGCAGCCAAAACAGACTGTAGGGGGGTGAAGCACCAACAAACCAACAATACTAAACTAATAACCTTTTTCATGATTCCTCCGTCTCGAATTTACCCTTACTAGTATAGCATAGAAAAGCCTCATTTGTAAAAAGAGATGAAAAAACTCACTTGAATTATGCTGAACAAGTGAGTTTTGGAAAAGGTTCTAGCTCATTTAAGCAATTTGAACATAGCGACGATTTCCACTATAGGCAATATAGGATAACCAGGTTTTACCGTCTTCTTTCACCACACGGTCGTAATTGATGCTTTCACCGGCTGCGAAGGTGTAAAGAGCTGGGCTCGTAGATTTTGCTGCGTTTCGGACAACTGCTCCCTTGGTAAAACGGTAGGTTCCTTTTGCTGGCAATGGCTGAGCAGCGACATTTGTAGTACCACTGTTAGCTTGATTAGCTTGGACAGTTTGTTTCTTCTGATAATCTCCCCCTGGAATACCGTAATATTCCTCAAGAGTCAGACCAGATTGGTAAATATCCTTGGCTTCCTTACCAACGTAACGGAGATGCCATGGCTCAGACATGTAGCCTGTCACTGCTTCTTTTCCTGGTAGGTAGCGAACAACGAAGCCATACTTGTGGGCATTGTCCTTGAGCCACTGCTCTGCTCTGCTATTTGTCAATAAAGCGCCTGAAGCATCAGTCAGGTCAAAGGCTAAGCCAGTCTGGTGCTCACTGTGACCTGGGCGAGCTGAGTAACGATCTGCCGCAGCCTGCCCATCACGTTGAACATAGTTCAGATAGAGAGACTGCTGGGTCTCATAGCTACGGAAGCCACTGTAGGCCTTGCCAACGTTGAATCCTTGGCGAATCATGTCATTGCGTAAGTTCTGATAAGCGTTACGAGCAGTCGGATTCTCACCTGGGTTATAGGTGGAAGCCAGCCCATGCTGTTTATTGACAATGATAACTGGACCGTACTTGCCATCAACGCTGTAGTATTGACCGTTGAAGGTAAGCTTGGCTTGATTTGCCTGTGTCTCAGTCGAAAGATTTGAAACTGCTGGTTTGTCAGCCTTATCAGTCAGCTTAGCCACTGGGATATAAGAACGACCGCCGCTGAAGGAAATGTAGCTCAACCACTGATGATTATTGGCGGTGATAACCTTGTCATAGTTGACCTTCATGCCCTTGTTGTAAAAGGCAACATCTGGACTGGTCATTTTGGCTTCGCGTTTTACTCCAACACGCTCAGTAAAGGTGTAGGTGCCTTGCGGAGCTAGCTTGAGAGACGCTTCTGCGGTTTCAGTTTGGGTTGTTGCTGGGGTGACAGTTGGTTTGTCTGGTTTTGGACTTTCAACAGTTACAGGTGCAACCTTAGCCACTGGAATATAAGAACGACCGCCGCTGAAGGAAATGTAGCTTAGCCACTGATGATTATCGGCGGTGATAACTTTATCGTAGTTAACTTTCATACCCTTATCATAGAAGGCTACATCTGGGCTAGACAATTTGGCTTCACGTTTAACACCCACACGCTCGGTAAAGGTGTAGCTACCTTGTGCTGCCAATTTGAGAGACGCTTCTGAGGTTTCAGTTTGGGATGTTACTGGGGTGACAGTTGGTTTGTCTGGTTTTGGACTTTCAACAGGTTTGTGAACGGTTGGAGTGGTTACAGGTGCAACCTTAGCCACTGGAATATAATAACGACCGCCGCTGAAGGAAATGTAGCTCAACCACTGATGATTATCGGCGGTGATAATCTTGTCATAATTGACCTTCATACCCTTATCATAAAAAGCTACATCTGGGCTAGACAATTTGGCTTCACGTTTAACACCCGCACGCTCGGTAAAGGTGTAACTACCTTGTGGAGCCAGTTTGAGAAACGCTTCTGCGGTTTCAGTTTGGGTTGTTGGTGGAGTTTGAACCACCGGAGTGACTGGTGTAGCGACTTTTGAAATGGCAATGTAACGACGAGTTCCATTGTAAGAAACATAAGAAATCCAATTATGGTCATCCGCTACCAGTGTTGAATCGTAATTGACTTTCTCACCTTTTTGATAAAAATATTCCGCTGGGCTACTCATTTTAGGCTGATTGCGGATAGGCATATCTTGAGTAAAACGATAAGTACCAGCTTTAGGGAGTTCTGATACAGGTGTGGCAGTTTCAGCAGGTTTGTGAACGGTTGGAGTGCTTACAGGTGCAACTTTAGCCACTGGAATATAAGAACGGCCGCCACCGAAGGAAATGTAACTCAACCACTGATGACTGTCAGCGGTGATGACCTTGTCATAGTTGACCTTCATACCCTTATCATAAAAAGCAACATCTGGACTGGTCATTTTGGCTTCGCGTTTGACACCTACACGCTCGGTAAAGGTGTAGCTACCTTGAGGAGCTAATTTGAGGGAAGTCTCTGCGGTTTGAGTTTGGTTGGTTGCCGGAGTTTCAACAGGCTTATCAGTAACTAATGTAGGCGTTGGTTCTGTTTTTGTTAGCTTATTGATAGGGGCGTAACGACGAGTACCACTGAAGGAAACATAGGAAATCCACTGATAATCATCCGCTGTCATAACCTTATCATAGATGACCTTTTGCCCCTTATCATAATAAAATTGATCCGGGCTAGCTATAGCAGGTTCATTTTTGATTCCAGTCTTTTCAGTAAATGTATAAGTCCCTTGCTTAGGAAGCACTGGTACTTGAACAGTCGGAACTTCAGTCACAGTAGCCTCCGTCTGTGTCCCTAGGCTGCTTGTAGCCACGCTGGCACTTGTAGTCTCCGAAATAATTTCAACTACCTCTCTAGTCACAATCGGAGGACTAACAAGAACTGGATTTTCTTCACTAGGCGGCGTTGACTGAATCTCATCAGCAGCTGCAATTTGGCTAGACATAAAAGAAAGGGTTGCAAGCAAGACAGAAGCTGCACCAACAGAATATTTGCGAATGGAGAAACGATTCTCTTGCTTAGTGTACCAACGTTTATTCATTTTTCTAATCCTCCTTTGTAATTATTTTCACTTACATATATTTTTATTATAACATAGGTTTTGTAAAAATAAAAACAAAAACGTAATATTTTGAAATATTTTTGTAACATTTGTCATAATCAGACCATTACAAAATATCCCTTCACCTATCAATTCGCAAAATTTCTCAAAAAATCTGGAAAATGTTAAATTTTTTATAAAAAAATAGAAAGTGACCCAAAAATCACTTTCTACATTTATCTATTTACCTAAAACAGCAGACGCCAAGGCCTTTTGAATAGCAATGACGGACTTGTCGCTCTTAAATTGCAGAGTCTCTGCTGGCTCTGCTGCTGAAGAAATCCATATTTTCAACTCCGCATCCAGGTCAAAATGTCCAGAGGTTTCGACCGTAAAGCGAGAAATGGAACGATAGGGAATGGACTTGTAGGACACTTTTTTGCCCGACATACCTTGCTTATCCACCAAAATCAACCGATACTCGGTAAAGACAATTAGGTCGCGAACCAAACTAAAGGCCATTTCTACCTGTTCCGCATCCAAAAGGATATCTGCCAACTCTTGCTCTACCTTGTCATTATTCATCTGCGAGGCATTGCCCATCAAACCTGAAAACAAACCCATGTGTTTACTCCTTTTTTACTTTTCCTTATTTTACCGAAAAATGTGGAATAAAAAAAGCAAAAACCCCAGAAGAGTTTTTGCTGCTGTCAAACTTAATAAACATCACGACGATAGCCAACAGTCACCACAAGTACAACCAATTCATCATCAATAATATCACAAATAACCCGATACCAGCAATCAGCAGTCCACTGGTCATATAGTCCACCAATTGCGGGAAAAATGGTTTGTCCGTCAAATGGTCATAGTGGGCGGCAATCAAGTCTTCCGTCGCCGTCATCATTTTCAAATCAGAAATGGTAAAGCCACGGTGCTCGATGCGGGAAATCATCTGCCCCACCAGCCCATGCTGGACAGCATCTGGTTTAATAATGAAAAATATACGTTCCATAAATCACCTCCATTTTACAGGTTTCAGAGGGACAAAACCTCTATCTGATTTCCGCCCAAAAGAATTAAGTATGAATCCACTCGGTCAATCGCATAGGCCTGTCTCAAGCTGGCAGCGTAGAGGGCCATTTGTTGCCGGTAACGTCCTCGTAATTGTTCCGGATGCTTGTATTTATCGGTCTTGTAATCAAACAGAACGATATGGTCCTCATAAAGGATGTAGCCGTCTATAATTCCACGCAGGACAAATTCCTCTTTAGAAGTTGCATCTTTTTGGATACTGGCAAAAGGTGCCTCTCGGTGTAGCTTGTCAGTATTGGACAAGATTTCCCGTCCCAAATCTGTATCAAAAAAGTCCAAAATCTTCTGAGTATCAATCCTGTCCTTGACAGCCTGATCAGCCTGCACACGGGCAAGAGCTTCTTTAACCGTATCCTCTGTCACCAGCCATGATAAATCAATAGCCTGCATGAGCTCATGGATGGCAGACCCCATATCAGCACCCGTCACCTGCTTGTGTTTAGTGAAATTCGGTAAGCTAAAGGAATGCTCTGTCTGTCTCGGTTCAATCACATCCAGGGCCTCTTCAGATAAGACCGGCTCATAGAGTTTTTTAATCTGACTTGGCGTTCGCAAGGTCGGCAAATCAATAGCTGGCTTGTAACGCTGATTGAGCTCTTCGACACCTTTTAGTTGCTTGATAGTATCTGAAATAGCTTTAGACTGTCGCTGGTCTTTGCCCCCAGGATTGGTCTGCTTGTCAGGCATTTCCAACTTATCCTCATCAGTAAATACCAAATCAGTGTCTTGGATAAAGCGCTTCTTGAAATGCAGGTCTTGGTCTGGAAAGGCCGCCTCAATGGCTAGCACCCAGTCTTGGAAAGAGGTCATGCTCTCTCTGCTGGCCCTTGCAAGAACGCCATCTTGACGCTTGCCATCGTAGCGAGTAGCTAATTTTTCCTGACTGCCCTTGCCCACTAGATAGAGTTTTTTCTCCGCACGGGTCATGGCTACATAGAGCAAGCGCATTTGCTCCGATAGGTTGGCAATTTTCAGCTCCTGGCTATTTATCTGATAGGGAAGGGTGTCCATTTGCACGCGCACATGCAGGAGCGGCGTATCAAACTGGTCTTTCATATCTGCGATAAACTGGATGCCCAGGCCATTTTCCCGACTGAGAATATAAGGCGCCCGACTTTCCATGGCATTGAACTTCTTGTCCATATTCATGAGAAAGACATACTGGAACTCCAAGCCCTTGGACTTATGGACCGTCATGAGCTGGACAGCATCCTTGGGAACAGCCACTTCTACCTCGGCCAGGTCATTGTCGCTGGCTAGGACCTTATCAATCATGCTGATGAAGCGTGACAAGCCCTTAAATCCTGTCTTTTCAAACTGATTGGCCCGCAAGCCCAGGGCATAAAGATTGGCCTGCCGCTTCTGACCATTGGGCAGAGCACCCACATAATCATAGTAAAAGCGGTCATTGAAAATCTTCCAAATCAGGTCGTGAATGGAATGAAGCTTGGCAAATTTTCTCCAGTCTGACAAGACGGCATCAAACTTCTGAACTTTTTCCAGTAAATCCTGCTCAATCAAGTCTGCATTCTCCGATTGACCCGATAGAGCCAGCTGAATCTTGTCGTAGAAAAATCCAGACTCTGACTGGAGAGCCAGACGAGCCAACTGGTCCTCATCAAATGCGAACATAGGGGATTTGAGCAGGGCTACCAGGGCATAATCATTGAGTGGCTGGTTAATGGTCCGCAGGGTATCCAGCATGACCATGACCTCCAGCGACTTGAGATAGGAAGCCATACCACCATCCGCTACCAAGGGGATACCATGCTTTTCAAAACTGGTCAAGATAGCATCGTTGCGGGTCCGACTTGGCACCAGTAGCGTAATCTTTGAAAAAGCTACTCCTTCCTGCTTATGCAGGCGAATGATTTCCTTGGCCACCAGCTCCACCTCGCCAGCTGTAAAGGATTGCTCCTCCTGCTCCTCGTCAGATATATCCGTATTGTAAATCAAATACTCCATCTCATTATTGGGCAGGATGAGTTCTTGTTTCCCTTGCTCCTCACTACCAGCAACCAGGCTATGGGTCTCATCATACTTGATTTGCCCCACTTCCTTGTCCATGAGGCGCGTGAAAATAGCATTGGTCGCATCGATGACCTCTACCCGGCTACGGAAATTTTCCTTGAGCAGGATCAGTTTGCCAGCCTCTGGATTGGCCTGGTAGAGCTCGAACTTATCTTGGAAAATCTGAGGATCCGCCTGACGGAAACGGTAGATGGACTGCTTGATATCTCCCACCATAAAGCGATTGTGCCCATTTGACAAGAGGTCCAACATCCGCTCCTGGGTGTGGTTGTTATCCTGATACTCGTCCACCATGACCTCATGGTACTTTTCTTGGAAATGCTGGCGAATCTGCGCATTGCTTTCTAAAATACCGATGGCTAAATGGCTGATATCAGAAAACTCAAAAGCATTTTCCTGCATCTTGGCCTGCAAATATTGATAAGAGAAATCGCAAACAAATTCCTGCAAAATCCTCATAAGTGGCAAGACATGGGGCTGGTAGGCAAAAATTGTCTCTAAAAACTGGAGATTCTGCAAGTGGGATTTGAGCTGCTTAAAGATAGGGTGCTTGACCCCAGCCACTGTGACATCGCTGGACGAAGGGAGGATGTCCACTAATTTGCCAGTCAATTCCAGCAGGCGGGCCGCATCCATATTCCTGTCAAATTCCTGGGCCCATTCGCGCAGACTTTGGAAAATCAATTGGTGCTTCTTGTAGGCCGCCGTATCCTCTCCCTTGGCTGTTTTTTGCTTGTAATCCGGCAAATCAGTCAAGTCCTGCAAGTCATCAGCAGCCTGAAGCATGGCTGCTAGCAAACCTGTTAGGCTAGAGCTAGGCAGGCTCTCCCAGTCCTTATAAACTTGATAGCCCTTGAGCAAATTTTGCCGCAGCCACTTGTCTGGTGCGCTAGTTGCCTGGCTAAAGTCATAGATCTGGTAGACCAATTCCCGAAAATTCTTATTATCCTTGCGGTTGCCGGAGAAATTCCGAACCAATTGCTCAAACGACTTGCCATCTTTTCCAGACAGATAATCTGCAAAGAGATCACCGAACACTTCATTTTTCAGCAAATCCTGCTCATTCTTATCTGTCATTATACGGAAATTGGGCGCCACGCCCAGCTCATAGCCATAAATCGTGACCAATTTCTGGGTAAAAGAGTCCATGGTTCCGATATCCGCATTGCCCAATTCAGCCAATTGAGCCGTCAAATGCCTGCGAATGTCCTCATCCACCGTCTCTTTGATTTCCGTGTTGAGCCTTTTCTCAATCCGCTCCTTCAATTCACCGGCCGCCTTGACCGTGAAGGTGGAGATAAAGAGCTGGTCGATATGGACACCCCGTTTGAGCTTGTCCAAAATCCGCTCGACCATGACAAAGGTTTTTCCTGAGCCCGCTGATGCGGACACCAAAATATTCTGCCCATGGCTGTAAATGGCCTCAATCTGCTCTGGAGTTCGCTTCTGGTCTTTTTCGGAAGCCAGTTCCTGGGCCTGAATCTCTTTGATTTCTTCTTCGGTTAAAAATGCTTGAAAGCTCACGATTGGCTCCCTCCTTTCATTCGCTCTAACCAGTCTTCTCGCCTACCACCCTTGACCAAGACACGAGCCTGGCTCAGATGCCGGTCTGCTTCAAATCCGGTAATGGCCTTGAGCTGGTCACCTGCAACGGAACGTCCATCTTCTGTATAGGGATTGATGGCAAATTTCCCCTCTAAAATGCGGCTGGCTGCCTGGCGATACAATTTCTCATTATGGGCCATTAGAAGCCCTAATTCCTCGCGACTATAAAGACTGGACTTAGTCTTATGATAGAGCTGGCTGAGACGATTGCTCTCCTCTTCGATAAATAAGCCCTTATAAACCAAGGATTTGTATGCTTCGGCAAGAACCTGGTCCTGCCCCTTAGTATCGGCTAATTTGACAATGGGATCCAGCAAATGCAGATACATGGCACCAAATACCTTATCTGTCTGCCCAGCATCCTTCATCTGACTAATGGCCGACAGATAGGTAATGAGCTGGGGACTAAGGCCATTGTAAAATCTGTCAATCTTAAAGCTATTGGCACTGGACTTGTAGTCAACCACACCCAAAGCCTGGTCTGATAGCAGCTGATCCAGGCGGTCAATCTTACCGATAATTTGTAGCTTACGACCACCTTCTAGTTCTAAATGGGCTTGCTCGTTTTGACCAAACACTGCTTCATTGGCCAAGACTCGCACAGGATTATCGCCTCTTAAAACGAGGGAACTTGCACGCGCTACGTCCAACAAAATTTGCTCCGAATAACGACTATCGGCATTCTCACCGTATAGGGCCTGGAAATCCTTTTCCTGACGGGTTGCTGCAATGGCCTGCTCCAACTTTTCATCGAAGAAGGCACTGCTGTGGTCCATGGTCACGCGCTCAAAAATCCGATGGAGGAAATTCCCATGGCTACGAGCATCCGGTCGAATAGAATCCTGCTCCTTCAAACGCAGGACATGCTTAATGAAAAAGAGGTATTCATTCTTGTAGAAGTCCGTCAAACTAGACACCGACAACCTCAAGGGCTGGTCAACTGGATAGAGGGTTGCCAGAGTTTTCTTGGCCAGCTTCTGACTGCGCAATTGGCTGGAAATTGTCGGAATGGTAACGCCCTTTTGCTTTAACTTCTTATCAAGATAACGGACAGCCGCCGACCAAAAGTTCTTGATATCAGTATCCTCTTCTGTAGCCAATTCCTCAGGATTGAGCTTAATTACTTGGGATAGGAGACCATTAAAATGCCCGACATCCGTTGGCAGAAGGGTCTTCCTCCGACCTTTTTCAATGGATTTCACACCCAAGCCCGTCAATAGCTTCAGATAAGGAGAGACTAATTCCTGACCTTCATTGTACAATTGCGGAGCTGATAAGACCAGATGCTCAGTCGCCGAATGCAGCAAGGACATAAAGGTAGCATGGTTTTTCTTGCCATTTTCCCGACTAGGAATGTGGAACTGGGATAGGGAGTCCGAACGTTCATTCATCCTGGCCTTCTCCTCGTCGGTCAAAATACCTGTATTCTTGGCAACTTTTGGGAAATTCGACTGGCTCAACCCCAGGGCATAGACATACTTGGCCGTATGCGGTTCAATCAAATCATAGGACTTGACAGACACTACATCCACCGTAGCTGGCACGGTCCGGTAATGACTAGATTGCATACCCGCCTTGAGTAGGGAAAGGAAATCTTCGACCGACAGGGTTTCCTTGGCAAACAAGTGTTGAAAAACTTCCAGAATATGGCAGAAAGCCTTCCAAACCTCTTCCTCTTTTTCAATTTGCAGCTGGCTCAGTCCCTCTGACAAGGCAGCCATATTTTCAGCCAAGTTGATGCTACGGGCAAACTCCATGAATTTTTCTAGGAGGGATTGGCCTGATTGCGGACGAGCCTTGAAAAACTGTGTCAGAGGTGCCATAATGCTCTCTCGTAGCTGGTTCAAAACCTCCAAATCATAATTCGCTCTGCTATTGACCGTAAAATCACGAGAAAACTTAGCCTGGCCCTTGAGATCCGCAAAGGTAATATAAGCGTGGAAGCGGTCCAGGTGCCCCTGCTCCAGCTGGCCATAGAGACCAGATTTCAGCAAGTTAATCAGGTCCTCCGCCCGAAAATTATAGCGTTTTAGACGCTCCAGGGACTCCACAAAATGCACCAGCGGATGGTGGCTCATTTCCTCAGCCCTGCCAAAATAGTGGGGGATTTCATATTTATCAAAAATCTTGCCAATCTGAAGTTGGTAGCTATCCATATCACCTAGCAGGACTAGGATATCCTTATAGCGAGTCCCCTCAAACAATCTTTTACGAATGGAACGAGCAACCGCTTCAACCTCCTCCTTTTGATTGGTAGCCTCCCAGATTTCAATAGCTGACAAATCCTCTTCAGTCAGCTCATAGGCAGGTTTGGAATAATCAAACTGGCTTTCAATATTTTTGGAGAGTTTTGCAAGGGATGGCCTCGGAACATCGCCATCATCCCTTGTCAACTTGCCTTGATCAACTCCGTCCATGAAAATGGGCTTGGTCTGGTAGCTAAAAGCCAAGTGACGGAGAAATTCAACACTGGCTTGAAAAACATTCCCCTCAAGATGAGTTTCCTGGTAGGCTTTTTTGCTGGCATAGCTGGCAATGTGTATTTCCGCTACACGCCCATGAAGGCTGGCAATTAGGGCTTCCTCTTCAGCTGAAAAACGCGTAAAACCGTCCACAATCAGGACCACCTGGCTGAGCTGGTCATCCAATTGACCTGACTCTACTTTCCATCTGAATTGCGCCAACTTGGTCTCATTTTCATAATCCTCGTCCATGAGAACGTCCTGCAAGGCTGACAAAATCTTGATAATATCTGCCTGCTTGGCAGAAGTCTCCAGATTTTCCAAGGCAGAAAGGGGCATGTTGGAGGTTTGCAATTCCTTGTAAAGATTGACCACCTGCTCAATAAATGCCGGGTCCTTCTTCAAGCGGCCATAGACCTGCAAATCACCATCTTCAAACTGTGCTAAAACTCGATAGACCATCATGGACAAGCCCAAATCATCCAACGCTTTTTTGCTGTTCTCTTCATGGTAGATAAAATAACGGGCCATTTGCGCAAAGCGGGTCACCAGGATTGATAAACTAGCCTTTCTCGGCAGGTAGGATAGGACCTTTTTTTCCTTTTCAAAGGACAAGGAGTTGGGCGCAATGTAAAATACCCGTTGAACCCGATGGGACTCTTCCAGTGCTAAAGCGGTCAACTTCTTGGTAATATCATTGCTGATGTCTGAATAATATAACTTCATGGTTTCCTCACACAATTCTGGCGTCTATGAACTGTTCTTTATAATCTGGACTCACAAGTAAGGTACATTTAGGTAAGAGATAGTTTTTTGATAATTAGGACCGTTTTTTGAAGGAATACTGACTGTATTTCTAAAAAACTAACGATGAGTAGTAGAAAACTAGCCTTAGATAAAAGTGCCGAACTGTGAATACAGGTTCTTTTTCCATTATACCAAAAAAAGCCCACCTCAAGGGTGGGCAAGGGCATCGTTTCCGATGAGGTTAGAAGGTTCACAGCATCTAACCAAGGTCCGCTCCTGCGTTTCAATCTAATGAAGACCTCCCTAGCGTCGAATGTGACAAAGTCACTACTCGGCTCATCGCATGGTATTATTTTAGCAGATTTTCAGAAAAATGCAAGGCATTCATTCTGGATATACTTGGACCCCTCGCGAATGGATAGACCCGCCATCTGACTTCTGTGCTGAGCAATAAATGCCCTGACCCATTCTGGATTCGTCTTGGAATAATCCCGCAGAGCCCAACCAATCGCCTTATTGATGAAAAATTCTTTCTGATTGAGATTGTTTATCAGGATTTTTTCTAACAAATCCGTATCAGTCTTGTCCTTCCTCAACAACTGGTGGTCAATGGCCAATCGTCTCAGCCAGAAATCCTCATGGACACTCCAATCCAGCATGACCTGACTAGCTTTTGGATGGTCCAGGATAATCTTTCCAACCAACTTGTCCAGACCGTCCACCGTATCCCACCAGGACTTGGTCTGGGCCAACTCTTTGAGCTTGGGTAAATCCTCCAGCTGCAAGTCCTATTTCTTGGTCACCAGGTAGTCAATAGCCACATACTGGAATTCCCGATAAGGCTGATTCCAACAGGCTTGGACAAAATCCCAGTCAAGGCCCACCGATTGACATTCCTTAAAAAATTCCTTGGCTGTCTGCCGGCGAACCTGGGCCCGAACACCTAAAAATCGAAAATGGTCCTTCATATAGGCCTCCATGGCTGGAACCTGATTAGGGTCCGCGACTGCTCGCAGGCGTTTTTCTAATTCCTCAATCTTCATTCACTGTCCTCGACCAAACTCTTCTGCAACCAGATAATATCGTGCCATTTGTCAAACTTATAGCCAACTTTTTTGAAATGAGCCACCTGCTCATAGCCCCGCTTTTCATGAAGGGCAATTGAAGCAGGATTGGGCAGGGCGATACAGGCCAGGAAATTCTTAAATCCTCTAGCAATTAACTCCTCCTCCAGGCGGTCATAGAGCAAACTTCCGATGCCCTTCCCTCTAGCAGACTGGTCCAGATAGACGGATAATTCCACTGTCCAATCATAGGCTGCCCTAGCATAGTAGGTCCCTGCGTAGGCATAGCCCACAATCCTTCCCCCTTCTTCTGCGATAAGATAGGGAAATTTTTCTCGGACCTTGCGGATACGGGCCTCAAACTCACTGACTGTCGGCACCTGGGTCTCGAAGGTAATGGCTGTCTGCTCGACATAGGGAGCGTAGATGGCCACCAGGGCTCCCGAATCTGCAATCTCTGCGTTCCGAATGGTAATCATTATTGCTCCAAAAGCTCACGATCGTAGATAGTGTAGTCGCAGCGGTAGATAATCAGTCGCTTGCCGTCAATGAGGAGCTCGGATGTCTTGGGCGCATCGGACGCATAGAGAGAGACCTTATCACCAGCATAGGTAGCCAGAGGGGTGCCGTTCTGCGAGCGGATGAGGACCACTTTTTCCTTGCCAGTAAACTCGTTTTTGAGGCGGTTGACCATGCGGTTGACCAGGGGAATATTTCGACCCGTCTCATCAATGTCGACTGTGTCCTGGAACTTGGAAAAAACGTCCTCCAGCCCTTCTTCTGCTGCAATCAGCGATGAGCCTACGTGGTCGATCTCGTACTTGCCGAGGGTGACTTTCAAAACAGACGAATCCGCATTGGAAAAGCCTTCGGCATCAACAGAATCAAAGTCAGGATTCCGCGAAATCGATAGGGACTTACCAGACATTTCATCGATTAGCTGGGAATTTTCATCGAAAGTGCGGACTGTCATTTCCAGACCAATCCATTCTTCCTTGGCATTCTTGAACCAATTGGAAACCGACTGACAGGCAGACAGGCTAACCAGGCTAAGTACCAAAACGGCAGTCAAGGCCAACTTCTGTTTCAATTTCATAAACAACCTCCTAGGTTTGATAGAACTATTGTAGCATGAAAATGGAAAAACCGCCCCTTTGGACGGTTGAATGTTTGTGTTCTTAGAAGTTAAAAACATCATTCAAGTTCTCAGCCATAGTTGGGTGAGTGAAGATTTGAGTCTTGAAGTAGGTATATGGAATCTTGTTGTCAATGGCCATAGCAATCAGGTTAATCAGTTCTTCCGAATTGCGGCCAAAGAGCGTTGCCCCAAGAACCAGATTGGTCTTCTTGTCCACGACCACCTTGAAGATACCACGAAGGTCATTGTTGACATGGCCACGTGGCATATTGGCTACTGGCAATTCATTGGCAACCACTTCAAAACCTGCTGCCAGAGCTTCCTTCTCCGTCAGACCGACACGCGAAAGGACTGGGTCGATAAAGATGCTAGTCGGTACTGACTTGCGCTGACTGAGGCTGTAGGTGCCAGTCCCTGTCAACTTGCCAAAGACGATACGGAAGTCGTCTAGCGAAGTGTAAGTGAATTGTGGACCGCCATTGACATCGCCCACGGCATAGACACCGGGAACCGTGGTTTCACAGTAGTCATCCACCTTAACAGCACCATTTGGCAAGGTCTCAATGGCCGTATTTTCCAAGCCCAGATCAGCCGTATTTGGCACGCGCCCTGTCGCATAGAGAACCGCATCAAAGACCTGGGTTTCACCGTTGACCGTGAGAGCCACTTGCTCGCCCTGGCTAGCTACCTGCTCGATTTTTGCGTCCAACACAAAGCGGATGCCCGCCTCTTCCATATAGCCCTTGGCCATAGTTGCCACCCCTTCCTCATCTCTTGAAAGAATAGCAGAGCCAGCTTCAAATACCGTCACGCTGGAGCCCAGTTTGTTGTAAAGCACTGCAAATTCCAGACCGATGTTGCCACCGCCGATCACTGCCAAGGTTTCAGGACGAGTTTCCAGATTCTGGATGCCCGTGCTATCGTAGACATGGGCAGTTTCCGTCAAACCAGGAATTGGAAGGACACGTGATGTTGCGCCAGTATTAATGACAATAGTCTCAGCTGTCACTTCCAAACGCTCATCACCAGCCACAACCTCAACCACCTTATCAGCCGTAAAACGCGCAGAACCTTGGATAAGAGTCGTACCGCTGCCTTTCAGCACCATCTCGTTCTTATTGCGCAGACGAGTTGTGATAGTTTCCTTTTGCTCCATGACCTGGTCAAAAGTCCAGTTCTTGTCTGCTGCTACCAAGAGGGTCTTGGTTGGGATACAGCCAATATTGATACAGGTTCCACCAAACATGGCAGGATTTTCCTCGACAAGAGCTACCTTTTTACCAAGTGAGGCCATCTTCCCAGCCAGGGTCTTACCTGCCTTACCAAATCCGATAACCAACAAATCAAATTGTTCCACGAGATCACTCCTAACATTATTTACTTATCTTCATTCTAGCAAAAAAAAAAGCATTTTGGCAGAATTTTGCTACGAAAAAAGACTTGAACCATCGTCCAAGTCGATTCTATTTTATGATAAGCTGTCTAGGGCTATCTTCAAGTCTTCAATCAAGTCATTTACATTCTCGAGACCAATTGAAAGACGGATTTGATTTGGAGTGACACCTGCTGCGAGCTGAGCTTCTTCTGGCAATTGAGCATGTGTGGTAGTAGCTGGGTGGACCACCAAAGATTTAGCATCAGCAACGTTGGCCAAATTAGAGAAGATTTCCAAACTATCAATGACTTTACGCGCTTCTTCGGCTCCGCCTTTTACCTGGAAGGAGAAGATGGACCCCACTCCTTTTGGCAAATACTTATCCGCCAGTGCCTTGTAAGGGCTATTGTCCAGCGAAGGATAATTGACGGATTCTACCTTAGGATGATTGAGCAAGAAATCAACGACTTTTTCTGCATTGGACACATGACGCTCAACGCGAAGAGAAAGAGTTTCTAACCCTTGCAACAACAAGAAGGCGTTGAATGGAGCTAGGGCTGCACCCGTGTCACGGAGCAATTGAACACGAACCGCCACAATGAAGGCTGCTGCACCCAAATCACGGGTATAGCTGATATTGTGATAGCTAGGATCTTCCTCAACAAATTGCGGGAACTTCCCAGATGCTGCCCAGTCAAATTTACCAGAGTCAACAATGACACCACCAATTGTTGTACCATGTCCACCGATAAATTTAGTCGCTGAATGTACTGCAATATCTACACCATGTGAGAAGACATTGATGAGATATGGCGTTGCAAACGTATTATCCGATACCAGTGGAATCTGATTTCTATGTGCAATGTCCGCCAATTTTTCAAGGTCAGGAACATTGATAACCGGATTACCCAAGGTCTCAATAAAAACTAGTTTGGTGTTATCTTGAATCGCTGCTTCTACTGCCTCGAAGTCATCAATATCAACAAAGGTGGTTGTGATTCCATAGCGTGGCAAAGTTTCTTTGAAAAGATTAAAGGTACCACCATAGAGAGTTGTTGCTGCTACGATATGATTACCGGCATGAGCCAAAGCTAATATAGTATAGGTGATAGCCGCCATACCAGATGAAGTAGCCAGAGCTCCAACACCACCTTCTAGCGCTGCAATCCGATTCTCAAAGGTTGCTACTGTAGGGTTAGTAATTCGAGTATAGATATTTCCCAATTTGCGAAGAGCAAATAAGTCTTCCGCCTCCTGGGCATCATCAAATACATAAGAGGTTGTTTGATAGATTGGTACAGCACGAGATTTTGAAGCCGCATCTACTTCCTGTCCCGCATGCAATTGCAAGGTCTCAAACGAAAATTCTCTAGTCATAAGGGATCTCCTTTGTTCTTTTTGAACATTGTACTCTATTTTCACAGGCTTGACCAATAGAAATTTTTAATCCAAGGCTATAGTTATAGACTATACCATTCTAAGAAACAAGAAAAAATACCCAATAATCATGGATTATCGGGTAATACCTATTTCAGTCAACTAATCATCAAGGGTAATTGTTTCAACTACGTTGTCTTTTATGACAAGTTTAAATCCCCTACCCTTGACTGGGAAAATCCCATTTCCAAGGGTTTTTACAACGCTCTGTAATTCCTCGTCTTCAGCTATTATTCGATTCAAGATAGCAACATCAAGCTGCTCAACTCGCTCCAAATAACGCAGCATTGCATGTTCCGAAACAATCAAATCGCTTCGGCCTTTCAATGCCTGGATCCTCTGATTGACTGAATTAAGTTTGGAAGAGACCAGAGAAATTTCTTTACCCACCTGACCTTTACGGTCACGAAGGTTCTCTAGCTGGGCCTCTAATAGAACTTTCTTAGATTCGAGGTACTTGAGTTCCTCTTGTTCTTTACGATTGCTCATATTTTGCCCCCTTTCTATATTTTGCAAAAGAATATCATCTTTGCATAACATCCTCTTCCAAATCTATATTAACATAAATCTAAAAAAATGTCTGGTAAACGACATATAATCCTATAACAATTTCTTATGGTTTTATACTAAATCCTCAAAGGAGATTCGACCAGATTTCCCTTGAAAAACAAGCAAATTTTTGCTATACTTATCTTAGTGAAACCCACATTTTCATGCCTCCAAAAAGGCAAATAACTAATAATTCTGGAGAATGATATAGTCAATTTCAAGACTGGATAACCTATCAGCCTTGTTTATACTTGAACCCTCTTAAACAATGTCACTATCATAGAAAACTATGACATATTTCTACACAAAATGTGATGGTCAATCATTGTGGAAGGACGGGTAACTATGAAAAAATTATTGCTAACCATACCTATTTGGAGTCAGCTCCTATTCCTTTTTCTAGTGCACAGTTTCATAGCCATCTACTTAATGCCCTACTCATTGTATATTTCCATTTCAATTAGTTTAGGAATCTTAATTCGTTACAGTGTCCGTTTCTCTAAGAAAGCTACTCCTAAATCTCCAACATTTTTTCAACCAAAGCCTTGGAGAAAACTCCTCTTCCTTCTTCTGCTATTGTTAGCGGCATTTGTCACTGTTTGGCTGTCCAAAGGCAACCAGCAGCAACTGCTTCGTGGAATCTTAATTGGAACACTCTGCCTCTTAGGTGTAGTGCCTCTAGAAAAGTATGACCAATATTTAAGTCAGTTGCGCACTTAGAATGACCACCCAGCCAAATCTAATCCTGGAAGACATTTTAAGATACATGAAAAATCTCCTAGAATACATTGGTCCTATTGGACTTATTACCCTAATCATTGCCTACAGTATATACAGGAGGCTCCACCCGACGACAGAAGATGATAAGCACCACCTGCCCAGCCGATGTCCAGAATGTTCGTCCACATCTATTCAAGCCTACAAGCCGGCTAGAAAGCGCTACTCTCGAACTGCAGCTATGATGGGCCACCTATTGAATGGTAGTCGAGGAGCTTGGTTTGCTACCCTCTACGAAGCTGACCGAACCTACTACTACTGTCGGTACTGCGGGCACAAATTTGACAGAAAAGAAAATAGATTCCTGGCAGAATAGGATTCACCTACAAGGCACTTGAGGACGCACTCTCAGGTGCTTTTCATATCCAACTAGCTTGCCAATCTTTCCTCCTGCCCAAGATTGGTCTGATAAAGATAGCGCATCCGTTCAATCTGCAAGCGAAATTGCCCGACCAGGGCTGATACATCCAAAACCATTTCCTTAGTTCGAGTTGCTTCCATGACACCATCTACCAAACGACTGACTTCCTCACCATCTCGAACTCCCATAGACCACAGCTCCTGCAAGATAGTAATACCATAGCGCCTCTCATACTCAACCATGCTTTTCAATACCCACTGGTACTCAGTCTGATGTTTCATTTGATTTCTCCTTATACACGACTCAACAGGGAACGATTGTAAAATTGATTGGTTAAACTGGCCTGCAACATGGCCAACTCCACAATAGACTGGTAGTTTGTCAAATCAAGCCCTTCTAATATCCGATAAGATATAAATAATTTTGGCTGCAAGCGACTCAGATGACTGCTCCAGGCAAGCCCATCCTCTTTGAATAAATCAAAGGCAGGAAAATATATCTGATTGACTAACTGATAGGCTCTGCTATTTAACAAATAGGAATAATCCTGCATTACATCTCGGCAAAAGGAAGCTAACCAAATCGCAGCCCTCACCTCTGGATTCCCCTGGTATTTAGCCAGCAAGCGCATGGTCATGAGGCCAGCCGTACCCTCAGACAAGCTGTCAACACACACATCACCCGTATCTAGTCCAAAATGCTCAGCATAATTCTCCCACACCCGATACAAGGTTTCCCACTGAATCTCAGTCCTCCGAACTTCCATTTGTCTATCCTCCAATCCTTCTGTTTTCATCATCTTACCATTATTTTTGATTTTTGTCAAACGTATTAAACATAAAACTTGATATTTTATTCAAGATATGGTAAAATAAGTTAAACAATCAAGGAGGAGAGCCATGATTCTAGGTGACATTTTAAAAAACTACCGGACAAACGAAAAACTATCAATGGATAAATTTGCGGAAAAATCCGGCCTAACAAAGGGTTACATTTCTATGCTGGAAAAAAATCAGCATCCAAAGACTAAGAAGCCCCTTCTACCAACCATGGAAACTCTGGAAAAGATTGCGATTGGGATGGGCATCCCAGTGCATGAACTGATTGCCCAATTGGACCAGGACCAGGATATTGCCCTGACCCTGACACCTGGACAATTTGCCCAATTCCATTACAAAATGTCAAATCAGGTGCAAGAACTAGACCAAATATTGGTAGGTGACTACCGTGATAAATGGATTCACTTTGGCTTTGAGCAGGTAGCTACCATGGCAGATTCAGATGCACCGTCAGGTGAGGTTGTCAAGCTGTCTGACTACTTAGAAACCGTCCAACTTCCTGTCCAAGGCAAGGTGTCTGCTGGTAGCGGTTATTGGCAGGACAGCGACTTTGATAACCTAGTCACTTTTTCTGCTGATACTATTCCTGCTCCACAGGAATACGATGCTATTGCTGAGGTGGTCGGAGATTCAATGGCGCCCTACATTGCCAGCGGTGACTATCTCTTTATCCGTCTCTCTCACCAAGTCGAGCTCAACACTGTAGGAATTTTTTCGGTCAACGGCGAAAATTTTGTCAAAAAAAATAAGGGAACCTATCTCGAATCCCTTAATCCCGACTATGATGATATTCCCTTGTCTGAGGACGACGACATCAGACCAATTGGTCAACTCGTCCAAATTTATTCTCCTGAATAAAATGAAAAATCCTGTGGTTCTCATGAACAGCTCCCTGTCAAGTGGACAATGAAATAATAAAAGATTAGACGACGGCCTTGTTCCTCATTTCAATAGGAGCAAGGCCATTGTTATGCTCTTGAAAACGTTGATGATTGTAAAAATAGATGTAGGCATCAATATCTAAAACTAGCTCCTCAAAAGTCTTATATTTCTTCAAATCATAGCACTCCGTCTTAAAGTGCCCAAAGATACTCTCAATTGGTACATTGTCAATACACTTACCAACACGAGACATAGAGCGTGTCATCTGATACTGGGTAGTTAAACAGTAATAATCTTTCGAAGTATACTGCGAACCTCGGTCGCTGTGAATCAATGGTGTCGCATCAGGATTAGCTTTTCGAGATTTACGAAGCGTCTCTAACACCAACTCATTATCACTAAACTGACCAACCACATAAGCGACAATACCATTATGTTGGCTATGAACTTCCTTTATGACATCTATCAATCTTGTATTTTCTTGTTCAGAAGGAGTTTCTTGATGACGCAACCACTTGTAGTAGCCTGAGCGAGATATCTTTAGAATACGGCACAAGCGGCTGATAGAAGCCTCTTCATGCTCATCCGCATATTCTTTAATTGTTTGAAAAGTTTCCAAGTGGCGACCAAGTCTTACCGTCGATTTCGTCGTTTGATTTCTTCTACCATTTTTAGCAGGCCGTTCTCCATTTCAAGATACTTAATCCGCTCTTCCTGTTGCTTGATTTTAAGGCGTAACTCTTCTTCTGGAGTCAGATTAGGCTTGCTTTCCAGGCCTTTCCCACGACGATCTAGGAGACCGTTAGAACCTTCCTTCTGGAACTTTCTGACTCAAGAATAGACCTGTTGGTAGGAAACACCATACTTCTCAACAGCCCCTTGGTAATCTTTCTCGTGGGCAAGAGTAGAATTCACAATCTCAACCCGTTCGTCAAATGTTGTCTTGCGTCCTTGTTTCATGCGTCTCATTCCTTTACTAGTAGCTTTCAGTTCTTTACCACTAGTATAACTTTTTAGCCAGGATCTGAGAACATAAGGGTCAGAAATATCGTACTTTTCACTGAGACTTCTTAAACTTCCTTGGCCATTGAGATAGTCGGAAACAGCTTGTTCCTTTAGTTCCTTATTATATTTCGTCCAGCGACGACTCTACTCTAGCCTCTAAACACCAGCTTCTTTGTACTTCCGAACCCAGTTCGATAGGGTGTCTTTAGAAATGCCTTGGTTTCTAGTTAACCAACTAAGTGATTTCCTTTCTTCCAAGTGAATGAGAACTATTTCTAGTTTCTCAGATACAGATTTTGGACTTCTTTTGGACATAATAACACTCCCCTTATAGTTTCTAGTGAAAATTTTTGTTTTTTCACTGTCCACTATATGGGGAGCATATCATCAAAACTACAGGATTTTTGCTTTATCTTTGAATAGACGACCAAAATGCAGACTTGGCTTGAGGCTTTTCACCACCAAGTCGACAGGCTCATCCATTTGATTTCTACAAAAGTTTACTTAATCTTTTCTTCTTCATAATCACCGTTCGGGCAGACGACTTGCTTGCCACCACCACGAACCTTCTTCTCAACCAGATAATGGTCACATTTTGGACAGGCGCGACCGACCGGCTTATCCCAAGATGTAAATTCACATTCTGGATAACGGTCACAACCGTAGAAAAGACGATTGCGTTTGCTCTTGCGCTCAATGACCTGACCCTGATGACAGACTGGACAGGTCACGCCGATTTCCTTGGTGATTTGCTTGGTATTGCGGCAATCTGGGAAATTGCTACATGCGTAGAATTTACCAAATCGTCCCAGTTTGATGACCATGGGATGACCACAAACGTCACAGTCAAATCCCGCAGGCTCATCCTTGATTTGGATTTTTTCCATTTGCTCCTCAGCCTTGGTCAACTCTATCTTGAAAGGCTGGTAGAAGCTATCGATAATCTTCTGCCACTGCTCTTTTCCAACCTCAACGTCGTCCAATTTCTGCTCCATTTCGGCTGTAAATTTGACGTTGACGATGTCTGGGAAAAATTCAACAATCAATTTATTGACAATCTCGCCCAGCTCTGTCGGCTCAAATCGCTTGGTAGCCAGTTTAACATAATAGCGTTTTTGGATGGTCTCAATGGTCGGTGCATAGGTAGATGGACGACCAACACCATTTTCTTCCAAGGTCTTGATTAGTGTCGCCTCAGAATAGCGAGCTGGTGGCTGCGTAAAGTGCTGCTCAGGATTGGTAGCGGTCCGAGTAACCGTATCACCTTGCTCCATATCCGGCAACATTTTATTCTTGTCTGAGTCGTTGTAAACCGCCATATAACCGTCAAACTTGACTTGGCTACCATTAGCCGCAAAGAGAACACCATTTTTCCCTAGACGAACGCTCATGGTGTCAAATACAGCCGCAGCCATTTGGCTGGCTACAAAACGATTCCAAATCAGTGTATAAAGACGGAGCTGGTCCTTATCCAGATATTTGGCAATGGATTCTGGGGTCAGATTGACATTGGACGGACGAATAGCCTCGTGGGCATCTTGGGCACCACTGGCATTTTTGAACTTGCTGCCATGCTTAGAATAGTTTTGACCAAACCGCTCTGTGATAAAGGCAGCAGCCTGCTCCTGAGCCACTGGACTAATCCGCGTCGAATCGGTACGCATGTAGGTAATAAGACCCTGCGTGCCGCCTGTTCCAAGACTGACCCCTTCATAAAGCTGCTGGGCAATCATCATGGTCTTCCGCGTACGGAAATTGATTTTATTGGCCGCATCCATTTGCATGGTGGAAGTGGTGTACGGTAATGGCGCATTGCGTCTCCGCTCCTTGCGTTCGACTTGCTCCACCAAGAAATCATCACCCTTTAGCCTATCCAAGACTTCCTTGACTTGGTCATTGTTTTCGATTTTGACTTTCTTGCCGTCCACTCCATAAAATGATGCCTGGAATTTTTTCGTTCCTTTTTTGAAGGTAGCGTCAATGGTCCAGTATTCTTCCGGCTTGAAATTGTTGATTTCATTTTCTCGGTCAATGATGAGCTTGAGGGCAACGGATTGCACGCGCCCTGCCGACAAGCCTTTCTTGACCTTTTTCCATAAGATTGGCGAAATCGAATACCCTACGATACGGTCCAAGACCCGACGGGCCTGCTGGGCATCGACCAAGTCATGGTTGATAGCACGCGGCTCCTTGAAGGCATTTTTTACCGCATCCTTGGTGATTTCATTGAATACCACACGGTTTTTGTCCTGCTCATCCAAGCCCAAAATGTGGGCCAAATGCCAGGAAATCGCCTCTCCTTCCCGGTCCGGGTCACTCGCCAGATAGACTTGTTTGGCATTCTTGGCCTCTTTTTTCAAAGAATTGATGAGCGGCCCTTTACCACGAATATTGATGTATTCTGGTGCGTAGTTATTGTCAAAGTCAATGGACATGCTGGATTTTTTCAAATCACGGATATGTCCGACCGAGGCAACTACCTTGTAATTTTTACCAAGATATTTCTCAATGGTCTTGGCCTTGGCAGGCGACTCTACGATAACCAGATTTTTCTTGTTCGCTGTTTTTTTCTTACTAACTGTTTTTGTAGCCATTCTCATTCCTTACAAATATTTTTAACTCACAAAGAATATACTATTTTTCAGCTAGTGTCAAGATTTTTATTTTCCTATAGGAAAACTTATTTTAAAATTGATAGTCAGAAATGATGTCCAAGCCCGATGTGACGCACTTTGCGCCCTCTTGAATCAAATGATGACATCCGTCAGATTTTCCGTCTAAAATGGAGCCTGGAATGGCAAATATTTCCCGCCCTTCTTCCAGGGCACGCTCACAAGTAATCAGGCTACCCGACCGCATTTTTGCCTCGCAGACCACCAGTCCGCCGACCAAACCAGCGATAATCCTATTACGCTCTGGGAAATGAAACTTGAGCGGCTGTTCACCAGGCCCGTACTCTGTTAAGACCAGATGATGCTTGCCTATATAGGACTGCAAATCTTTATTTTCCTTGGGATACTGCACATCCAAGCCTGTACCGATGACCGCAATGGTCTGTCCACCATTTTTTAGGCTGGCGATATGGGCCGCCGTGTCAATTCCTCGCGCCAGGCCGCTGACAATGACATAGCGATTCTGAAGTTCCTTAATAATCTTCTGGACTGACTGGATGCCGTTTTTACTGGCATTTCGCGTACCAACAACGCCCAACTTTGGTTTATCTAGCAAGTCAAGGTCTCCTTGGTAAAAGAGCAAGACTGGCGGATTGTAAATTTCCTTGAGGGCCAAGGGATAAATGTCATCCAAAATCGAAAAGGATGGAAAGCGATTAAACTCCTCACGGCAGGCCTTGATGTCCAAATTTTTATAATTTTCCATAAAGAGAATGGGATTTTTGCATTCAGAGACGACAGCCATGTTGCGCAAGGATAGCTTTTTATCGTACTTCTCTTGGTAAACCAAGATTTTGTGAATATTGAGATTAGTCAGACCAGCCTTTTTCAACTTAAAAATATCAAAATTATTCATATTAATTACCTCTCTACCTGATTTGTTCGTAAAAAAAATAAATCTCCGAAGAAATTCATAGAAAATTTTGAAACATTTTTATTCTGAGACTAACAAATTCTTAAGAAATTCTCTGAAATATTGTTAGATTATTCTATTGTTCCTATTTTTTAATAATCAATTTGATTGCCTCTTGCAATCGTCTCTCTTGCTCCTCTGGGTCATCAGAAGGATGTTCAATACAGGATTGAACTTTTTGTGCAATGGCAATTCCCATCATGCTATTAATACTGGATCGGACTGCACTAAGCTGCGTTACAATATCTATACATTCTTGTTCTTCTTCAACCATTTTTTGAATACCGCGAAGTTGACCTTCTGCGCGTTTTAATCGGTTCATCATATCTTTTTTATCTGTCTTCATATTTTATATGGTACCGATTGTTTGTAAAAAAGTCAATTCAAAAACTTGACAAGTTATCCTCATCTTTGTTATATTTAAAATACCCTATAGGGTATCTAAGAGGAGGACACATGCTTAAACAAATCTTATCAGGAATCTTTTCATCTTCTGAGAGTCTTACTGTGGCAGAACTGCCACAAGCCTTACAAGAACCCAATACTATATTATTGGATGTCAGAGAAGTCAATGAATTTAATTCTGGACATATTGCACAAGCAATCAATAGCCCACTGAGTCAACTCGAAAACTTCAAAGGCGATAAAACGAAACAGTATCTCGTCATTTGTCAATCAGGCATGCGCAGTCAACGAGCTACTGAGTATTTGACTAGTAGTGGATACCATGCACTGAATGTTCGTGGCGGAATGAATGCCTGGAACGGTCCTATCAAAGGAGTTCAATAAATGAAAATTCTAATTATTGGTGGTGTTGCGGGAGGAATGTCCGCTGCTACTCGTCTCCGTCGTCTGATGGAGGGTGCCGAAATTATCGTATTTGAAAAAGGTCCATACGTCTCCTTTGCTAATTGCGGACTTCCCTATCACATTTCTGGAGAAATTGCAGATCAAAGCAGTCTATTACTCCAAACACCAGAAAGTTTACAAGAGCGATTTAATCTGGATGTTCGGCCTTTTCACGAAGTCATTAACATCCACCCTGACAAACAAACGGTCACTGTCCAAACTCCAAATGGGCAGGTCGAAGAAACTTATGATAAATTGATTGTATCGCCAGGGGCAAAGCCCTTTATTCCTACCCTAGAGGGTATAGAAAATGCAACCAATTTGTTTACTTTGCGAAATGTACCTGATTTGGAAAAAATCATGACACAACTGAAGAAAGTAGAAAATGGGAAAGCAGTTGTCATCGGTGCTGGTTTTATTGGTTTGGAAATGGCTGAAAATTTGGCACTCAAGGGACTGGACGTCACACTGATTGAACAAGCTCCTCATGTCTTGCCGCCTTTGGATGAAGAAATGGCTAGCTTTATTGAGGCTGAACTACTATCGAAAGGAATTCGTGTCCTCACGGGTCAGTCTGTAACAGGTTTCAGCCACAATGGACAAGTATTATCTTTAGCAAATGGGGAAACAATTTCTTCTGACTTGATAATCTTATCTGTCGGGGTACAGCCAGATTCAACATTAGCTGCTGATGCAGGAATCGCAGTGGGACTTCGCGGTGGTATTTTGGTTGATGAAAATTATCAGACCAATCTACCAAATATTTATGCGATAGGTGATGCTATCGTGGTTAAGCAAGAGATAACCGGGCAAGACGCTTTGATTTCTCTAGCCTCTCCTGCCAATCGACAAGGTAGACAGGTTGCTGATGTCATTGCTGGTTTAAAACGTATCAATAAAGGGTCTATCGGGACAGCCATCGTTAAAGTATTTGACCTAGTCGCAGCCTCAACCGGTCTAAACGAACGGACGGTTCAGACGCTTGGATTTAACCATGCGGTCGTACATACAACAGGCAAGGATCATGCCGGTTACTATCCGGGTGCAACCGATATTGTCCTCAAGTTGATTTTTTCACCAGTTGATGGCAAAATTTATGGGGCGCAGGCTGTTGGCCAAAAAGGGGTTGATAAACGCATTGATGTAATTGCGACAGCTATTAAGGCTGGTTTGACAATTTTTGATTTACCAGAACTTGAGTTGACCTACGCACCTCCATTTGGCTCGGCTAAAGATCCGGTCAACATGATTGGCTACGCAGCCCTCAATATCGCAGAAGGATTGAGTGAGAATATCCAGTGGCATCAATTGGAGCTAGAGTTGGAAAATGGTGCTATTTTATTGGATGTCCGGAATCATAATGAAGTGCGAAAAGGTCATTTTAAAGATTATATACATATTCCACTCGATCAACTCCGTGACCGAATGAATGAATTAGATAAAAATGAGCGCTACATCGTCAGCTGTCATAGCGGTCTCCGTTCTTATATTGCTGAACGTTTGTTAAAACAACATGGTTTCGATGTAAAGAACTTAGACGGTGCCTATTCTCTCTATAAAATGGTGCGACCTAACGCTATCTTAAACTAGATTATCCCTCCAGACTAGATGGTTCTGGAGGAATTTTTATCTTTTCAATTGACAAATTATTTTCATGATTATATAATCTAGTTATGTATACTAGATTAAACAAAAACGAAAGCGATCATCAATTGCCCTATTGGGAAGACTTGCCAGAGATTGATTTGTATCTAGATCAGGTCTTGCTCTATGTCCATCAGGCTACGCAGTTTTCACCGTCTAAGGAGGACAAGGGGCTGACTGCATCTATGGTGAACAATTATGTCAAACACAAGCATTTGGAAAAGCCTATCAAAAAGAAATACCAGAAACACCAATTGGCTCGACTGATTGCGCTGACTTGTTTGAAGAATGTATTTTCCATCCAAGAAATCAGCCAGACCCTGAATATCTTACAGTCCCACTACTCTTCAGATAGGCTCTACAATTATTTTGTGGATTGTATGAATGAAAATGAGATGGAGACAGCTCCTGAAATCATTCGTTATGCTTGCCAGACCTTGAAACTCTACCACAAGACGCATCAGCTGGCTTTAGAATTAGAAAGAGGCTAGTCATGGATTACAAAATGAAACTCAGTATTCCCCTAACATTCGGTGAAGAAGTCGCTAACAGCGTCACGCATGCTGTCGGGGCTCTTCTGATGCTAGTTCTCCTACCAATTACCGCGGTGCATGCCTTTAAAGATTACAATGTCACTGCTGTGGTTGGCATGTCCATCTTTGTCAGCAGTCTATTCTTGATGTTTCTCTCTTCTTCTATCTATCATTCCATGCCCTATACTTCGGTCCATAAGTATGTTTTGCGGATGATTGACCATAGTATGATTTACATCGCCATTGCGGGCAGCTACACACCTGTTGCTCTCTCCTTAGTTGGTGGTTGGTTGGGCTATCTGATTATCAGCTTGCAGTGGGGCATTACGATTTTCGGCATTCTCTACAAAATATTTGCCAAAGAAATCAATGAAAAATTTAGTTTGGCACTCTATCTGATTATGGGCTGGCTCATTATTTTTATCCTGCCGGTCATTTTCCAACAGACCAATCTGACTTTCGGGCTCCTCATGTTGGCAGGGGGATTATCTTATTCAATCGGTGCTCTCTTTTATGCCAAGAAACGACCCTATTTTCACATGATTTGGCACTTGTTTATTCTCCTAGCCTCAGCCCTGCAGTATATCGCCATTGTCTATTTTATGTTATACTAGAAATCCGATAGACGTTCCAATTTCATGCGATTTTTTGCTTTCCATGATAAACTGATACATAGGAAATGTTAGAAGCTGCATTCAGAGCTTGGCACTTTTATATAAGTTCACCTTACTTATGAATACAATTTCTTAGAAAGTAAAAATTATGATTACCAAAGAATTTGACACCATTACTGCCATATCGACTCCCTTGGGTGAGGGCGCTATCGGCATTGTCCGCCTATCTGGCACAGATGCTTTTGCCATTGCCAGCAAGGTTTTCAAGGGAAAGGACTTAGCAACAGTTCCTAGCCACAGCCTCAACTACGGCCACATTATTGACCCTGCGACAGGGCAAGTGCTTGACGAGGTCATGCTGGGTGTCATGCGTTCCCCAAAGACCTTCACGCGCGAAGATGTCATTGAAATTAATACCCACGGAGGCATCGCCGTTACCAACGAAATTCTCCAGCTCCTGATTCGCCAAGGTGCTCGGATGGCTGAGCCGGGTGAATTTACCAAGCGTGCCTTTCTCAACGGTCGTGTGGATTTGACCCAGGCCGAAGCCGTCATGGATGTTATCCGCGCCAAGACCGACAAGGCCATGCACAATGCCGTACGCCAGCTTGACGGCTCCCTTTCCCAGCTCATCAACGACACCCGCCAGGAGATTCTCAACACACTGGCTCAGGTCGAGGTCAACATCGACTACCCTGAGTACGACGACGTGGAGGAGGCGACGACAGAGCTGGTCCGTGAGAAGACCCTCCAGTTCCAAGCTCTTCTAGAAAATCTCCTCCGCACTGCCCGCCGTGGAAAAATCCTGCGTGAAGGCATCGCAACCGCCATTATTGGTCGTCCCAATGTGGGAAAATCCAGCCTGCTCAATAACCTCCTCCGCGAGGAAAAAGCCATCGTTACAGACATCGCAGGAACAACCCGCGACGTTATCGAAGAATACGTCAACATCAAAGGCGTCCCCCTCAAGCTGATTGATACCGCTGGTATCCGTGAAACAGATGACATCGTTGAAAAAATCGGTGTGGAACGCTCCAAAAAAGCCCTTGAGGAGGCCGACCTCATCCTGCTAGTCCTCAACGCATCCGAACACCTGACTGAGCAAGATCGCAACCTACTAGCCATTTCCGATTTGGCCAACCGTATTGTCCTGCTCAACAAGACCGACTTGGAAGAACAGATTGAAGCAGACCAGCTGCCTGAGGAGGTCATCCGCATTTCCGTCTTAAAAAACCAGAACATCGACCAGATTGAAGAAAAAATCAACCAGCTCTTCTTTGAAAATGCTGGTCTGGTAGAGCAAGATGCCACCTACCTCTCCAATTCTCGCCACATTTCCTTGATTGAACAAGCCGTCCAAAGCCTGCAAGCTGTCAATGACGGACTGGAAATGGGCATGCCTGTCGACTTGTTACAGGTTGACCTGACCCGCTGTTGGCAAATATTGGGAGAAATCACAGGCGATGCCGCTCCAGACGAACTCATCACCCAGCTCTTTAGTCAATTCTGTCTTGGAAAGTAAGGAAATTTAGGTGTGGAGATCGTGCTTACTGAAGAGCTGCAAGGCTTCCATGGCACTTTCACAACGCTCATCCTAGAAAAATGCTTGACTAAACAGCAGTCTAGTGGCATTTATTCAGGCAAATAAGCAAGTAATCCCTATTCATGTAATGCAAATTATTTACATGGATTTTTCTTTTTTATTCTTGCTTTTTCATTTTTGTTTTGATTGTTTTTTTTACAAAATATTTGTTATAATAATGTCATAAAGGAGGTCTTCCTATGAAAAAAATTATCATTCTGCTATCTACCGTTTTTCTCCTTGTGCTAGGTGTCATCAGCTGGAAACTATTAACCTCTGGTCATGCCAAGTTTGAACTCCAAGATTCAGCTTCAATGTATATTATTTATCCTAATCAGATTGAGACCTATCAACTAGAAGGAAATGACCTCAAGCTCTTGAATCGACAAGAGATGGGAGGCATTGTTTTCCCTCTAGGAAATAGCCACAAGCTCCAAAATCGTTATCTGATGCTCTCAAGCAGCGCCCCAAAATCCTACGCAGAAAATGTCACTTCGCTGGATTTTGAAACAGGTACGATTTCCCAGAAAGCCACCAAGTTTCATGATTACATTGCAGGGAGCGACGAGCACCATCTCTATATGGCTGGTAGGCACCTGACTTGGTTTGATACGAGTGGCAAAGAGGCTGGACAGCTTACTCTGCCTGAAGATTTTTCTACCCTGCCTAGCATCATGACCGATTCTGGCGATTTGCTTGTTCTGTACGGTCACAGGTATGTAATTGATAAACCTGAAGAAACCCGTGCTTACTATCTGATTTTTGACAAGAAATCTGAGAAAATTGTAGACGAGATTGAGGTACCACTTAGTCATCAAGTCCACCAAGGCATCTTGAAAAATGGTCTTGTCTATCACCCAATTTTTACCTATTATCATGGTAATGGGCAACAGGAAACCTCTTATGATGTGCAGACCTTCGATCCTAAAACAAAAGAAATCGGGAAAATCCATCTCTCTCATCCGCATCCCTCTACCATTCACAATCTGGGAGACAAGCATCTCCTATTGATTGAACATGATAGTTATATTAGCAAATATCCTCATTTCACCCTCTATAACTTAGAAACTCAAGAAGAGAGCTACCATTCCTTTCCTAACTTATCTGATAGCGACAGCCCAATCAAACATATTCAACTGTTGGATCAAGAACGATTACTGTTCACAAAGGATAATCAAGTCATCATTTATAATTTCAAACATTCTGAAATTCTCAATCAGACAAGCCTGCCATCTGAATATGTAGCTGGTGTCTGGTTTACCCCCTAAGAAAAAGGAACTCGCTCGAGTTCCTTTTCACTTCTATTCTTTATCTTGTAAATCAACGCTTGGTACTGTTGTTGCGGCATCGTTAGTCGCTTGGAAGAGGTTAACTTTCTCATAGCCAAAAAGATTGGCGTAGATAGAGGTCGGGAACTTCCTGATTTTTTTATTGTAGGCTGTTGCCACCGTATTATAATCCTTGCGGGCCACTAAAATCCGATTTTCTGTGCCTTCAAGCTCGGTAATTAAGTCCGATACCTGCTGGTTGGCTGTGATTTGTGGATAATTTTCCGCCACTACTAAAAGGCGAGAAACTGCTGAATCTAGCTGAGTCTGAGCCTGATTGTACTCTGCTGAACCTTGCTGGCTGGAACCAATCTTGGCACGCGCATCCGCGATAGCTGTAAAAATATCTTTCTCATGCTCCATGGCCCCCTTGACGGCCGATACAACGTTGGGAATCAGATCATAACGTCGCTGGAGCTGGGTCTGGACATTGGCCTGGGCGTTCTCCACTTCGGCGTGGCTATCCACCAGACCATTGTACTGACCGATTGCTCCTATTCCCAAAAATAGCAAAGCTACTAGGGGGATGAGGAAGGTTAACCATTTTTTATTCATACTATTTCCTTTCTTTTTCTTACCAACCAGAGGAGGCGCCGCCTCCGCCGCCTCCACCACCGGACCAGCCACCTCCGCCGCCAAAGCTAGATGAGGAATGGTCAGAATGATGGTGATGATGGTAATGATAATCGTCGACCCACATCCAAAGTAGGCTACCTGGACCACCTCCGCGGCCACCACGACTGGACTTATCAATAATGATAAAAATAATAACCAGAACAATAATGAGGATGAAAAATGAACCGACATCATCGTCACTATAAGTTTCTTGATTTTCTAAGCTAGCCAGCTGCTGGGCTCCCAGGTCTGTCCCGTAAAAGCGGTCGCCGATGGAATTGACAATGTAGGTGACACCAGCATCATAGTCCTCCTGGCGGAAAAACTCCCTGGAGGAATCTAAAATATCTTTGGCCTCTATATCCCTGATGACGGTGGCTGCATTGTCCGAGGTCTCTATCCGAAACTGCCTGTCATCTATGGCAATGACCAGCAAAATCCCGTTATCCGTCCCAGAAAATCCCACCTGCCAGTGACGAAAGAGCTCATTGGAAAAACTTTCTAAGTCATCATTCAGATGGTCCGTCACATAGACCCCCACCTGCAATTTTTGACCGGTACGCTCCCATTCTTGATTCTTTTGGTCAATACTGGCGATCGTATCAGCTGATAGGTAGCCTTGTTGGTCTACTACCGTCGTATCCAGCGGCCGATCTGGCAACTGGTCCGCTCTAACAATTGGCGGAAATAAGGCCAGCAAAACTAGTAGACTGACCAAGATTCCGCCTAGCCATACCACATACTTTCTCATCTCAACACCTCCTTCGGCACAAAAAGACAAGAAATCATCTATTTTCTATATACAATTATATCATATTGTGTACTGTTGAACAATATTTTTTATGTCCCTCTGCAATCTGGGTAAGACACGTTCCTTGAACCAGGGATGCTTGGCCTTCCAGATATTATTTCTAGGAGAAGGATGGGGCAGAGGAAAATAACTGGGCAAATAATCCTCAAAATGTCGGACCCTTTCGGTCAAGTTCCTCTGGGATTTCCCAAAAATAGCTTCCTGAGCATAGCTCCCAATTAAAAGCGTCAGATCAATATGAGGCAAATGTTGCAAAATGAGCGGATGCCACTTGTCAGCGAAGTCCTTGCGCGGTGGCAAGTCACCTGTCTTACCCTTACCAGGATAATAAAAATCCATAGGAAGAATAGCAAACAGACCTGAGTCATAAAAGGTTTCTCGGTCCACCCCCAACCAATTCCGAAGATTATCGCCACTAGCATCATCAAAAAGTCGACCTTTTTCTTGTGTTTTCAAACCCGGCGCCTGCCCGATAATCAGAATGCGAGCAGTCTCAGGCGCATGAAAGAGCGGTTCAATCCCTTGACGTGTAAAAACTTGATTGGCAGGGTCAGACATAATAGCCCGACGAATGGAGGATAGCTGCATATTGTGTCTCCTAAAAAAGACGGAAATCCCGTCTTTCCATCTCTTATTTAATCAACTCATAAATGGCCTCTGCGTAAATTGCCGCGGCGCGGTAGAGGTCTTCTACATCCGCAAATTCATTGGCCTGGTGCATGGTATCTGTGTAGCCTGGGAACATAGCTCCATAGGCAACGCCACGCTCTAGCAGGCGACCAAAGGTTCCGCCACCGATGACTTGCTCGTGACCTTTCAGTCCTGTGTGTTTCTCATAAACAGACAGGAGAATGGCTACCATTGGGTCGTCAATCGGGCAATAATGCGGTGTGTGACCGTGGTCTGACAGGCTGACGCTTTCTACCTCAAATTTCTCCAAGCCAGCCTTGATGACTTCAGGACTGGTGTTTTTTGGATAGCGGAAATTGAGGGCAATGGTGTTGTCTGCTGCGCCTGCATCAAACTTGAAGACACCAGCGTTCATGGACAGGGCACCCATTTGCTGATCGTAGATAGCTACGCCTAATTTTTTCGCATCGTGGTCCTCAAATAGAGTTTCTCCGGCAAGTTCCAAATAAGCCTTGGCTGCACCTTCAAAGGCAAACTGGTTGAGGAATTTAGCCAAGTAGGTCGCCCCATTGACCCCATTTTCTGGGTGGGCACCGTGGGCTGATTTTCCGATGACGGTCACTTGGACACGACCGTCAGACAGATTTTCCGCGCTAGCTGACACGCCGTATTCCGCTGAGAAGGCTGCCAATTTATCCTCAAGACTATCTAACTGACCAGAGATGACTGCTGTCGCGGACTCAGGCACCATGTTCTCACGAAGACCGCCTGTAAAGCTATGCAACTGAGCAGCTCCGCTATTTTCCCCAGCAAAATGCAAATAAGCTGTGATGTTGCCCTTTTCACCGTTGATAATCGGGAACTCGGCATCAGGAGAAAATCCGAAATCTGGCAGAGGGAGACCAACGTTTGCGAAGTAATAATCCATGTCCGCCCAGCCCGACTCTTCGTCGGTACCTACGATGAAGCGGACTTTCTTAGAGATTGGCAAGCCCAATTCTTTGATGATTTTCAAACCGTAGTAGCAAGCCATAGTCGGCCCCTTGTCGTCGGACGAACCGCGCGCAAAGAGCTTCCCATCGATGATTTGTGGATCGTAGGGGTCTGTATTCCAGCCACTACCAGCAGGAACTACATCCAAATGCCCGAAGATACCAAGCACCTCATCGCCTTCACCGAACTCAAAATGTCCAGCATAATTGTCAACATTTTTGGTCGGATAGCCGTCACGCTCAGCAATTTCTAGAAATTTATCCAAGGCACGGACAGGACCCGGTCCGAATGGGTGTTGGGCATCCGCTTGGCTATCGTCGCGCTCCGAATTGATGCGCAAGAGGTCGAATAAATCCGTCATGAATTCATCCTTGCGTTTGTCTACTTCTGCTCTAAAATTGATTGTCATACTGTCTCCTTTGCAATGTAAATGTAAGTCTATTTTATCATAATTTATCATGCAGATATAGAAAAAACTGACCTTTTTCAAGATCAGTTTATTCTTATTCAAATTCCAATTGCGCCTTGTCCGTAAAATAAGACTTGTAGGCTGCGTATGATGCGATAACGGAGGCCAGACTGGTAGCCGACAGGAGCATGAACATGACCATAATCTGATAACGAATGGCAGCTACAGGGTCAACACCTGCAAAAATCAGACCAGACATCATGCCGGGTAGGCTGACCAGACCAACCGTCTTGGCTGAGTCAATAGTCGGTTGCATTCCCGTTTTGATACTTTCGCGCAAAATGTCCTGCGAAGCCAATTTGGCAGACGCGCCCAAACTCAATTTCTCCAAGACCCGCTGACGATTATCCGTAAAGAGACGATACATAGCCCGATAGGACAGGCCGATGGCTGACATGGCATTACTAGCTAGCATACCAGAAATAGGAATGACCTGCGAGGGAATGAACTTAATAGCCCCCGACCAAATCAAAATGCTCAAGGTCAATCCAGTAGAAATCAGAAGGGCAAAGAAGGGATGCCAGAAGGACTTGTTGACGACAGGGTTACGCTTATTGGCCTGACGACTAGCATTGTAGAGAATGACTAGGACCATGACCAAGCTCAACCAGCCATTAGATACTTGAAAGACAAACTTCAAGACATAGCCGACCAGAAAGAGTTGGACCACCGTCCGCAAGACAGCCATCACAATGTCTTTGGTAATTCCCAGCTTTTCCTTTTGGCTGATGCTAAGCGCAATCAAGACCAGACCAAAGACCAAGGCCAGAGAAAGATTGCTTACATTTACTTGGTTCATTGGACAATCCTCCCCTTCTCTACCTGGATAATGGTGCTGGCTGCTGCTATTTCCTCCGCATCATGCGTGACTTCGACAATGGTATGTCCTGCCTTGTGGTAATCGGCAATCAAGTCATGCACCAAGGCTTTGCTTATCGCGTCTAATCCAGCCGTCACTTCGTCCAGTAAGAGCACCTGGGGCTCAAAGAGAAGATTGCGGACCAAGGCCACGCGCTGTTTTTCACCGCCCGACAATTCGGAGATTTTCTTGTCTAAAAATGTCGCTGGCAAATCTACCTTGGCAAGAGCTTGAACCGTGCTTTCTTCATCAACATCCAGCTGACGAATGTCAAAAGGAAAGGCAAGGTTATCCCGCACCGTTTGCCCAAAGAGAACTGGCTGCTGGAAACAATAGGAAACCTCTCTGCGGTAGAGAGGCATATCCATTTGTGCTAAATCCTGAGACTGGTAGAGGACTTGTCCTTGACTAGGAGAAGTCAACCCTGCCAGCAGTTTTAAAATCGAACTCTTACCAGACCCGGACGGACCAACCAAGGTCAGGCGCTGACCAGCATCTATACTGAGCGTCACATCCGCCAAAATGGTCGTGTCTGCATGAACTAAGCCGACGTGATTTAGCTGAAAAATCGGCATTAGCGACCTGCCTCCTCTGCCTCTTCCGCAGCCATTGCAATAGCCTGAGTCTCGTGAATAGTGCCATGCGCATGGTGAGCAGGACCATAGATAGAATAGAGTTTCAAGTCCTCATCGCCAATGTTGATAACATTGTGGTAGGTATCTTTTGGAATGAAAATGGCAAATTCTGGAACTACTTCTGTATCAAGGGTAATGTTGTCCGCATCTGTTCCCATGATAACCCGTCCCTTCCCTTGCTCCACGCGCAAGAATTGATCATTTTCAGCATGCACTTCCGCGCCAATATCCCCACCAACTGGAATCGACATGAGGGTCACCTGCAAGAGTTCCCCAGTCCAAAGGGCTGTCCGGTAGTTTGTATTTTCCAAGGTTGCGTCTTCAATATTTGTTACAAATGGTGCTTTACCAAAATCTTTCGTTGTCATCTTATATACTCCTCAAATTGTAATCATTCTAAAGTTTATTTAGAATTGTACTAATTATATAACTTCATCTGCAACTTGTCAAGAAAGAAATTGAAAAAAATTCATAAAAAAATTGACCAGCTTAACTGATCAATCTTTCCTAGTAAAATGAGCAATTTCTCCTTGGCTGGTCGCATCTACAAAAGCCACCTGCTCTAGATTGCCAATCAGGTCAAATAGGGACTGACTGTTTGACTGGAGCTCCTCTGCCACTTTGTCAGAGGCTTTTTCTACCTTCAAAAATACTGTTAATTGATAGGGTTCCTTGTCTGATTTGATTTCGATACGATCATAAGTATAACCTTCAGGATAATCCTGTAAAGCAGCTAACTGAATGACCTTGCTATTGTCACCAACATAGTCTGTTTTGTACTGTTCCAGATTCACCTCTTGGCTTTTTTCTGCCTGACAGGCTGCTAAAAAGACGAGGAACAAACAGGAAACAAGAAATAAATATTTTCGCATGACTTTTCCTCCTGAAGCTTATATACTTTAAATTATAAACCCTTACACAAAGCCTGTCAAGAAAATTGACTTCATGTAATGTATACCAAGAACAGGCTGTATCAAGCTACTCTCTGTCACCTTTGTAACGTAAACCCATAGCATTGATAGCGACAATAACCGTTGATAGACTCATGAGCACGGCCGCCAATAAAGGATCCACCATAATACCCATGCTTGGATAAAGGATTCCAGCAGCTAAAGGAATGGCGATGATGTTGTAACCTGCCCCAAACCAGAGATTTTGCCTCATTTTGCGGATGGTTGTCTTGGCAATGCTCAACATATCCAAGACCGCTGATGGATTGGATTGAACCAAGACTACATCTGCAGAGTGGATGGCAACAGAAGTTCCTGCGCCAATGGCAAAGCCTAAATCTGCCGTCGCTAGAGCAGGCGAATCATTGACCCCATCGCCGATGAAAAGAACTGCCCCACGTGCCTGATAGTCCTTGACCAGCTTCGCCTTATCCTCTGGTTTAAGTTCAGCTCGGTAATCTTCTATGCCCAACTGACTGGCCACTTTTTGTGCAGTAGCTGGGTTATCTCCCGTCAACATCACAGGACTAATGCCCTGCGCTTTCAAGCCTTCTACAAAATCTTTAGCATCTTCTTTTATCTGGTCTCCCAAGGCTACAAATCCCAAGACCACATGATCAGTCACCAAAAAACTCACGGTTAGACCCAAATCAAGATAGGGAGCAATCACGTCCTGATCCACTGACAAACCTATTTCCTGCAGACCTTTGTAGGACATGATTTCATAAACCCTTCCATCCAAGACTCCTCGAATCCCACTACCAGGGATATTCTCAACCTGCTCTACTTGATAGGAATGTTGACCTGCCGCCTCCACTATGGAAAGGGCAATTGGGTGGGTTGAATGAACTTCTAGGGCTGCCATTTTGGCCAGCACATCCGCTCCCTCAACCAAATCTTGACTGTGTCGAACTTGAAATTTTCCGTCGGTCAAGGTTCCGGTCTTATCCATCAAGGCAAACCGAATCTGGTTAACCTGTTCAAGAGCTGTTCGGTTCTGAACCAAAAGACCATTTTTTGAAGAAATCGTGGTCAAACGCGCCACAACAAGAGGGATGGCTAAACCAAGGGCATGCGGACAGGCAATGACAAAAACAGAAACTGCCATCATCAAGGCAAAGGCAAGATTAGCCGTCATGGTCCAATAAATAAAGGCCAAAATCCCCACAATTAAAGCTGCATAGAAGAGCCAAGAGGCTACGCGGTCAGCCATATTTTCAAGCTTGGATTTCTGGTTTTGCGCTTGACGGACCATTTCGGTCACCTCCGCCAAAAAGCTGTCCTTACCAAGAGTGGTCACTTCCATTTCAAAGGGCGTGTTTTGATTGAGCGAACCACCGAATACCCTATCCCCCGCCTCTTTTTTGACAGCTCGAGATTCCCCAGTAATCATGGATTCATCAATATGAGCAACACTCAAAATCTTACCGTCAGCCGGAATTTTTTCATTTTCCTTGACTAGGAGGAAATCCCCAATCTGCAAGTCCTCTACAGCAACATCTGTCCCATCCTTGAGATGGGCTTTTTTCGGAATGAGAGAGGCCAAGTCTTTCAGGGCATCCCCTGCTCCCATAACCGCCTTCATTTCAATAATGTGCCCAATCAGCATAATGACAATCAGCGTAGACAACTCAAACCAAAAGTTCATGCTTTCTTGTCCCAATAGCGCTAAAATTGTTGCATAAACTGAGTAAAGATAGGAAACAATAATCCCCATGGAAATCAAGGTCATCATTGCAGGTTTTTTAGCTCGTAATTCCCCTCTCGCTCCGTTAAAGAAAGGCGTACCTGAGTAGAAGAAGATAATAGAACCTAGTATCAGCTGGACAAGTTCAACACCCGGAAAACGTAAAAGAGTGAAACCTGCAATTGGAGAAATGGCCAGTAGGGGAATCATGACTGCCACTGCGACTTTGAGTTTTGTATTCATATCCCCCATGTGCATCATGTGCCCACCATGCTCCATCATGTCATGGTCATGCCCTTGGTGATGCTGATGAGCATCATGAGTATGATGAGAATGATGACTGACGTCAGAGCCTCCTTCATGATGCTTGTGATGGTCAGAATGATGATTGGCGTGAGCCCCCTCTTCATGGGAATGCTCCTGCTGGTGGGAATCATGATGGGTCTGACCAACTTCCTCAGAATGCATCGCATGCTGGTGTTCCTGCTTATTTTCTTTTGAATGGTTCATAAGGCAACTCCTATTTCTTTCTACATTTGTAATCGATTTACAATTATAGTTTACACTTGTAGTCAAAAAATGTCAACCGATTAGATCAAAAAACCTAGAATGGGAGTGAACCCAACTAGGTTATACAGTTTATCAAAATCTGCTCATTTCAAATTAAAAACAGTACTTGCCAAATAATCAGCCAGCCTCGGAAAGAGTGTATAGAGTTTATGAGCAGCTGCTAGTGACCAAGGCAGATTGATGTCTCGTTTCTTCGTCCCCATAGCTGAAACAATCTTCTTGGCAACATAATCTGGCTGTAGTAAGAAAGCCTTGACGCTCTCTTGATAGCTTCCGTCTGGATCTGCTTGGTCGAAAAAGCTGGTCGCAATAGGCCCTGGGTTGACCGTAGTAACTGTGACACCGTAGGGAGCCAACTCCAAACGAATGGTATTGGAAAAGCCCATGGCCGCAAACTTGGTCGCCGAATAAACAGAGGACTTGGCTGAAGCGATCAAACCTGACATGGAAATGATATTGATAATCTGCCCACTCCGTCTGGCCTTCATCCGCTTACCTGCCAAACGACATAAGGTCATCAGGGCAAAGGTATTGATGTCAAACATAGCTTGCACCTGCCGGCTGGAGAAATTCTCAAAATCATCATAAATGGCATAGCCAGCGTTGTTGACTAAAATATCAATCTGACCAAACTGATTATCCAGTTCATCAAAAAATGCCGTCAGAGCTGCTTCATCTCGGATATCCACATCAAAAACAGCCTTTTTTTCATGGTAAGCATAGAGCTGTTCAATTTTTTCGACATCACGACCTAGTAAAATCAAAAAATCATCTTTCAGCAAGGGCACCATTTCCTGTACCAATCCGCCAGAAGCACCTGTTATCAGAATGGTTCTCATACTTCGATTTCCTCTAAATCCTTGACAATATGTACATTTTCAAAAACCTTGCTTGCATCATTACGCAACTTGCTGATATCCTTGGACAAAAAGCGTGGACTGATATGGTTGAGTAAGAGTTGCTTGACACCTGCATCCTTAGCTACCTGAGCGGCTTCCATATTGGTCGAATGCCCATGTTTTCGAGCGATTTGCTCATCTCCCTTGCCGTAGGTTGCCTCATGAACCAGCACATCGGCATTAACTGCCAAACGTACACTAGCATAGCACTTGCGTGTATCACCAAGAATAGTCACCACCTTACCAGGTCGTGGTGGAGAAAGATAGTCACTAGCAATAATTTCTCTGCCATCCTCAAGAATCACATTTTGACCATTTTTAATCTGTCCAAACAAGGGACCAAATGGTACACCCGCCGCGCGCAGAGCCTCTGCGTCCAAGGTCCCTTCCAAATCTTTCTGGATGACACGGTAGCCGACACAAGGAATGGTATGGTCCAGCTTTTCAGCGAATACCGTAAATTTATCCGTTTCTAAAACCTGACTGACTGTATCCACATCAAACTCATGAAAATGAATGCGATAAGGCAGTCGAGTGCCTGATACTTTCAGACTGGACAAAACAAATGAACGAATGCCCACAGGTCCATAAATTTCAATATCCGTTTGCTCCTCACTAGACTGGAAAGAACGGCTGGACAAGAACCCGGGCAAACCAAAAATATGATCGCCATGCAGATGAGTAATGAAAATCTTGGCCACCTTGCGCGGACGAATGGTTGTTTCAAGGATTTGATTTTGCGTTCCTTCGCCACAATCAAAGAGCCAAACCTCATTGATTTCGTCCAAGAGTTTCAAGGCCAAGCTGGACACGTTTCTTGCCTTGGAGGGTTGACCCGCCCCCGTACCTAAAAAATGAATATACATTGTTATCTTTCTAAATTTTAAGAGTGTTGTGTGAGTGCAGTCTGTTTGAGGAGCAGGACAAGCCAATGCAGGCAGAACTAATGTTCAGCAAATCGGCTTTACCTTTTCATCAGACAGAATCCGTCACACAGTAAAGAATGGCAGAGCGACCCGACCAAGCAACATACCGTTGACCGTCATACTTTTCTGCCGCTTGCAGGACTTCTTCTTGATTGAGACCACTTATTTTGACAAATTGGTCACTAACAGCCACATCCGTCAGAAGAAATTCTGTCTCTTCTGCCACCAAGATAGTCTCATCAAAATCATTGCCTTTCATCCACACCTTGCCTGCTTGCTCAAAGACTACATAGTGAGGGAAAATTTGCGCAATCTCAAACAGCAAATTCTCTGCAACCTCAACGTCCTGATCGGCAAAGACCTGCGCCAGTCCAGTCCCATCAACATAGGCAAAACCGAAAGCCTTGCCTGATAAATTCAAGCGGACAAAGGGCTTTTCTTCCGCAAAGCTAGGTTCTTTTGGAAAAAGGCTCAGCTGCTGAGATAAAGTCAGATAGTAGTCCGTCGCCTCTTCTGGTCCTTTTTTCTGGTAGATTTCCGCAAAATAGGCATTGATGACCGACGGCGGTGGCGTGATAAAATCCAATTTCTGCTGGTCGGTCAATCCTGCCAATTTTCCAGCCAGATAGACCTTGTCCAGACTGGTAAAACCGCCATATTTGACAGCCAAATCAAGATAATCCGTCATAAAATTCTTCCAACTTCCATTTATTGCTGGAAGCGATATAGCCTGATACCACTTCCACATCCTCTTCGTAGGTCCGATGTTCAATCAGGGCAAGAGTTGCTAAATCATGCAATTTATAAGATTCAGCAAGTGGCACCCTGACCTCAAACCGTTCAAACATGGTCTTAATCTTAGCCAAGACCATCATCTGGATATGACCTTTGGCATTTTCATCCTTAGCGGACAGCATGACATGCGGAAACTGACTAGGGGTAAAGCTGTCATCGGTCTTGTCCAGCTTGTTATAGAGAGCTAGACGGGGAATGTCCAACATGTCCAAGTCCTTGAGAATGTCCAAGACCACCTGCTCCTGCTCGGCATGATTAGGGTCAGAGGCGTCGATGACATGGAGCAAGAGGTCCACATTCATGGACTCTTCCAAGGTGGATTTGAAGGCAGAAATCAACTCGGTCGGCAGATCCTGAATGAAACCAACCGTATCGGTCAAAGTCACGTTGAACTTGTCAGCCAAGTTAATCTGCTTGGTCGTGGCATCAAGCGTAGCAAAGAGTTCGTCGGCCTCGTACTGTCGCTTGTCCGTCATGGCATTCATAATAGTGGACTTACCAGCATTGGTATAGCCAATCAAGCCAATCTTGAAAACGCCTGATTGCAGGCGGCGTTCACGGACAGTCGCTCGGTTTTTCTCCACTGTCTTGAGTTGACGTTCAATGTCGTGAATCTGGTTACGAATGCTTCGACGGTTGAGTTCCAACTGGCTTTCACCTGGTCCACGAGAGCCGATACCACCCGCCTGACGGCTGAGCATGATACCTTGTCCAACCAAGCGTGGCAACATGTACTTGAGCTGGGCTAGGTGGACCTGTAACTTGCCCTCGTGGCTTCGTGCCCGCATGGCAAAAATATCCAAAATCAACTGCATACGGTCAATGACTTTGACACCTAAAATCTCTTCCAGATTGACATTCTGACGGGGCGTCAGTCGGTTATTGACAATGACGGTATCAATCTCATCAGCTTCGACCATCTGGGCAATTTCTTCTAGTTTACCTGAGCCGACAAAGGTCTTGCTGTCGTATTTTTCACGTTTTTGAGTGTAGACTCCCTTGACCTGAGCGCCAGCCGTCTTAGCAAGACTTGCCAACTCCTCCATGGACATGTCAAAATTCTCTGTCTGTTGCAATTCCACTCCAACTAGGAGGGCACGTTCTTGTTCTTTCTGCGTTTCAATCATGTAAAAATTCCTCCACGGCGGTGAAAATCTGCGACTTGTAATCTGGCTCGCCTACGGAATAAAAGGGAACCTCCATGCGATTTCTGAACCAAGTCAATTGGCGTTTGGCAAAGCGACGGCTATTTTGCTTGACCTTATCAACCGCTTCTTCTAGCGAAAGCTCACCTGCAAAATAAGGGAAAAACTCCTTGTAGCCAATTCCCATAGCAGCTTGGGCTTGGGGATGCGCTTGGTAGAGCCAGCTGACTTCATCCAACAAGCCCGCCGCCATCATCTTATCCACGCGCTGATTGATACGGTCGTAAAGAACCTGTCTGTCATCTGTCAGGCAGATGTAAAGAGGCTCATATTCTGACTCTGTATTTTCTAAGTTTTTGCCAAATTTTTTCAACTCTAACCCACGAATGATTCTCCGTCGGCTGTTGCCCTCAACCATCAACCCTGCCTGCTCTGCCATTGTTTCCAAATCCTCGTCAGACAAGCAGTCGAGTTCCGTCCGATAAGCAAGAACTTGCTCCTGGTCAACCTGCCCGCCAAGATGGTAACCCTCTAGCAGACTTTGGATGTAAAGCCCTGTTCCTCCAACAATGATAGGCAACTTGCCACGACTAGTAATGTCTGCAATTAAGGCCTTGGCTTCTGCTACAAATTCATAAGCCGAATAACCATCGGTCACATCCCGGACATCAATCAAATGATGAACTGCTGCCGCCTGCTCCTCTGGACTGGCCTTGGCTGTCCCAATATCCAGCTTGCGGTAGACCTGTTGGCTGTCTCCGCTGATAATTTCGCCCTTATAGCGCTTGGCCAGCTCAATTCCCAGCGCTGTTTTTCCCACCGCTGTCGGTCCCAAGACCACAATTACCTTAGTTTTCATCTTTTTCCTTGAAAATTTTTTGTTTTTTCGCTAAAATCTATTATAACACAAATAAAGGAGAATTCACTATGGCTAAAGGTTTTGGCAAAGGTTTCTTGACAGGCGTTCTTTCTACCGTTGCTGTGGCAGCAGGTGCTATCTTCACCGTTCATAAAACAATTATCGAACCAGAAGAAAAGAAAGAAGCCTTCATTGAAGAAAATCGTAAAAAAGCAGCACGCCGTCGCGTGTCACGTTAAGGAAAAGTTGGATGAAACGTCCAGCTTTTTTCTTTTGGCAGCAACATAAAAACAGCCCAAAACGGACTGTTGACTTCAGCATTTTCCTACAAAATAATCTCTTCCTTCTCAATCAAGACAATGGTCCACATCATGACCAGGGTCACCACTGCTAGTGCCAAAATCAGCGGTAACCATGACCCAAATACTGGAAAACTATAGCCCAGGAGACCTGGACCAAAGGCAGCAATCAGATAGCCGCCCGTCTGCACCATACCGGATAATTGGGCAGTCGCCTGTGGGTTGCTGGTTTTCAAGGTAAAGCCCAGCATCATATAAGGGAACAATGCACCATTGGTAAAGCTCAAAATCAAATGAATGGCGGTCCAAATGGCAATATTTACAGGCGCTAAGGCCATGAGAGCGAGACCTACTAGAGAAACAGCGGAGATGATTAACATTATCCACCTACGCCCATCCTTGGTCTGACGAGAAAGAATAGCCGGTGTCACCATAGACATGGGAATGGCCATGAGATTGTACATGCCGGACATGAAACCAGCCTCAGCCTTGCTAAAGCCAATGGACTGAGCAATGGTTGGGAGCCAGGTAATCTCTGTATAGAAGAGCACCGACTGGAGACCACCGAAAATCAGAAAGGCAAGTGCAGCCTTATTTTTCCAAAGGAATTGACCAGATGACTTTTCCTGATTACTTTCAAAACGATGATTGTGGCGGACATTTGGCAGCCAAATCAAAAGGGCCAAAAAGATTACGGCCGTGACCAGATAGATAAAGGTCTGCCATGAAGTCGCCGTAACCACAGGTACTGCCGCCATAGAGGCCGTAGTTCCAGCCACCCCCATCAGGGTCACATAAATAGTAGTATAAAGCCCGATTTTCTTAGGAAAATTGGCTGTCACAATACTTGGCAGCAGGACATTGATAAAGGCAATGGTCCCGCCCAGCAAAACGGTTCCTACAAACAAGCCCACTATACCGCTGGCCCGCATTCCTGAGCCAATAGTCATGATGATGAGCACCAGCGCCATCAACTTTTCCAAGCCTAGCTTGCCAGCCAAGCGCGGTGCCAAGGATGAGCAGAGGGCAAACATAATCAGCGGAATAGAGGTCAGAACCCCCAACGAGCTGACTTGTACCCCCAAGTCAGCTGCGATGTCCGTCAAAATGGCAGGCAGGGCAGTAAAGGGAGCCCGCATAACCACACCCAGCATAATAATGCCAGCTACCATAAATAGCGATTGTTTTTTCATATCGTGATAGTTGTCCTTTCTCTAACGTTCGGATTTCAGCAAGTATGATTATACCATACTTGACAAATGATAGAAAGTTATTCTGTTTCATTTCCGGTTATAGTTTTAAGCTATATCATTTCCCATTAAATAACTATTTTTCAAATGGGAAAATTTGCGTTAGAATACAAACATACCAAACGAAAGCGAGAAAATATAGCATGACACAATCAAGATTCCTACTAGTTGGCTCCCTCCTCCGCCCTTCAGCCCTTGGAGAATACAAGCGCCAAATCGAAGCGCGTGATGACATCAAGTACCCATTTTACGATGCCTTCGACGGCTACAAGGAGACTGAAACTGAACTCATCGAGAAAATCGTTGCGGAACAAAAAGAAAATGGTCTCGACATCGTGACTGATGGCGAATTTGGTCGCTCTATGTGGCACCTGGACTTCCTCTGGGGCTTTGAGGGTATCGAGCGTTACATTGCTGATCACGGCTATCCATTTAAAGACCACGATGGCCAGCCTTATGAAACTCGAAAGGACATCGGTCTTCGCATTACCGCTCCACTTTCTTCTAAAAATCACCACTTCATCGATATTTACAAGCAAGTACAGGAATTGGCTGGGGACACGACAACCAAGCAGACTATCTATGGACCAGCTCATGCCTTCAATGAATTGATTATTTTCAACGGTCAGGTTGGACCAGATCAAGTCTACAAGACCCGTGAAGACTTGAAAGAAGGCCTCATTGCTGCCTACAAGGAATTCTTGGACCAGTATAAGGCTGCTGGTGGTCAGATTGTTCAATTTGACGACTGTCTCTGGGAACTCTTCGACCCATCAAATCCTGTTCCATTCTTTCCGCAAGATGACCCAGAAGCTTTGGCTGCTCTTGCAGATGAATTTATCGCTATCAACAATGCCGTTGCTGACTACGGTCATGAAATTGGCTTGACAGTCTGGACCCACAACTGCCGTGGTAACTATGAAAGCCGCTCTGCAGCTGGTGGTACTTACGAGGCTATCGCTGAGAAATTCTTGAAAAACCAGCGTTACAGCCGTTTCTTCCTGGAATGGGATGATGAGCGTGCCGGCGATTTGAAAGCTTTGGAAAGCTTGAAAGATTCGGATATCGAAATTGTTCTGGGTCTGCTTTCAAGTAAGACTTCTGAACTCGACGATGAAGAGCGTGTTTACAAACTCCTCGAAGAGGCCAGCAAAATCATTCCAAAAGAACGCCTCTACCTGTCACATCAGTGCGGTTTTGCATCATGTGACTCTGGCAATGAGCTTGCTATCCCACAACAATGGGCGAAAATCAAACAAGGTCAAGACATTGCAGCCAAATTCTGGGCTGAATAAAGAAGTAAATCAAGGAGCCATCAGCATTGCTGGTGGTTTTCTCATGTTCAAAATCGCCTGACTCACAAAACGACCCTGAAACTCAAGCTACAGGGTTGTTTGTCTATCTAATAAAGTAATTGTGCCAAAATCAAAACCGCAATCAGGGCCAGCAGATGACCGATATTGACAACGATAAAGGAATGCTTCAAGCCCCGCTTCATGCTCAATTTGGCCAGATTATGGAAGGTAATCATAACTCCCGATTGGGGAACAACTGTCAGCACCGCCGAGGCAATAACCGTCACCCTGTGCAAGACCTGGGGATCGATACCGAATCAAGGTAGGCAGGCAAGAAATTGCTGGCAGCAATCCCTACCGCACCAGACGAAGAGCCAATGATACCACCGATTAGGGCAGCCGACACCGAAAGACTAATCAGGGGCGAACCAGAAATCTGTCCAATCCAGTCTTGGATAAGCAAGAAGCCTGAAGACATGGCCAAGACCGTTCCGAAAGCCACTGTGCTAGAAGTCGCAAATGCAGGTAGAACAGACGCCGTTGTCCCTTCATTTAAGAGAGTTTGCTGATTGACCAGATTCTTACGGAAGAGAAGATCTGACACCAGTATGGCCACCGTTAGCCCCACAACCAAGATATAAGGTGTTTTCTGAAAGATGAAAATAGTTGCAACCAAGCTCAACATGGGCAGGCTTGCCAAAACTAGATTAGGAAGATTTGCGTTATCTGTAGACACAATTTCCTCATCACGCTCAGTATACCCCTCATTTCTCGCCATACTTTTCTTCAAGGCAAACCACATATAGGTCAAACCAAAAACGACTAAAATTAAGCTTGAAACCAGGCTCAAGAGCGGTGCTGCGGTCAAAGTCGTCCCCAAAACCTTGGTTGGAACCGCATTATGAATGGACGGCGTCCCTGGCAAACTGGACATGGTCAGGGTACTGACACCTAAAAAAACTGGAATTGGAAATAGTTCCCAATTGATATTCAGCTCCTTAAAGAGCGGTCTCGACAGAGGCAAGAGGGTGAAAATAACCACAAAAAGGCTGACACCCCCATAGGTCAACAAGGAGGCAATCAGGGCAATAGCCAGCAATACCTTATAAGGACTTTCCTTACCAACCACTCGCAAAATACTATTGGCAATGGTCTGGGTAGCACCACTTGCTTCCATATACTTGGCCAGTATGGAGCCCAGCATAAAAATAGCAAAGTTATTGATTAAAAAACCAGCCAGGCCAGTCATATAAGACTGCTCCTTGCCCAACATGGTCTCTAAAATAGGCATTTGATTGGTCAAAGCCACGATCAAGCTCGCCAAGGGGGCCGCAACCATCACGTTTAGATTCTTTGTGGTCCAATAAATAATGGCCACAATCGCCAAAAATACCCCTACTACTCCTAAAATTGTCATAGTTCTCCTTTAATGAAAAGAGGGATTGCTCCCTCTGAATTTTTACCTATACTGCCGAATGTCCTCTTTCCCTTGAACCTTTGCCAGCAGCTGGACCACTGTCTGCCCTAGAATTGGATGGACATAATCAGCCGCAATATCAGCCAGAGGCTGTAGGACAAAGGCCCGCTCATGGGCATAGGGATGGGGCACCGTCAGCCGTTCGGACTGGATGATTTCCTGGTCCCAGAAAATAATATCCAGGTCAATGGTCCTCTGTCCCCATTTTTCAATACGCACACGGTCCAAGTCCAGTTCGATTTTTTGACAGATTTCCAAAAATGCCAGAGGCTCTAAATCCGTAAAGACCCGACAGGCTAGATTGAGAAAGTCAGCCTGGTCCGTCTTGCCCCAAGCTGGTGTCTCATAAAGAGCTGATACGGCTCCCAGCTGACAGGCAGGATGATTATCCAAACTCTCCAAGGCAGCCTGCAAATAGGCCCTACGGTCCCCCATATTGCCACCAATGCTCAGATAAGCTGTGTGTTTCATGGGCGTTCACGCTCCAACTCAATACCAACTGAATCATAGTGGCCTGCGATAGGCGGATTTTCCTTGTGGATGGCCAGCCTGATCTTCTCTACTTTGGGGAATTGGTCAAAAATCTCCTGACAAATCAGCCCTGCCACTTTTTCAATCAGAATATAAGGTTTGCCTTCGACCACTTTTTTCATAGCCTCGAAAACAAGGCCATAATGAACTGTATCTTCCAAATTATCCGACAAAGAGGCAGCGGTTAAATCCAGAAACAAATCGCAGTCCACCGTAAAAATTTGCCCCAGGGTCTGCTCTTCCTTGAAGGCGCCGTGGTAGCCGTAAAATTTGCATTGTTTGAGTGAAATCTTATCCATTCTTGCTCCCATTCACTAATTGGTCCCAGACAGTAATCAGATCTCGATTGGCTTGGACATTGTGGACTCGGACCATTTTACAGCCCTTGGAAATAGCCCAAGCAGACAGCGCTGCCGTTGCCTGATCCCGGTCAGCAGCCAAGGTATTGCCACCCAAAAGATGGTCAACCACCCGCTTACGGGAAATCCCAAAAAGAACTGGATAACCAAGCCCAGTAATCTGTTCCAAGCCTTGGAGAAGCTCCAGATTGTGCTGGGCATTTTTGGCAAATCCAAGCCCAGGATCCAGCCAAATCTTGTCAGCCAAAATACCAGCTGCTAGGGCTGCCTGAGCCCGCTCCGCTAGAAAATCTCGCACTTCTTGCACAATATCCTCGTAGACTTCCTCTGTTTGATTGTGCATGAGGATAATGGGGACCTGATACTCCGCTGCCAGGGCCAGCATTTCTCCGTCATAGAGACCTGCCCAGACATCATTGAGAATGTCTGCACCAGCCTCCAGAGCCGCACGCGCTGTCCCAGTCTTATAGGTGTCGATAGAAACCAGGCAGTCAAAACGCTCCTTTATAGCACGAATAATCGGTACCACACGGGCGATTTCCTCCTCTTGGGAAACAAATTCCGCCCCCGGTCGGGTAGACTCGCCACCGACATCGATGACCTGGGCTCCTGCGGCCAAAAGCTCTTCAGCCTGCGCTAGGGCAGCCTCTACTTCATTAAATTTTCCACCGTCAGAAAAAGAATCCGGCGTGACATTGAGAATGCCCATGATGGACACTTGCTGGTGTAAGTTGTCAATCGACATAGCTCCTCCTATTTGTGAATCATGGACAGCAATTCGCGACGCAAAACAGCATCTTCCTTGTATTTTCCAAGAGCAACTGTGGTCACAGTCTTGCTGCCTGGCTTGCGAACACCACGCATACTCATACACATGTGTTCCGCCTCCACCATAACGTAGACGCCTTCTGGCTCCAAGGCGTCCTGAAGGGCATGGGCTACCTGGTGAGTCAAGCGCTCCTGCAATTGTGGACGGCGACTAGCCACTTCCACCGCACGCGCCAATTTGCTGAGGCCTGTCACACGACCCTTGCTAGGTAGATAGGCCACATGCGCCACCCCATAAAAAGGCACCAAATGATGCTCACACATGGAGTGAAAGGGAATATCCTTGACCAAGACCACTTCCTCATGCCCCTCCGAAAAGACCGCCGTAAACTGATCCTTAGGGGCTTCATTGAGACCAGAAAACATCTCCTGGTACATCTTGGCCACACGCTTAGGCGTATCCAGTAGTCCCTCACGGTTAGGGTCCTCGCCCAATAATTCCAACAATTGGTAAATGGTTTGTTCAATTTTCTCTTGCTTTGACATAATACATCCCCTTGTTTAATGTTCTTATTATACCCTAAAAAGGCTCCTAGGAAAAGTCTTACTCCCCTTTGTGATATAATAAAACAAAGAATTGTAAGGAGAGCGCCACATGACCAAGAAACCCGTCCAGTTAGCGACGATTTGCTATATTGACAATGGCAAGGAATTTTTATTACTTCACCGCAACAAGAAAGAAAATGATGTGCATCGCGGCAAGTGGATTGGCGTCGGAGGAAAATTAGAAGCCGGTGAGACCCCTCAGGCCTGCGCAGCCCGTGAAGTCTTGGAAGAGACAGGCCTTACGGCCACCAAGTTGGCTCTGAAAGGCATTATTACCTTCCCTGATTTCACCCCCAATATGGATTGGTACACCTATGTCTTCAAGATTACCGAGTTTGAAGGCAACCTAATCGACTGTAACGAAGGAGATTTGGAGTGGGTACCCTATGACCAGGTCCTATCCAAGCCCACCTGGGAAGGCGATCGGCATTTCCAAGAATGGCTCTTAGAAAACAAGCCCTTCTTCTCCGCCTGTTTCCGCTATGACGGAGATAACTTACTAGACTACTCAGTGGATTTTTATGAGTGATAAACATCTTAAAACCTGCAAGTCAGCTGACCTGCAGGTTTTAAGTTATTCTGATACTGGTTGCTCTGCTTGAGATTGAGCCCGCTTGCCTTCATCAAGGAGGGCTGCAATAATCTTCTGGTCACGCAGTTTGACGGAATCGTTGATGGTCTCAGCTGAGTGGATAATAGCCGCCTCCAACTCACGGCGTTTCCGACGCCCTTCATCAATAGCGGCGATGATGCCGTTGTTCTGGGCTACTAGACTTTCAGCCAATTTTGTCACCGACTGAACAGCTAGGGTCGGATTTTGAGCTGTGCGTTCCATCATCGGAATGGCTTCCTTAGACGTTTCTGCCAGCATCTGAAGAGCAGCATTATTGGCATTGACGATGGCATCAGCCGTCTGGCTGGACTTTATGGACTGTTGCAAAATACCTAACTGGGCGATGGATAACTTCATGGTCGGAATGGTATTGCGGCGGAGCATACCCAAACGCTGTTTCATATCGGACGATACCTTGACCAGATTCCGCATCTGCGGTGTCGTTGTCCAGGCCACATAGAGACGGCTCAGATATTCAGAATGCTGCTGCTCCAAAATATTGGCCACTTCTGTGATCCGCGCCAGCTTTTCAGAGGCTACCTGATAGTCAACAGTGGTCGGAACCAGGCTAGCCAGTCTTTCCTGCTCTGCTCTTGCTCGCTGAGCGGCCACTTGACCTGTCGCCTCTATAAAGGCAATGACACCGACCAGATTCTCGATAGACTTGGTATTGTTTTCAATTAAGAGCTCGGCAGAAACGATATTGCGCGAGAGAACTTCTTCCTGCTTGACCACGCTGGCTGCCATAGTGTCCATTTTCTTTTCGATGGTCTGAGAATCGAAGTAAAATTCCTGCAAGTCGTTCTTGGTCTGCTTGAAAAGACGCTGGAAGAAACCAGGTTTCTTCTCTAATTCAGCCGTGCTTGAAATGTCCTTATACTTGGCCACAAAGCCGTTAAGTTCACGGTTGGTATTAGCCAAAAGCTCATCCACCTGCGGAATTTCAATCTTCTTCTGCTCACTCAAGATGTGGTTGACCGTTGCATTGACCTCCTCAACCGCCTCCTTGCCAAAGTCCAGGAGGGCGTTCTGGTTAGATACAAAATTATCCACCAACTGCGGTGCCTTGGCCTGGATTCCGGCCTGCTGTTCAGGTGTCAATTGGGCAAGGAAGGATACTTTCTGACTGTCACCAATGGGCGTAGCCTGGATGATTTCAGTTGTCTTGTCCTTCTGGTTCAAGCCGTTGCTGGCAATGGCATCTATATCAAAATTAAATCCTGACATCTTATTCCTCTACTTTCTTGTCACGTTTCATCATACGCAGGCTGACTTCAAAATCCTGCATATCGGCTTCGTTAAACTGGCGAATGGTATTATCCAAGTCACTATCAAAGGTCTCCATGGCAGATTTTGCCTGGGCCAAACGTTCTTCCGCATTGAAATAATCCTTGGGAGACTGCTTGATTTTCATATACCCCTGCAAAATATCCTGGAAACGCTGCATATTGGCCTCATGAATGGCCGTCAGCTCTTCCTTCTTATCCGTTGTCGCCTCTAATTTCTCTAAAATAACTAGATGATCCCGTTGGATATTGCAGTAGGTCTCAAGAATTTCCGGCGTCAGGTCCGCAATCCACTCCTGCTCCGTCAGCTCCTGCTTGGCTTGAACGAAAGGCTCTGCCTCCTTGACAGGCTCTGCTGACTTTTCAGGAAGTTTGAGCTGATACTTGAGCTGGAGGGTATCCACAACTTCCTTACTCTTATAGGTATCTAGGTACTTACCAACCTTTTGATAGACTTGGTCCAGCTCAAAGAGTTCTGCCAGCAAGCGTCCCCGCAATTGCAGAACCGCCTTGTCCTCCCCATTTTCAGCCAAGAGCTGCTGGTGCTTGGAAAATCCCGCACTGATGGACCATACCAGATTTTCCAACCGCCGGATAGATGAACGGTTGAGCATCCGATGAACCGCAGGACGATTCTTCACATAGAGATAAACCAGTCCCAGAGGCAAAATAATATACCAAAAATTTATCAAAATCCCCAAGACAATGAACAGGGCAAGGATAGAGCCCCAACCATCATCTTTTTTATAGCGTTTTTTACCCATACGTTTTCCTCATTTTTCCATTATATTATATCATATTCCTCCTCATCTATGAAAAATTTACCAAAGAAAAAAGCCGGGTTTCCCCAACTTTTTAGAAGGCCTTGGCCTGGGTTGCATGGATGCTGTCAATGGAAATGCCAGAGGTGGCAAACAGGTTCTCCAATTCCTCTACAGCGATGTGCCCTTCGATTTGAACCTCGATGACCACATTGCCTTTTTTAGTCTGTAATTGAACGGTGCTAATGATATTGTAGCCCTTGTCAGAAATAATCTTGATAATCTTCGCAAGCTCACCAGCCTTATTTTCAACTAGGAAACGAGCCCGCACGCCCTCTTCTCCATAGCCTGAAACGTGGAGGAAGGCAGCAAAAATATCGCGGTCTGTGATGACACCGTAGAGCTGACCATTGTCCACAACCGGCAGGATGCCGACCTTGTTTTTATACATGAGGTAGACCGCATCCTCTAAGCTGGCATAGCCTGAAACTGCGATGACGTCCTTAATCATGACATCCTTGACCTTGGTCTTGTTGAGCAGGTAGTTCATCTCGTAGATAGACAGGCTGGTCGCCTTTGACGGACTAGCCTCTGCGATGGTACCTTCTGTTACCAAACCGACCAATTTATCATTTTCAATGACCGGCAAGCGGTGCAAATCCTGCTCACGCATGATGTCTGCAGCATGGGCGATCGTTGTATCTGGTGAAATGTAAACAACCTTACGGGTCATAAAATCTTTAACGGACATGGAACTTCCTCCTCGATATTTTCTACTCCTATTATAGCAAAAAACGAAAACGATTTCAATATCTTATGAAAAGAAATGAAAATCAGTGATCAACGACCACTGATTTGTTAGAAACTAGATTCACAAGTAAGGTACTTTAAGTTTTTAATGGAATACTGACTGTATTTCGAGAAAAAACGAACGAAACTTGCCTTAGCTCAGGTGCCGAATTGTGAATACAGGTTCTAAAATTATACACCCTTTACTGCGAAATAAATCCCGCTTGGGCAGGCAAAGTTAAAGTTAGGGAAAGGCTGTTCATTGACTGGGCTGCAGGTATCTGTCAAACCAGCGATGCGCTCCTGAAGGCCTGCAATATCGGATGTTTCAAACAAGACGCTCGGTACATTGTCCAACACCTCTGGCGATACTTGAGCGATAAATTCCTTGTCATAAACCGTAATCGTAGTCGTCGCATCCGCATGAGACTTCATATCAAAGGTCTCAAAGCCCATCATCTCCGCTTCATTTTCAATGACAAAACCTGCCGCTGACCAAAAACTTTTTTCTGCCGCCACATCATCCACATAGAGCATGAGGCCCAATTCTTTATTAAACATCTATTATCCTCTTTCTAAAACGATATTGCTAATCATAGCAAGATATGGTTCAAATTGCAAGAATGAATTCCTAACCTTCTAGCGATTTGTCGGCTGCCTGGGCCAGTCTCCCTTCTTCCAACTCAGCCTGCTCACGCGCCTGCTTTTTCAGACTCTTAATCTCGCTCTTCAAGCCCATATTTTTTGCCATTCCAAGCAAATATTGGATGACCAAGCCAAGAAATACAGAGCCGAGAATGACCAAAATCAAGGGCAGACGGAAATAACCAAAGATATAATTGACCTTGACAACCTGTTGGTTAGCCAAAGACAAGACCACTGTCAGAACGATAATAACCAGTAAGCCGATTAGGGATAGTTTTTTCTTCATATAGCACCTCTTTCATCTGTCAGTCTATCATAAAACAGGAATCGTGACAAGGAAGGGGGATTGGGAATTGTATAGGAATATTTTCAGAAATTACTGCTTTATTTTTTTACATATAAATAGACAGATGAATCAAATGAAACACCTACCTATTCTCAATTTTTTTCATTTTCCAAAGAAACTATTCCCTGAAAAATAAGGAGGAACCTATGACAAAATATCAGTAGACAATCATAGTTTTATCATCCAACATAAGCAACGCTACATATTTATGCAAGCATATATCCTCATCGTAATTTTTGCAACAAGTTTTTAGTTTGATATTTGTAAATAGGATACAATTTTTAAACTCTCAAAACTAAGAAGACACAAATAAAAACATTCAACAATTTCATAAGTTCCGCTGATTTCCCACCCTCAAAAATGGACTTTTCTTCATTTCTTTCCTATTTCATGATACAATAGAGCTATGAGAATCCAACAATTATATTATGTTATAAAAATAGCAGAGACAGGGAGTATGAACGAGGCTGCAAAACAGCTTTTCATTACCCAACCAAGCCTGTCCAATGCTATCCGCGACCTGGAAAAAGAGCTCAATATCAAGATTTTTTTCCGTAATCCCAAAGGCATTACCCTGACCAAGGACGGGATTGAGTTTCTATCCTATGCCCGCCAGATTGTCGAGCAGACCGAGCTGCTGGAAGACCGCTATAAAAATCCCAACGCCAAGCGCCAACTCTTCAGCGTATCCTCCCAGCACTACGCCTTTGTGGTCAATGCCTTTGTCTCCCTGCTCAAGGAGACTGAAATGGAAGACTACGAGCTCTTCCTGCGGGAAACCCGGACCTGGGAAATCATCGATGACGTCAATAATTTCCGCTCAGAAATCGGCGTCCTCTTCCTTAATAACTACAACCGTGAAGTCCTGCTCAAGTTGCTGGATGACCACAGGCTCTCCCATACGCATCTTTTCACTGCCAAGCCTCATGTTTTCGTCAGCAAGACCAATCCACTGGCACAAAAGAAAAGTATTAGCCTGGACGACCTAGCCGACTATCCCTACCTCAGCTATGAACAAGGGATTCACAATTCCTTCTACTTTGCCGAGGAAATTCTCTCCCAAGTCCACCACAAGAAATCCATCGTCGTATCCGATAGGGCCACCCTCTTCAATCTCCTGATTGGGCTAAACGGCTATACGGTTGCGACTGGTATCTTGAACTCCAACCTAAACGGGGACAATATCGTCTCCATCCCGCTGGATTATGACGATGAAATCGAACTCATCTACATCAAACATGAGAAAGCTGTCCTATCCGACATGGGGGAAAAATTCATTGCCTATCTCCTGGATGAAGTAAAATTCGATAAAAAATAATGACATATTTAAGTAGATTTCTTCTATCAATATATGTTATAATGCTATCATGAAAGCAGTTGAAAGTGATGTTGGAAATATTTCAACAAAATCACGGGAACCGCTTTCATTTTTTTGTTCTTTATGCTATAATACTTCTATAATAAATTTTAAGGAGTGATGAGATGGCTCAAAATAAAATGTTAGCTATGATTCTTGCAGGTGGACGGGGAACCCGTCTTGAAGGTTTAACAAAAAAGGTGGCCAAACCTGCCGTTGCCTTCGGTGGAAAATACCGCATCATCGATTTCCCTCTCAGTAACTGTGCCAACTCTGGTATCGATATTGTCGGTGTCTTGACCCAGTACGAACCGGTCTTGCTCAACTCATACGTTGCCCAATCACAGCGTTGGGGGTTGGATGTCCAAGGTTCTGGTATTTTTGTCCTGCCACCAAGTGAGAAAATCGAAGGTTTTGGTCTCTATAAGGGCACGGCTGACGCCATCACTCAAAATATCGACTTCATTGATTTGAACGAGCCTGAGTATGTCCTCATCCTGTCTGGTGACCACATCTACAAGATGAACTACGACAAGCTCTTGGATACCCACATTTCCAAGAAGGCTGATGCGACTATAGCAGTTATCGAAGTTCCTATCAAGGAAGCGTCACGCTTTGGTATCATGAATACGGATGATGAGTACCGCATCGAGGAATTTGAAGAAAAACCGGCCAACCCTAAGAGCAATCTTGCCTCAATGGGTATCTATATTTTTACATGGAAAACACTCAAGAAATACCTCCTGGAAGACGACAAATCAGAAACCTCATCACACGACTTCGGCCACGATATTATTCCAAAATACCTGGCAGATGGTCGCACTCTGATTGCTCACCCATTCCGTGGCTACTGGAAGGACGTGGGTACGGTTAATAGTCTCTGGGAATCTAACATGGACCTGATTGACCATGCAGATGAGCTAGACCTGTCTGACCGTTCATGGAGAATCTACTCTGAAGACAAGGGCTCTCCTGCTCAAGTTATCAGTGCTACTGCCTCTGTCAAGTCTGCCTATATCGACAAGGGAGCCATTATTGATGGTGCCATCGAGCACTCTGTTATCTCAAATGATGTGCAAGTTAATGTCGATGCGGTTGTCAAAAATTCTGTCCTCCTACCTGGTGCTATCATCGGTGAGGGCGTTGAATTGGACTATGTCATCGTGGCTGAAAATGTCAAGATTGCGGACGGTGTCAAATTGGCTGGCGAACCAGACAATATCCTCTTGATTGATAAGAATGTGTACAAGTAAGAAAGGTCGATTATGTTAAGAAATACTCTAGGAATTGTAAATATTGAAGGGAATAATGTGCACTTCGGCAATGTCATGGACCACCGTGGTGTGCAAGCCTTTGGTTTCCTTGGCCGCTACCGCTTGATTGACTTTGTCCTGTCCAATATGTCCAACTCTGGCATTACGGAATTTCAGGTCTACATGCCTGCCAAAATGCGCTCAACCATCCAGCACGTCGGAACTGGTAAGCACTACAACATTAACAGTAAGCGTGGTTCGCTCCGTCTCTTGAACGGCGTGACCGACCCCAACTCTGTTTACCAGCATGACATCAATGCCTTTTCAGAAAACCTTCATTACATTGAAAGTTCGACCAAGGAATATGTGCTGATTGCGCCATCTTACTTCCTCTACAGCCAAGATTTCACAAAGGTCATGGCAGAGCATCAGGAAACTGGAGCTGACATCACCGTTCTCTACAAAAATGTTATGGACGCCAAGGAGAATTTTATCGGCTGCCAAACCTTGAAATTCGATGATGACAAGCGGGTCGTGGCCTTTGAAGAAAACCACGGTAAATACAAGAATCGTCCTGTTTCACTTGAAGCCTACATCATGAAGCGGACCACCTTTATCGAGCTCATCCGCCGTGCCAACAAGGTTTCCTCGCTCTACTGGCTCAAGGATATCCTGCGCGATGTGGCTGACCAGTATGTCATCCGTGGCTACGCCCACCGTGACTTCGTTGCCTGCATCAACAGCATTGATAGCTATTTCAATACCCAGCTGGACCTCTTGCAGCGTGACACGCGCAAATTGCTCTTCAAAAATGATTGGCCTATCCATACCCAGACCAGCGATTCATCTCCTACTCTTTACGGACCACTGGCAGATGTCAAACGATGCCTGATTGCCAACGGTGCCAATATCAATGGTCAGGTTGAAAATTCTATTATTGACCGGGATGTCATTATCGAGGACGGGGTGACCATTAAGAACTCCATTATCTTAAATGGTGTAACGGTGCGCAACGGTGTCACTATTGAAAATGCCATTATCGATAAGGCGACTAAGATTGTTCATTCTACGGATATTAAAGGAACTGCAAGTAATCCAGCCTATATCAAGGCACATCAAATCATCTAGGAGTAAACATGACAAAAAAATCTGTACTCTTTGTAGCATCTGAGGGACTTCCATTCATCAAAACTGGCGGCTTGGCTGATGTGATCGGCTCTCTGCCAAAAGAATTGGTCAAACAGGGGATGGATGTTCGGGTTGTGCTGCCACTTTACAAGAAAATCGCCATCAACAACCATGCTGATTTTGATTATGTATCCAGCTACGATGTGCGAGCAGGCGATATCCAGTCCATGGCCAATGTCTACAGCCAGGTCGTCGATGGTGTGACCTTCTACTTCATCGAACATCGTGATTTCTTTGAGCGTGACGAGCTCTATGGCTACGATGATGACGCCATGCGGTTTGGGTTCTTCCAGCATGCGACCTGCCGTCTGCTTGAGGCTCTCAACTTCTTCCCAGATGTCATTCATTCCCACGACTGGCATGCGGCGGTCATGCCCTTCCTCTGCCGGACCTTCTACAGCTACCGGGAGGAATTCCGTAATATCAAGCATGTCTTTACCATTCATAACCTGGCTTTCCAAGGGATTTTCAACAAGCAAGCCCTCTGGTCTGCCCTGGGGATGGACTACAGCTACTATCTGGATGGTATTGCACGTTTCCACGACGAATGTATCAGCTTTATGAAGCTAGGTATACTCTACGCTGACAAAGTAACGACTGTTTCTGATACCTACGCCAGAGAAATCCTTACCGAAGAATTCGGCGAAAATATGCAACATGTCCTCGAACTTCGCAAGCATGATTTGGTCGGTATTGTCAACGGTATCGATTACGATAGTTGGGACAGTCAGACAGACCATTATCTAGTGAAGAACTACGGTCTTGAAACAATCGGAGATAAGAAAGCCAATAAATTGGCCTTGCAAGCTCAGTTTGGACTTCCACAGGATGAACATGTCCTGATGATCGGTATCGTATCTCGTTTGACCTGGCAGAAAGGCTTCTATCTCTTGGCTGAGGTGCTCGGCCACCTGCTCCAAGCCCATGTCCAATTTGTTATCCTGGGCAATGGCGAAGCAGATATCGAAAATGCCTTCAACCATTTCAAACATGCCTATCCGGAAAAATTTGCCTTCTACCGCGGCTATAATGAACCGTTGGCCCACCAAATTTATGCAGCAAGTGACCTCTTCCTCATGCCATCCATGTTTGAGCCCTGTGGTATTAGCCAGCTGATTTCCATGCACTATGGGACCCTGCCACTTGTCCGTGAGACAGGGGGATTGGTGGACACCGTCAAGCCATACCACATCGAAACAGCTCAAGGAACTGGCTTTAGCTTCGGCGGCCGTGATGCCTACAGTATGAAACAGGTCTATGACCTGGCCCTACAGACCTACTACGACCGACCAGAAGACTGGAATGCCATGGTCAAGCAAGCCATGGAAGAAGACTTCAGCTGGACCTCTTCAGCTGAGAAATATATCTGGCTCTACCGTGAAATTAGTGGCTAGGTAAGATTTGACAACAAACTGAAGGGGAGTGCGACCAAGGTCCACTCCTTTTCCACAAGGGAGATTGTTATGACAGAATTTACTGATTTGGATTTATACTATATGAATTCCGGTGAGCACACCACACTCTATGAGAAAATGGGGGCTCATATCATCAAGGAGCGTAATAAAATTCTTGGCACCCAATTTCGTGTCTATGCTCCAAATGCGAGAGAAATCTTTTTAGTTGGTGATTTCAATAACTGGGATCGCAGTCATCCCATGAATCGGGAAATTGACGGGGTCTTTGAGCTCTATGTGCCTGATTTGAAATCACTGGAAGACTACAAGTACCTGATTATCAGCCATGACGGTCGGGAAATTTATAAGGCAGACCCCTATGCCTTTTTCAGCCAGGTCCGGCCCAATACTGCCTCCACGACCTATAACAGTCGCTACAAGTTTAAGGACGATATCTGGATGTATGACCGGGTTTCTTACGATTTCAAGGAAGAACCTGTGTCTATTTACGAGGTTCATCTGGGTTCTTGGAAACAAAAGGTTGTCAATCAAAACCAGGCTGGCGCCCCGCTTGAATCCTTCTATTCCTATAAGGAAATCGCCCTTCTCTTGATTGACTATGTCAAGGAAAACAAATTCACCCACATCGAGCTGATGCCCATCACCGAGCATCCTCTGGATGCCTCTTGGGGCTATCAGGTCACTGGCTATTACAGTCCGACCAGCCGCTATGGCAAGCCTGATGAATTAAAATACCTGGTAGACCAGTGTCACCAGGCTGGGATTGGGGTTATTTTGGACTGGGTTCCCCTCCACTTCTGTAAGGATGCCCATGGTCTCTATCAGTTTGACGGATCCTGGCTCTATGAGTATTTCCATGAAAATGACCGTGAAAATAGACAGTGGGGTACGGCCAACTTTGACCTGGGCAAGGGCATTACGCGGTCCTTCCTCCTCTCTAACCTTAAATACTGGCTAGACAACTTCCATTTTGACGGCATTCGGGTCGATGCCCTTTCCTACCTCCTCTATTGGCGCGGAGAAACCGAAGAGGACAAAATCAACCATGCCGCAATTGACTTTATCAAGCGGGTCAATGCCATGGTTCACACCGATTACAAGGGCGTTCTCATGATTGCCGAGGATTCCTCAAGCTATCCAAAAGTCACCCATGCACTGGAAGACGGCGGTATTGGCTTTGACCTCAAATGGGACTTGGGCTGGATGAATGATACCCTGAAATTTGTCGAGCGTCCGTCTGTTTATCGTAAATACCATTCCAAGGAAATCACCTTTGGCATGTATTACAATCAAAACGAGCACTACCTCCTACCCCTGTCCCACGACGAGGTTGTCCATGGGAAACACTCTATCATTAATAAGATGAACGGGGATTTTGAAGATAAATTCCACCTGGCCCGTGTTTACTACAGCTTCTACTATGCCCATCCTGGTAAAAAACTCCTCTTCATGGGTAATGAATGGGGCCACATCCGCGAATGGCATGAATATACAGAAATGGACTGGGGATTGCGCCTTTATCCAAACCACGAGTCCTTCTACCAGATGATGAAAACCCTGTCTAACTTCTATCGGGACAATGATGCCTTTTGGAAATACGACCATCAAGCCTATGACAAGGGCTTTGATTGGATAACAATAGATGAAGAGGCCAGCGTCTACGCCTTTGTCCGCAAGAGTGATGACCAGGAAATTCTAACTGTTCATAACTTCAATGATCAGGAGGTCTTCGATGTGCACCTAGCCCTGCCAACAGATTCTGAATACAAACTGGTCTTCTCATCCAATGCCATTCCAATGGAATCCTTCAGCCTTTATCCGGATGAAAATGGAGCCAAGATTACTGTTCCAAGGTTGACGTCCTTCTATCTGGAGCGAGTGAAATAGCGATAAAATCTTGTGCCTTTGGTGCAAGATTTTTTTCTGTGCATTTGAGGAAAAATTCCACACAAAAAAGCCAGCCACTGTTTAGATGACTGACCTATGTGTTCTATTCAACTGCTGTGTAAGTTGCTGCTTTCTCAAGGAAGGCGTCAAATTCACCTTTGGCTTTGACATCAGCGATAACCTTGTCGATTTCTGCTTTGAGGTCTGCGCTGCCTTTTGGAAGAGCAATGACTTTTGAATTTTCATCAATGGTTGGGAACTCAGCTTTGGCGATGGCCAAGTCAGCATTTTGTGAAACATAACCTGCTGCCACTGGCGAGTCCATCAAGACTGCATCAACCTTACCAGCCTTCAATTCGTTGACCGCTTCGCCCATCAAAGTGAGAGAAACAATCTTAGCACTGCTCAAGTTTTCTTTAGCATACGTTTCTTGTGTAGAACCTTTTTGAACGGCCAAGTTAAGACCTGCAAGAGCGTTGGTATCTTTAATCTGATCTGCCTTGTCCTTGTTGACCAAGAGAACATCTGAAATCAGGTAATATTCTTCAGAGAAATCAAATGTTTTCGCACGTTCTTCTGAGTAAGAAATACCCGCAATGGCGATATCTGCCTTGCCATTTTGCACGCTGGTCAAGACGTTGTCAAAGTTCATTGGAGAGATTTCCAATTTTACGCCCAATTCATCAGCAATTTTCTGTGCCAACATGATGTCCGCACCAACGACTTCGTTTTTGCCGTCTACAAGTGCTTGGAATTCAAAAGGTGCATAGTCTGGGCTAGTAGCTGCGACCAAGGTACCTTTTTCCTTGATAGCATCCAAAGTTGACTTGCTTGACTCCGTCGTTGACGATGAACAAGCTGCCAAGGTAAGACCAGCTACAACAGTTGCCGCAAGAGTTAAAATTTTATTAAATTTCATGATAATTTCCTTCTTTATTGCTTATGTTTTCAGATATTCTGAAACAACATGACCTATTATATGGCATTTTTATTCATTTGTCAACGGGAGTGCTTTGAATATTTATTCTTTATTTACTGATTGACTGTTGGTAGGCTTCTTCGACAAAGTCTGACATCTTGCCTGACTCAACCAGCTCTTTCACGACCTTGTCAATCTTAGCTTTCAGCTCTGCGCTTCCTTTTGGCATGGCAACAGCATAAGAGTCCGAAATGGTTGTCTCAATGTCCATGTCCACAATTTGCAGGTCTGGGTTGCTACCCACATAAGCCTTAGCAATCGGTTCTTCAAAGATTACACCGTCCAATTGGCCAGATTTTAATTGCTGGATCAGGTCGCCGTTCTTCTCTAGACTGAGGATGGATGAGTCAGCAAAAGCCTCCTTGGCAACGGATTCTTGGATAGAACCTTTCTGGGTACCGATGGTTACTGATGCGAAATCTTCAGCCTTGCTGTATTTAGCTGCGTCATCCTTTTTGACAATCATCTTGTTGACCGACTGGTAGTAGGCTTCTGAGAAGTCGTAGGTTTTGGCGCGTTCTTCTGTGGCAGAAATCCCTGAAATACCAACGTCCGCCGTACCTTTTTGGACACTTGCCAATACGTTAGAGAAGCTCATTGGTGAGAACTCTACTTCCACGCCCAATTCTTCACCGATGGCCTTGGCCAACTCGATATCTGCCCCTACGATGGTATCCTTACCGTCAATCAATTGCTTGTATTCAAAGGGCGGGAATTCTGGGTTGAGGGCAACGACCAGGGTCCCCTTGTCTTCGATTTTTTCAAGTGTGGTTTGGTCGCTGTTTGATGAACCACATGCAGCCAAAGCCAAACTAGCAAAGCAAACTGTCGCAAATGTATAAACTTTTTTTAATTTCATGATAATCTCCTTTTTATGCAATAGACACTATTTTTATACCATACATTTCGTATGTTTATGCTATTTTATACCATAATTATGCAATTGTCAACCATAAAATCCGAATTTTTATACATTTTCTTGAAAAAATGAAAAATGCTGAAAAAACACCCTGTTGCCAGAGTGTTCCAGTTATCAGTTTTTAATCAATTTCTAAGCCGCCTGTATACAGTCTGTAGTAGACGCCTTTTTTCTCCATGAGCTCTGCGTGGTTACCACGTTCGACAATGCGGCCATGGTCCATAACCATAATGACATCAGAGTTGACAATCGTCGACAAGCGGTGGGCTATGATAAAGACGGTCCGGCCCTGCATGAGCTTGTCCATACCCTCTTGGACCATTTTATCGGTCAAGGAATCGATAGAGGAAGTCGCCTCATCCAAAATCAGGACCGGAGCATTGGCTAGGGCTGCCCTGGCAATAGCAATCAGCTGACGTTGACCATTTGACAAGCCAGCCCCATCACCGCTAATCTGGGCGTCGTAGCCATTTTCCAAATGTTTGACAAAGCGGTCAACATTAGATAATTTTGCCGCAGCCAGTATCTCATCTCGACTGGCAGCTTCATTACCATGGGCGATATTTTCCGCAATGGTCCCTGTAAAGAGGTGGGTATCCTGCAAGACGATGCCCAGGGATTTTCTCAGAGAAGCCTTATCAATCAAACGAATATCAATTCCGTCGTAGGTAATTATGCCTGACTGAATCTCGTAGAAACGATTGATGAGATTGGTAATAGTCGTTTTCCCAGCTCCTGTCGCTCCGATTGATCCCTTGGTCGATAATCGCCGCCATCAAAAAGGGAATGGATAGCTCGAACAGCACTTCAATCGTCATCGCCAAGAATGCCAAAATCGAGGGTCGCTTATAGTTACCAACATAGCCTAGTAGTATCTTATACATTACTCTCCTCCTTTATCACAATTATCACTAACTATTATTATATTACTATTCAAGAAAATATTCAATGATAAACAGGAAAATGACAGGAAAAAAAGCCGAACATCCTTGTTCAACTTCGCTCCTATCTATAATTCCTATCCCATTCTCCATCCTGGTCTTTCCTTGTATAGAAAAATTCAGACAGATTTGGATCATCCATGACCTTGAGAATTTCCAGCAAGTCATAGGCCAAATCCATTTGGGGTAAATCCGATTTTTTAACCCAACGGACTTCTCCTTCTTCCGTCGAGAGGAGTTGACCGGTAAATGCTGTCGCCTTGTAGAGAAAGACAATGTAACGATGCCCCTCCTTATCAGGCCAGTGCTTGGTCCCAACCAGCTGGGCATTCTGAATTGTCAGACCGGTTTCTTCATAGACCTCACGGACGACCGAATCATAAAATGGCTCATTTTCCTCAATGTGACCCCCTGGGAATGCAACGCCGGACCAACGATAACGATTGGGGTCGCGGATTTGTACCACCACATTTCCATCCTTGTCTTCAATGAGGCACATATTGGTCAGGGTAACGGTTTGCTTACGGGACATAGTTCACTCCTTTTATAATATATTCCTCATTATACCACAAAAGCCAAGGAAATCCCTCGGCTTTGTTAATTTCTTACCAACGTGGTTCTGCTTCAAAGGTCCATTTCCGGGTCCAAGAATGGCTCTGACCTGGCTGGATAGAAATGGTCTGGATGATTTCTGGGCTGACGATATGGTCCGTTGCCCATAGGAGGAGACTGGTTGGGGTGACACTGTCCGTCCCAGTCACGCTAGCCTTAGCCCCCTTGTGTAAAAGTTTCCATGAAAACTCATCTCGGAGCGGAGCATTTTCCGTAGAAAGCACACTCAAAGACACATCGGTCTCACACTTGTCAAAGGCAATAGCCTTGCCGTTTGCTATAAAATTATTATGGTCGTAGCCACCAAATCCCTCCAGGCGCTGGTCGCCCAAATCATACATGTCCGGCAGCTCCAGGCGGTAGTCAGGCGAAATAGCCATCCCATCGATACTGAGGAAATTATGGCAATATTCCTCGGTCACAATCTCCCGCTCGCCAACATTAGTGATGGTCGCCTCCAAAATCAGGTGATTGTCCTCTATCCGAATGGTCGTACGCACCTGAGCCGCAATGCCCAAACAAGGCACCGCATCCGTCACAAAGTCCGCACTGGTCTCCGTGTGGCTAAAAGTCACAGGATAGGGCACAACCTCCTCATACTTGTGTTCAAACTGGTAGCCCAGGTCGCTGTCCTGCTTGATCAGACCCACTCCCAGCTTTGGAAAATAGTTTCCGACTGCAGCACCTTGTGAAAAATCACCCGAAAACTCACAACACAGACCGCGGCCGCCCGATGACAAGTGTCTCAGGTTCATGGGTTCATTGGCACAGAAATGCGTATCTCCGTCCAAAATGACATTAGAGATGAAACCAGCTCGGTCAAAGCGAAAAGTATCATTGGGCCGCTCGCCAGGCTCAGCAATCTCCACTCGCAGACGATGATTGGTAAGGTAGATCATAAGAACCTCCGTGAATATTTTATAACATAATTATATATTAAATATCCACCTAAAACAATAGCCTACCCTACTTTTCCAAAATCATCCGATATTCTGTCCGTTCTTGGCCGAGATGAACCTGTTTGCTCACCCCATCAAAGCGAAAGCCGACTTTTTCATAGAAAGAAATAGCACGCGCGTTTCCTTCCAGCACCCAGAGGCAAACTCTATCGTAGTCTTGCATTTTTTCCAGCGTAGCTTGGAGCAGTCGGTAGCCGACTTTCTGACCGTAGACATCCGCCAGCACATAGAGGGCATATAGTTCGCCAGCATTTTCCAAATCCTCCGACATGGACTGACCATAGCAGGTAAAGCCTACTACCTGGTCATTTTCAAGAGCCACAAAAATCCTCTCTGGATAGCGAAAGGCCCAGTCCTGACAGCGTTCTAGCGTGTAGGTCTTTTGGAGAAATTCCTGCGGTAACAAATCAGCGTAGGCCTCCTGCCAAGCTTTCCAATGGACATAAGCCTTACCCCTAATCTCCTCCTCAGTCTGCATGGGTTTAATAATCATCACTATTGCCTCCTTTTGAAATGATTATACTGAAAAAAAGAAGCTAACACAAGGTCAACTTCTCATCTTCATTACGGATGCAAGCGGTGCAACATACGTGGGAACGGAATGGCTTCACGGATGTGTTTTGTACCAGCTACAAAGGTTACCATACGCTCAATACCGATACCAAAACCACCGTGTGGTACTGAACCGTACTTACGTAGGTCAAGGTAGAATTCGTATTCTGACTTGTCCATACCGAGCTCGTCCATCTTAGCCACCAAAGCTTCGTAGTTGTCCTCACGCATCGAACCACCGATAATTTCACCGTAGCCTTCTGGTGCCAAGAGATCCGCACAAAGCACGCGCTCTGGATTGCCAGGAACTGGCTTCATGTAGAAGGCCTTGAAGCTTGCTGGATAGTTGACCACGAAAGTCGGTACACCAAAGTAGTTTGAAATCCAAGTTTCATGTGGTGATCCGAAGTCATCACCATGTTCGATGTGTTCGTAGTCCGTATCTTCATCAGCCTCATGTTCTTGCAGAAGGGTAATGGCATCATCATAAGCCACACGTTTGAATGGCTCCGCAATGTAGCGTTTAAGGGCATCCACATCACGCTCCAACGTTTCCAAGGCTTGTGGAGCACGGTCGATAACACCTTGAATCAAAGCTTTGACATAAGCTTCTTGCAAGTCAAGTGACTCTTCATGGCTGAGGAAGGAATACTCGGCATCCATCATCCAGAACTCTGTCAAGTGACGACGAGTTTTTGATTTTTCCGCACGGAAAACAGGTCCGAAGTCGAAAACACGACCAAGTGCCATAGCACCAGCTTCCAGGTAAAGCTGACCTGATTGACTGAGATAAGCAGGCTGACCAAAGTAGTCTGTTTCGAACAATTCTGTCGAATCTTCTGCCGCATTTCCAGACAAGATTGGGCTATCAAACTTGATGAAGCCATTCTTTTCAAAGAATTCATAAGTTGCATAGATAATGGCGTTACGGATTTGCTGGATAGCAACCTGCTTACGCGAACGCAACCAGAGGTGACGATTGTCCATGAGGAAGTCCGTCCCGTGTTCTTTTGGCGTAATTGGGTAGTCTTGTGACTCACCGATGACCTCGATATCTGTCACATCCAACTCGTAACCAAACTTAGAGCGCTCATCTTCCTTGACAATCCCTGTTACATAGACAGAGGTTTCTTGGCTGAGGCGCTTTGCCACATCAAACTTCTCCGCACCAGCTTCCTCGCCGAATTTTTCAATAAAGTTTGGTTTGAAGGCTACTGCTTGGAAGAAGGCTGTTCCGTCACGCAATTGCAGGAAAGCCAACTTGCCCTTGCCTGATTTGTTGGCAACCCAGGCACCGATGGTCACTTCTTGACCGACATAATCTTTCACTTGGTTAATGGTAATCAATTTTCTAGACATTATTGTTCCTCTTTTTATTTTTTCATAAATGTGTGTAGTCGAGCCACCGCTTCTTTGAGCGTATCCATGTCCGTCGCATAGCTGAGGCGGATATTCTCAGGAGCTCCAAAACCTGCACCGGTCACTAAGGCCACGCCGACTTCTTCCAAAATGGCTGTGGTAAATTCAGTTACATCTGTGTAGCCCTTCATTTCCATAGCTTTTTTAACATTAGGGAAGAGATAGAAGGCTCCTTCCGGTTTGATAACTTCAAAACCTGGCACTTCTGCTAGTAATGGATAGATAGTGTTAAGTCGCTCTTCGAAGGCCTGACGCATGGTTTCAACCGTATCTTGTGGACCTGTAAATGCCTCAATAGCTGCATATTGAGCAGCCGTGGTCAAATTTGATGTAGTCTGACCGATAATCTTACTCATGGCACCGATAATCTCTGGATTTCCAACCGCAAATCCAACCCGCCAACCTGTCATGGCATAGGCCTTGGCCACCCCATTGACCACAATAGTCTGCTGACGAATACTTTCTGAAATGCTTGAAATCGGTGTGAAGGTATTTCCATTATAGACCAAACGACCATAAATATCGTCTGCCAAGATGAGAATGTCGTGTTCCACAGCCCAGTTTCCGATAGCTTCCAATTCCTCACGACTGTATATCATACCTGTCGGATTGGACGGGCTGTTGAGCAAGAGGACCTTGGTCTTGTCTGTTCGAGACGCTTCCAACTGGTCAACCGTCACCTTGAAATTATACTCTTCCGTCGCAGTGACAAAGACTGGCACTCCTTCGTTCATCTTGATCTGATCGGCATAAGACACCCAATAAGGCGTTGGAATCAGAACCTCATCACCCGGATTGATAACCGCTGCAAAGAAGGCATAGAGGATAAACTTAGCACCCGTTCCCAGCACAACCTGATTGCGCTCAATGGAGTAGCCGTAAAATCGCTCAAAATACGTATTGACCGCATCTTTCAACTCTGGCAAACCAGATGCCACCGTATAAAAGCTAGCCTTGCCATTTTCAATAGAAGAAATCGCAGCCTCTTGGATATTCTTAGGAGTGAAAAAATCTGGCTCTCCCAAGGTCAACTCCAAAATATCGCGTCCCTGCGCTTTCAAGGCCTTGGCTCGCGCACCTGCTGCCAGCGTGACACTTTCTTCCATTTCTAAGGCACGATTTGATAGCTTGCTCATAAGCCCTCCTTTTTGATAAAGTCTCCAGTTTTAAAATCAATGTTATAATAGGCCGTCCCTGACTTGATTTCCCAAATCGGCTTGCCCTCCCGCATGCCGATAATCGCGCGGTCAATCTGGCCGGCTCCCTGCTCTTGGGCAATGGTCTCAGCCTGGGCTTGGGCAACGCCGTCAGATAGTTTGTAAACATAAACTTGGGAGCTTTGATCTGACACTAGGATTGCCAGCTCTTGTCCAGCAGAATCCGTCCCTAAGACGGTATGAAAGTCGTCCACACCTCGGTAGGAATTAATCGTTTCAATGGTTTCCAACTGGACTGCTTGACGGGCCAGATTCTCCGCCCTCTCACTTGCCTGGGCATAGGGACTGCTGGCCATTTCCAAAATCAGGAGTATAGAAAATGTCAAAACCGTCAGGATAACTGCTGAACCAATCAAGAATTGTTGACCTAAGGTCAGGCTAATCCAAGGTTCACGTGATGTTTTCGCCATAATAGGAATATTATACTACAAGTTGCCACATATTGCTAATTGAATCCGAAAATTCTGCAAAAAAACTTCAGCTAAAATTCTATGTGGGAAAATGCGCTCAAAATCTTGTCAGAATCAGCTTTTTCAGCCATCAAATTTCTTGCCAAAGGAACTAGTTATTGATAAAATATACTTATGAATAAAGTAGAAAACTCTCTAAAAGAAAATCAGCATGCCCTACATAGTTTAGTTGTCTTTCGTCGCGCTGCCAATACTATTAGCAGACAGGAGACAGAGATTATCAGAAAACATGGATTAACCGTTGGCCAATTCGGCGTGATGGAAGCACTTTACAATAAGGGGAATTTACGCATCCAGGATTTGATTGATAAGCTGCTCAGCACTTCTGGCAACATGACGGTAGTCATTCGGAATATGGTCCGTGATGGCTATATATTCAAGACCCAGGATGAAAGTGATAAGCGGGCTTCCTTGATTGGTTTGACTCCTTTCGGTCGGGAAACGATTGAGAAGGTTTTGCCGGAACACTATGCTCATGTTGGAAAAATTTTCTCTGTTTTGAGCCAGGAAGAACAGGATTTATTGGCCGATTTACTAAAAAGATTCAAATTCATAGACAAAAATGTTACTAATTAGTGATTTATGTGTTATGATAGTCACATCAAGTAATTAAGGAGTTACATTATGTCAAACATTTTATTTTTAGTTGGTTCTCTTCGTGAAGGTTCATTCACTGCTCAATTGGCTCAAGCTGCTGAAAATGCACTTGAAGGTAAAGCAACTGTATCTTACCTTGATTGGAAAGAAATTCCTGTATTCTCACAAGATTTGGAAGCTGATGCTCCTGCATCTGTAAAAGCTGCGCGTGAAGCAGTTGTTGCTGCTGACGCTATCTGGATTTTCTCACCAGTTTACAACGCTGCTATCCCTGGTTCAGTGAAAAACGTTCTCGATTGGCTCAGCCGTGCACTTGATTTGTCAGATCCACGTGGTGCATCTGCTCTTCATGAAAAAGTGGCAACAGTATCTATCACTTCATTTGCACACCAAGAAGATGCAGCTGTTCAATACCGTGCACTTCTTCCATTCATCCGCACAAACTTCGTAGATGAATTGACACTTGCAACAAACGGCGCTCCAGTTGATGAAGAACAATTGGCTAAACAAGTTGACGCAGTTCTCGCTGCAATTAACTAATTCGCAAGCCTCCCTACAACAAGAATCTGTATTCACAAGCTAAATATGCTGAGCTCCAAATACAGGTTCTAAGTCTATTTCTCAGGAGATAGGCTTTTCTTTTTTACTCAAAAAGTCCTAGGTTCTTGACTACCTAGGACTGCTGCTTTTATCTGAATAGATTTTGTGTGCTTGAATTTGGACTAACCCAGATTTTTTGCGACAATATCCGCCGTCGAACTGGTTTTCTGACGTCTTCTGGTCATATTTCCTTCTAAATAAGTTATAGGCAAGAGCCCTCACTTATTTATTCGTAAAACAACCCGATTTCCTAGTTATATTATAGCAGAATGGGGAAAGATTCTCAATACGCATATTCCATAGAATAGACAAGGCACCCAGATTCTGGGTGCCTATCTATTTTCTACTACCAAACAGGTCTGCTATCTGGCCTACAAGTGGGAGGTGGGAAGATGCAGTATAAACCAATCATTCGACTAGTGGTGGGAATGTAGGTCCAGGTAAAGACCATGTAGGATAGTTGGAAAGCATAAGGATTACTCTTCTCTTCTGCGAGCTGTGCCTGCTATGGCAAGGGCAGCTAGGAAGAGGCTAGCACCAATTGCAGTCACTGCGTGTGAATCGCTGGTACCAGTATTTGGCAATTGAGCCGTACCAGGGCTAGCTGGTTGTGCAGGTCCTGCTGGGCTCGGTTGAGCTGGAGTTGTTGGAACTTCTGGCTCAACTGGAGTCTCAGGCTTGACAGGTGTCACAACAATCGGTCTACTTGGTCGAGCTGGTGGGCTCGGAATGTAGTTGATTGGTGTATCTTGACCTGGATTTCCTGGGATAGGAGGCGCAATGTAGCCCTTGGTTGGATCACTTGGATCTACTGGCTGCAATGGTACTCCTCCTGGGCCGACAGGGATATAACCCGGAACATGCGGAATAGATGGTAGATCTGTACCTGGTTTGCCTGGGTCTGTCGGATGATTCGGATATGGAATCGGAGTGGATGGCTGACCTGGAATGTTTGGCACATAGCTTCCAATTGGTACATAAGTGTAGACAACACTCGTACCGCCTGCTGGAATCTTACCAGAAGCATTGCTTGGTACTTCCTTGAGCAGATAGCCCTTGATGATCTCAGGGGTAGTCGTGTAATCATCACCAACCTTACCTGGAATGGACTTGCTTGGAATCAAATCATTGCCCTTGTCATCCACATAGCGCACGGTCACGCTAGCGTCTTGTGGAATGTACTTGATAACAGTTTCTTCACCTGGCTTGCTTGGTACAGGTGGCAGGTAGTTACCGTCTGGACCCTTAGGCAATTCTTTACCATCTGGTCCTACAGGGATGTAGCCTGGAACGACTGGCACAACACCTGTCGGGATACCTGGTTTACCTGGGTCTGTCGGATGGTTCGGATACGGAATTGGTGGCACTGGGTCGTGACCCTCTGGCAATTCTGGTACCCATGAACCGAGTTTATTGTAAACATAGACAACGGTTGTACCTTCTGCCCCCACCTTGCCCTTGCTGTTAGCAGGGATTTCAGTTAGATAGTAGCCCTCAATCACCTGTGGAGTGGTGGTGTAATCATCACCGACCTTGACTTCCTTGCTTTCTGTTGGACGCAGGTCTGCACCCGTATCGTCCACATACTTGACAGTCAGGCTAACAGTGTTTGGAACATACTCGATAACCGTATCTTCACCTGGCTTGCTTGGTACAGGCGGAAGCTCATAACCTCCATCTGGACTTGGTTCCAATGGAATGGTTTGTTCAGGGTTATGTGAAATTTACACAAAGATTATTGATAAAATACAATTATATATATATATATCTATCTGTATTAGTATGTTATCGGTAGCTTGATTTCCTCCGCTACGACCAGGCGCTTGTCCTCCTTGTCCGTAAAGGGCAGGACTGGTGGGCGCAGTCTTTCCAAGCAGGAGACCACTTGGCTACCATCCTGGTTAAACTTGAGCAGGGCATAGTAAGGGTCGTGGTAAAAGAGGAAGGTATAGCCTTGACTGTAGGCTTGCTTGATCCACTTTTCCTTGGCCTTGATGCTGTCCATGGGGTAGTCGTCTACTGCTGCCACCCAGAGGGGATTAAAGTGGGCATGTGTCAGGAGTGTGTCGGCCATGTGTATCAGGGTCTCCCCATCTTGCTTGAGCAGGATGATGCTGTGGCCACGGCTGTGACCGCCTGTGTGGTGCATCTCAATGCCGTCGACCAGCTTGAGCTCTGAGCCAAAGGTCTGGACCTGGTCTTGGATAGCCTGCCAGTTTTCAGGTAGGTAGGTAGCCCTGGTACGGGGATTGGGATAGCGCACTTCTTCCCACTCGATGTCATTGATGTAGATGGTGGCATTTGGGAAGGTGGGAACCAGCTCGCCATCGACTAGCCTGGTCAGGCCACCGGCATGGTCATTGTGCATGTGGGTCATGAGGACCACATCGATATCCTCAGGGCTGAGGCCCAGCTGGTCCAGGCTTTCTAAGACACGGTTTTCTGAGATGACGCCGAGATTTCTCCGGAGTTTGTCACTGAGCTTTTCCGTTCCCAGACTGGTGTCGATCAGGTAATGCTTGCCCTGATAGCTGATGAGGATGGGGTCTGTCAGGTCATGGATAAGCCCCTGTTCATTGGTCGGGTAATAACGGGACCAGACAGCCTTGGGCACAGGTCCGAAGATGGTTCCTGCATCCGTGTACTTGTCTGCCCCTCTCAGCCAGGTCAGGGTCATCTGGCCGAATTGGTAGTTTTGTAGTTTCATATTTTCATATTCTCCTCATTTCACATGAGTTTTACAGCCACATTTCTGCAATTTTTTTCTTGAGTCGATCTGTTTTTCCGCCGTATTCCTTGGTAATATTTGCATCGTGAACATAACGCTCGATATCATCGTTTCCAATGAAGCTATAAGCTCCAGTTATACGAACTACTTCCTCAGAAATGGTTGAGGCCAGTCTGGAGGTAATGATTTTCAGCATGGAGACCTCCCGTTCGTCTGACATATCGGTCCGCAGGTAGTCATGGTAATAGGCTTCGCAGGCAACCAGGGCCGTTTTCAGGTCGACGATGCGGAGTTGATTGATAGATACGTCGATAGGACGCTTGCCAAAGCCCCGGCGAATCTGTGAATAGGCCAGACCTTTCTTGAAGGCACCTTCTGCAATGCCCAGGGATTGAGCACTGATAGCCAGCCGCATCTTAATCATAGACTGGGTGTACTGTTGCTTGCCGGCAATCTGGTGGCCCAACAGCTGGTCGTTGGTCAGCTGGACATTTTCAAAACTAATAGGTGCCAGCGGCATAGAGCGGACACCGACCTTGTCAATGGTGGGACCGACCTGGACACCGGGAGTCTTGCTGTCGAGGACAAAGATAGCCATGTCCTTCTTGCCGTAATGGTCCACGGTCTGGCAGAGGACAAAGAGGACATCTGCCATAGGAGCATTGGAAACCATCTGCTTGCGACCGTTGATAATCCAGCCCTTGTCGGTCTGTCTGGCCATGGTTTCGGGAAATTGCTTGTCCAGATTGATATCTTCCTCGGAAAAGGCAAAGGCACCAATTTTTTTGAAGTTGAGCAAATCATCCAGATAGCGCTCCTTCTGCTCAGGACTGCCAAAATGCTCCAAGAGCCAGATGGCAAAGAAGGCCTGGGTCATGAGGATGGCCGCCAAGGAGGAAAACTCGATGGACAGGAGGCGAATGACCTCTAGAAAGGTCCTGAGCCCGCTGTCTCTGTCCACAGTTTGGTGGAGCAGGTGGAAAATCTTGTGGTCTGTGACCAGCCGATTGATAAAGAGGAGCGGAAAGAGCTTATGCTCATCATAGTGTGCTGCTTGGCCAACTATCTCAGCCTGGATATAGTCGCTAATCTGGTCTAACTTTTCTTGGTCGTATTGCATGATTCACCTACTTTATTCGACAGGCGTGTAGTATAATTTCAGGAATTCTTCGTAGACAAAGGACTCGATTTCATTGGTCTTGGATTTGTACGGTCGGCAGAACCAGATATTAAAAGGCAAAAAGTCTCTGAAGCGGACCATGGTGTGCTTGTCCTTGTCCACCAAATCTTCGATTGGCCGGGGCAGGAGGGTGATGATATTATTGCCAGATGTGGCTTCGATTAGGTAGTCCCAAGAGTAGGCTAGGAAGCTGAGCTTAGGCTTGATTTTTTCTTTTTTGAACTTGTCCTTGAGGAGGTGGTAGGTGGTGTAGGACTTGTTAAAGGTGGCGACTTGATAGGGTTCAATGTCCTTCCACTCTAGCAGGTCCTTGCTAGCCAAGGGATGATTCTTGTCCATAAAAGCCACGTATTCGTCCATCTGGATGATGTGCTGCTCGTATTTTTGGCTATCCAAGGAGGTCGGCTCAATGACCACGACAAAGTTGAGGTCCTCAGCCAGGAACATACGGTTAAGGTCCACTCCTCCTCCTTCGGTAATCTGGATATCAATATTTGGGTGTTTGAGCAGGAAGTCCGGCAGGATATTGGCAAAATAGACCCGCAATATCAAAGACGGAATACCCAGACGGATGGTGCCCTTCTGCTTGGTAGACTCGGTCTGAATCATTCTTTGCATGTCTTCATATTTCTCGACAATTTCGGTGGCAAAGTGGTAGACACGCTCACCTGCCTCGGTCAGTTTTTCCAGGCGACCATTTTTACGATGGAAGAGCTGGAGCCCTTCATTGGTCTCAAACTGGGTGATGAACTGGCTGAGAGCTGACTGGCTGATATGAATCTTCTTGGCGGCTAGGGATAGATTACAGTTGTTCTCAACAATATTGATAAAATACCCCATTTGAACAATATCCATTCCCATAGCATATCCTCCTTTGTCCTTTTGGACAAGCGTTTTTCATATAATCTTGTCTCACCTATCTGAACTGGTAGCTAGGTGATGTTTTTTCATGTTTTGTTTATCGTTTTGCCCTAAAAATCTGGCAACTAAAGTTTCAATTTGTTTTTAGTAGACAACGATAAATTCCTCGATTTATTATATCATATTGCTGAATACTTTTAAATAAATCTGCTCGAATTTCACAAATAAATCCCAGCAAATTGACTACTGGGATATTTCTTGTACTTAACATCTATCAAACCGACCTCAAGAACTGTCCCATTGTCTTGTTGCTAGTAAGTGTAGCTAGTAAAGTCAGGTTTGCGGAAATGCTTTCCTAGATTGGCATGGTGATGACATTGTCAGCAACGACCACGTCACCTGCTGTTTTTTCTAGGACTTCTTCTACCGTCACTCCAGGAGCTACTTCCTTGAGCAGGTATTTGCCATCTTGGAATTCAAATACGGCTAATTCGGTGATGACCATGGATACCACTCCTTTGGCAGACAGTGGCAAGGTGCATTCTTTGAGGACCTTGGATTCACCGTTTTTATCGACATGTTGCAGGGCCACAATCACGCGCTTGGCACCAACCAAGAGGTCCATGGCGCCGCCCATGCCTGGCGCGAATTTTCCTGGAATAATCCAGTTGGCAATGCTGGCGTCCTGGCTAACTTCGAGGGCTCCAAGCACAGTCGCATCCACGTGACCACCACGGATGATGGCAAAGGATGTTTGGATATCAAAGGTTGAAGCTCCTGGCATAAGGGTGATGGGAGCACCACCTGAGTTGGCAATATTTGGATGGTAGTTATCCTTGCCTGGGGTTTCACCGAAACGAAGGGCTCCATTTTCAGCTTGGAGGATAACGCTCACTCCAGCTGGGATATAGTCAGCAGATGCGTTTGGAATACCGAATCCCAGGTTGACAACGTCTCCGTCATGGAATTCTAAAGCGACACGACGTGCAATAACTTCTTTTGCTTTCATATTTTTACACCCCTGCTAGTTTCTTCGTTTCTGTCCAGAGAGCACCCATCATTTCATGGTGTTCTTGTGCTGTCAAACCTTGGACGACATAATCTACTAAAATACCAGGAATATAGACATCATCCGGCTTGATTTCTCCGATTTCTACCACTTCATTGGTCTCAACGATGACTGTGTCGGCAGCCAGGGCCAGTTGCAATGAAATGTTTTTAGTGGTTCCTTCGATGTAAAGGTTTCCGTACTTGTCTGCCTTGCTGGCCTTGATTAAGGCTACGTCAATTTTCAATGGATCATAGACTAGGTACTCACGGCCGTTGCGGACAACTTTTTCTTGTTTTTCTTCTAGGATAGTTCCAACGCCTGTCGGTGTCAATACGGCACCTAGACCTGCACCAGCAGCGTGGAGGCGTTCAACCACTGTGCCCATCGGTGTGAATTCAACTTCCATCTCACCGCTGAAGTAGGCTTTTTGGGCACCTGGTGAGGTTCCGACGTGGGCTGCTATGTATTTGGATACTTGGTGGTTTTCGCAGAGGCGACCTACTCCGACTTCCTTACCAGGATGGGAGGTTACGACAGATGTCAGAGTCAGGTTTTTTGTGCCTTGTTCCACCAAGCCATCAATCAATTCAAAGGGTTCACCGACACCGAGGAAGCCTGAGATTCCCACGATGTGTCCCGGTTGTACCAGCGATACTGCTTCTTTGAGCGTTACAATTTTTGCCATTTTTTTCTCCTCGTCAAAGCTACTTATTTCCGTGTAAAGACTGCTTTTCGTTTTTCAACAAAAGCGCCCATGCCTTCTTTTTTATCCTCTGTTGAGAAGAGGAGTGCTTCTGCTTCTGTTTCCAAGCGGATGGCACTTTGCAGTGGTAATTCTGTTCCCACGCTGATGACATGTTTGGCTTTTTCGACAGCCAACGGAGCATTCTTCAAAATAGATTTTGCTAGATTTTCAGCTTCCTGCATCAATTCCTCTGCTGGGACCAGGCGATTGAGTATGCCGAGTTCGACTGCTTCTGGTCCTTTTACATTTCGAGCCGTGAAAATGAGTTCCTTGGCCTTGCTGATGCCGATGAGGCGTGGCATCCGTTGGGTTCCTGCAAATCCTGGTATAATTCCAAGTGTCACTTCAGGGAAGCCCAAAAGAACTTTTTCATGGCCCAAACGGATATCGGTTGAGAGAGCCAATTCCATTCCACCGCCCAGGGCATAGCCGTTCACGGCTGCGATAGATGGCTGGCGGAGGTGTTCTAGTCTGGAGAAGGTGTCATTGGCATAGGTCATGTATTCGAAGGCTTGTGTCGGCGTCATCTTATCCATTTCCTTGATGTCTGCGCCGGCTACAAATGATTTCTCACCTGCACCTGTAACGATGACTACACCAATTTCTGTACTGGTTTCCACTACATCCAATACTTCATTCAAGTCTTTCAAGACTTGTGAGCTGAGGGCATTCAATGCTTCTGGACGATTGATGGTGATATAACCGATGCCATCTTTGACGTCCAACAATACAGTTTTGTTCATAAACATTCTCCTAATGTGTGATGTGATTGGTCACCTAGGGTCAACAATGTAACCAATCTATTGACAAAATGTAAAACGCTTACATTATTAGTTTATCAACTATTTACATATTCGTCTACTTAAGAAATTTTAATAGTCGTATTAGTTGGGCTTATAGAAATTGTGCGAAAACTAACTTATTTATTGAGGTTGTTCAACCATCAAAAAGTAAAAAAGCACCCAGATTTCTCCGGGCACTAGAGGTTAGGAAGCTTTTTTAGATTTAGCAATGTAGTAAAGCTGGAGCAAGATTCCGACCACGGCCATGCCGATGACGATATAGAAGGCCATAGAGTAGTCTCCATTGTTGGCTTGAGCCAGACGAGCACCCAGCTGTGGTCCTGCAATAGCAGCCACACCGTAAGCCGTAAACATCCAGCCGTAGTTGGTACCTACATTGGCCACACCCCAGTTATCAGCCGTGATACCTGGGAAGGAACCGAGGAAACCACCGAAGGACAGGGCAACCAGCATGACACCGATGATAGCCAGGACACTGCCTTCACCTTTAAAGGTCGCTGTCAGGAAGAGCCCTCCTGCTACTGCGGCAAACATGGCAACAACGGTCGGGTAGCGACCAATTTTATCAGACACGGCTCCCCAGAAAATCCGGCCAAAGGTATTGGCGATGGAAACCAGCATGACAAAGAATGTCGCTTCACTGACCAGCTTGTATTGGTCAGAGATGGATGCGGCACCACCGATAATCATCATACCACCGGTCGCACCGAGGATGTAAATCAACCAGAGTAGCCAGAAATTGCCTTCACGCAACATTTCCTTATGGGTCTTACCAGTCGGAGCTGCAGCACCTGGTGTCGGAGCAGCTGCTGGAGCCTTTTCCATGACCAGGGAAGACGCACAGATGACCACCAAGAGGGCAATACCCAGTACATTGAAGGTCCGGTAAACACCCATGGCGCCAATCATGCCTTTAGCAACTGGCCCGATAATCAGGGGACCAAGACCAAAGCCTGCCGCTGTCAAACCACCAGCCAGACCTTTTTTATCAGGGAACCATTTGGAAGCGACCGAAGTGGCTGCACCGTAGGCAGACCCGATACCTAGACCCAGGATGACACCGTAGGTCAGATAGAGAATCGACAAGCTGGTTGCAAAGCCTGTGGCAAACATGCCTAGACCAAAGAGGATACCACCTAAGAATACAAATTTCTTAGGACCGAGGGCATCAACCTTGGGGCCGAAAATAATCATTCCGACCGGAACCATGGCAAAGGAGATACTAAAGGCCAGTGAGGTCTGAGCCTGTACCCATCCTTGGTCGGCATTGGCTTCCAAGAGAGCTTTTTGGAAAACGGACCAGGCATAGCCCGCTCCCAAGGAGAGGTTGGTCAAGATGGCCGCCGCCAAAATGACCCAACGATTTGGTGTTTTTTTCATAATCTTTCCTCACATAATCTACAAATGGTGAAAGTTACTCAATGAAAATCAGGAAGACGCGGAGAACTCTGTCGCTTATGGTTTTATGGCGACAGGCTGAAAAGCTCCCCCAGAGCTTTTCACCATCAAGTCGAGTCAACAACGTCTGCGTTTAATTTTCGAAGAGTACTATCTGCTCACGATAACGGCTATCCCCATACCACCACCGATACAAAGAGTTGCTAAACCGCATTTGGCATCACGTTTTTGCATTTCATGTAGAAGTGTGACAAAGATACGGGCGCCTGACGCTCCGATTGGGTGACCGAGGGCAATGGCACCACCGTTTACATTGACAATATCTGGATTGAGTCCTAGTTCACGATTGACTGCGCAAGCTTGGGACGCAAAGGCTTCGTTGGCTTCAACCAAATCTAGGTCACTGACAGACAAGCCTGCCTTATCCAGGGCCTTACGGGATGCGTAGATAGGACCGCAACCCATAATAGTTGGATCTAGACCTGCACTTGCATAAGATTTAATAGTAGCAAGGACTGGCAGACCCAATTGTGCAGCTTTTTCACTGCTCATCATAATGATAGCCGCTGCTCCGTCATTGATACCAGAGGCATTTCCGGCAGTAACAGTACCGTCATTCTTGAATGCTGGGCGCAATTTAGCCATGCCTTCCATGCTGGCATTTTCACGTGGATATTCGTCTGTGTCAAAGACGAGTGGATCGCCCTTGCGTTGCGGAATCAGGACTGGTACGATTTCGTCTTTGAATTTACCTGCCTTGATAGCAGCGACAGCCTTTTCCTGGGAACGAACCGCAAAGCTATCCTGATCTTCACGGGTAATATTGTACTTGTCTGCGACATTCTCCGCAGTAATCCCCATATGGATTGGCTCGAAGGCATCCGTAAGTCCATCTTTTAGCATGGTATCAATCACTTTGCTATCACCCATGCGGGAACCCCAGCGCTGATTTTGAATAACATACGGCGCCTGGCTCATATTTTCCGTACCACCTGCAATGACAACATCTGCATCTCCCAAAAGGATAGCTTGAGCTGCTAGGCTGATGGTTTTCAGACCAGAACCGCAGACCTTATTAATGGTGAAGGAAGGAGTCGTTACAGGCAAGCCAGATTTGATACTAACTTGACGTGCGACGTTTTGTCCAAGACCTGCACCAAGTACATTACCAAAAATCACTTCATCCACCAAAGTAGGATCAAGGTTAATTTTTTCGAGTGCGCCTTTGACAGCAGTTACTCCCAAATCAACAGCAGATATATCTTTTAAACTTCCACCGTAACTGCCAATTGGTGTTCGAACAGCTGCTACAATTACTGCTTCTCTCATTTTTTTCTCCCTTCCTAATACGTAAAGAATCCTTGACCAGTCTTACGACCAAGTTTACCAGATTCCACCATTTTTTTAAGAAGTGGAGCTGGACGGTATTTTGGATCGGCAAAGCCGGTATTCAGAACATTCATGATAGCCAGCACCACATCCAGACCAATCAAATCTGCCAAGGCAAGCGGTCCAATCGGATGGTTGGCACCCAGTTTCATGGCTGTGTCAATTTCTTCTGCACTGGCAACGCCTTCTTCCAAGACAAAGATTGCTTCGTTGATCATTGGAATCAGGATACGGTTGACCACAAAGCCATAGGAATCCGCCACGCGCACTGCTGTTTTATTGATTTTTGCAGTGACTTCTTCTACCGCAGCAGCTGTTTCTGGAGAGGTTTGAATGGCACGAATAACTTCGACCAATTTCATAAGAGGAGCTGGGTTAAAGAAGTGCATACCTAGCACCTTGTCCGGACGACCTGAAGCGGCAGCGATATCGGTCACAGACAGGGAGGAGGTATTGGATGCCAGGATGGTTTCTGGAGCTGTAATCTCGTTTAATTGTTTAAAGATGCTCAGCTTGATATCGCGGTTTTCAGTCGCTGCTTCCACCACCAATTGCACATGTTTGGCATCCTGGTAATCTGTCGACGGGATCAATCGTGCATAGGCTGCGTCTGCTTCTTCCTGAGTCATTTTTTCTTTACCAACAGCACGATCAAATTGTTTCTTAATACCTGCTAGACCACGTTCAACAAATTCTAATTTAATATCATTGAGATAGACAGTGAAGCCTGATTGGGCAAAAACTTGAGCAATCCCGCTGCCCATTTGACCAGACCCAATGACCATAACATTTTTAATTTCCATTATACTTTTTTCCTTTCCTTTCGCCCTAGAGCCAATATCCTGGGAGCAGGAGATTCCCCACTCCCGGATGAATTGCTTACTCTTAGAAAATCATTTCTCTTTTCAAAAGCCTTGACCAGCGAAAATCTCCAGTGGAGGTTTGCGGCCTGTCGCCTTGAGCCGAGAGATGGATTTTCAGTGAGTTTTAGACGAAGGCACCGATTCCAGTCAATTCACGCGCCACAATCATGGCATTGATTTCGTGTGTTCCTTCATAGGTGTAAATAGCTTCCGCATCTGTGAAGAAGCGAGCAACTTCTGTTTCGTAGGTAATACCGTTACCGCCGCAGACTTCACGAGCCAGGGCTACTGTTTCTCTCATGCGGAGAGAGTTGTGGAGCTTAGCCAGTGAAGAGTTGAGCATTTCTTCTGTGCCAGATTCTTGGATTTCGGCAATGCGTGCGGAGTAAGCAATGGCTGCCTGCACATTTGCCTGCATACGAGCCAATTTTTCCTGTACCAATTGGAAGCCACCGAGTTTGCGGCCGAATTGTTCACGAGTTGTGGTCAAGCGAAGGGCTGCATTGAAGGCACCAGCCGCTGTACCCATGGCAATGTAAGCAACGTCTGCGCGTGTGCGAACGAAGATTTTCGCTACATCACCATAGCCGTTGATATTGACAAGACGGTCTGCTTCAGGAACTTCCACATCTTTGAGTGTAATGTGACCATTGTTTACGATACGGAGGGAAATCTTGTGCTCCACGTTTTCCACAGAAAGACCTGGGCTACCTTGTTTCACCATGAAACATTTGATTTTCTTGGTTTCCACATCGCGGGCAAAGATTGGAATAAAGTCTGCTGTCTTAGCACCACCAATCCAGCGTTTTTCGCCGTTCAATACCCAGACATCACCCTTGCGCTCAGCTGTTGTTGCAAGACCACCTGCAATGTCAGAACCATGGTCAGGCTCTGTCAAACCGAAACAGGTCTGTGCTTCAAAATTACGAACTGGTGTACCAAAGCGCTCAATCTGCTCCTGGCTACCACCAATGAGAATCGTATTGTAACCAAGTCCGCCATGCACTGTGTAGAAGGTTGCAACAGACGGATCGAAGCGAGCCATTTCCAGGTAGAGGAAGGCGTTGTAAAGCTCACCAGCCTTCCAAGATCCTTCGCGACCAACGAACAAATCTGGGTGAGTCATAATTTTGGCTGCTGCAAATGCTCCCAGGATTTCTTCACGTGGAAGCAGGGCTTTTTCATAGCTGTCAATCAAGACTGGACGAACACGTGCTTCTAATTCTTGGCGCAAGTGTTTCAAGACTTTCAGTTCACCCTCCGTCAATTTTTCGGCATAACCGAACAAATCTTCTGGGTACAACTCTCTAGCTAATTCTTTAACTGACATGGTAATAGACTCCTTTTTGTATTTTTTGCTTTTTGTAAAGCGTTTACATTTTGTTGACAACATTATAATATAACGAAATTACATAAAAATCTACTTAATAAAAATTAATACGACTATAAGTGAAGATTATAGAATTTCACAAAGTAGGAAAACACAAGAATCCTTACCATTCCTAACTTTGGAAAGTATAAAAATAGGAAGAACAGAAAGTTTGTGAAGAAAAAAGCAGACCGGATTCTGAATCCAGCCTGCCAAAGAGGAAATTGGTAGTGTATTAAAAATTAGAGGTGGAGTTTCTTCAAGACATGCTCTGCTTCTGTAAAGATTGTCTCGATAATGGCCTTGGCAGGCTTGATGTCATTGACCAGACCAGCAATTTGTCCAGCCATGAGAGAGCCGTTTTCAGCATCTCCATCCTTGACCGCCTTGGCAAGAGCCCCCATGGTGATTTCTTCCAGATCATGACGGGAAGTAGCCTGGGCCTCGATTTCCAGATATTTGTCTGTCATAGCATTGCGGATACAGCGCACCGGCGCCTTAAATTTGCGACCAGTCACGACAGTTGAGGTGTCTACCGCATCCAGCACAGCCTGCTTGTAGCTATCTGGTATCGGGCATTCTTCTGCCGCGAGGAATACGGTCCCCATCTGCACCCCTTCTGCTCCCAAGGCAAAGGCAGCGACCACACCATGGCCATCTGCCACACCACCTGCACAAATCACAGGAATATCTAGAGCAGCAGCCACCTGTCTCGTCAGGGGCATGGAGGCCGTTTCGCCGATGTGACCACCAGCTTCCATCCCTTCAGCCACTACAGCATCGCAGCCCAATTCCTGCATTTTGAGGGCCAGCTTGACACTTGGAATAACTGGGACCACCTTGATACCAGCTTCCTTGAGACGAGGCATATAGGGTTTCGGCGTACCTGCACCTGTGGTCACAACCTTAACCCCTTCTTCAATCAGGACTTCCACAATCTCTGCCACATTGTCCATCATCAACATCAGATTGACCGCAAACGGCTTATCCGTCAGGGCCTTGGTCTTCCGAATTTCCTCTCGGACCTCATCTGCCGTCATGCCGCCTGAAGCAAGAATACCCAGACCGCCAGCATTTGAGACAGCACTGACCAATTGGTGACGAGAAATCTGAGCCATGGCTCCTTGGAAAACGGGATACTGGATACCCAACAATTCTGTAACACGATTCATCTTGCATATTCCTCCTATTTCGTTATCTTTGTCACAATCATACCAAATATTGAAACCCTTTTCAATCCTTCTTCTATTACAAAATCTTATGTCAACCATAACAAATTGTAATGTGTCTGGACTAGCCTATTTTGGCGGGATAACATTGGCCTGACCAGCTATGACCTTGACACCATCCTGATTGATCACGATAGTCTCCAAGGTCAACCAGCCCTTGTCATCAATGGCTGTAATGGTTGCAGTCGCAGTCAAGGTATCCCCGATTCCAACGGGTTTGAGGAATTTCAACTCCTGCCCCAGATAGATGGTGCCAGGACCAGGCAGATACATGCCCAAGACGGTTGAAATCAAGGAAGCACCCAACATGCCGTGGGCAATCCGCTTCTTGAACATGCCCTGTGAAGCCTCAACTTCGTTGACATGGGCAGGATTCAAATCACCTGAAATCCCTGCAAAAAGGATCACATCTGTCTCTGTAATGGTCTTAGCAAACTGACCCGTCTGCCCAATTTCAAATACTTTTGTCATTGTACTACTCCTTTTCGTCATTTTATTTATCCTCAATGAAAATCAATCTAGCCACCAGCAGAACTCTATCACTAACTTATTTCAAGGCGACAGGCTGAAAGGCTCTTGACAAGGGATGGTTTTGATTTTCGAAGAGTTTTAGTTGATTTTTTATTATTTTTTACTATAATGGGGTCAAAGAAAGGGTTATTATATGAAATCATATCCTATCCACTACCATACACTACACAATGGAGAGCGCCTAGCCTATTCAAGAACTGGCACTACTGGCCCAGCCTTGATTCTCCTGCATGGCAACCTGAGTTCGTCGGTTCATTTCTACCAGCTGGCAGAGGCTCTGGAAGGAGACTTTCAGCTAATTCTTCCAGACATGCGTGGCTTCGGGCATTCCAGCTACCAGCAGCCTGTCCATTCCCTGCAGGAATTGGCTCTGGACTTGGTGGAGCTCATGGATGTGCTGGCAATCCCTAGCTATGCTATCCTTGGTTGGTCCACAGGCGGTGGGGTTGCCTTGGAAATGGCTGCGCTAAAACCACAAGCCGTTGAGCAGGTATTTCTCCTCGCCTCCATCGGCATACAGGGCTACCTGTCTCCTAGCGGTATCAATCGACCTCAATTAGGCCTGCTGCCGCTCCTCATCCAGACCAATCGTGCCATGGCCAAGTGGAATCCCGTCCTGCAGAAGGTCGAGTTGGCCTTACAAAACCGTGACCAGCGTATCCTCAAGAAAATAATGGACCCCCTCTACCAACTCTACCCGATTTCTGAGCAGGATTACCAGGCCTATATGGATGCCATGTGCCAGCAGCAAAACTACTCTGACATCTTTATCAACCTCTTCACCTTCAATATGACCAATCGGACAAACGGCCTGGTCGCCGGAACCAACCGGATTCAAGATGTCACCTGTCCGGTCATCATTATCCACGGGGACAAGGACAAGGTTGTTCGCATGGACTCTGCTCTTCTGACCTATCAGACCTTGAAGCAACAGGCCCAGCTCTATGTCATGGATGCTGGTCACTCTATCCAGACAGACCAACCTAATCAGCTAGCAGACATTCTAAGAAAACATCTCCTCTAGCGAACAGGCCACATTGATAACTTTCCCCATTATAGACAAGGAGCTGGGCTTAAGCCCAGCCCTTTTTACTCATCATGGGTTTTATAGAAATCCATGAGTTTTGGTATTACTTGTTGGCGGGACCGCTTGCTGACAAAGAGGCCGATATGGCCGGAATCATAATAGACAGTCTCCGTATCGTTTGAGCCAACTAATTTCGGTAATGGTTCAGAAGCCAGAGTTGGCACTTGGTCATCCCGATTGGCAATGATATTGAGCAATGGCTGCTTGATATTCTTGAGATTGACCGTTTCATCACCGATTTTGAGCTCGCCCTTGACCAGCTTATTATCATGGTACATGTCATTGGTAAACTGACGAATGGTCGCTCCAGCCTGGGCAGGGCTGTCAAAAATCCAGCTTTCCAGGGCCAAGAAATTGGTCATGGCTTTTTCATTGTCCAATTTATCAATCAAATCCAAATATTTATTGGTGGTTAATTTGATAGGCGATAAGAGCAAGAAACCGTTGTTCATGACTTCTCCAGACAGGTTGCCATAGGCTTCGACCATACTGTCTGCATCCATATATTTGCCCCATTGGAAGAGCAACTTATCACACGGAGAGAAATCAATCGGCGCCACAACAGTCACCAGATTCTTGACCAAGTCAGGATTGAGGGCTGTAAAGATAGTCGCAAAATTGGCTCCCTGGCAAATACCGAAAAAGTTGATTTTATCGGCACCAGAATGGTCCAAAACAGCCTCCACACAGTTGCGCATATAGCCCTGGATATAGTCTTCCATGGTGATATACATGTCATCCTTGGTCGGATAACCCCAGTCGATGACATAGAGATCCGCCCCCGCATTGAGCATATCTTCCACAAAGCTATTGCCCTCCTGCAGGTCTAGCATGTAGTATTTATTGACCAGGGCATAAGAAATCAGGGTCGGCGTCTTGAGCGGTCGTTTTACTTTTGGTTTGAAATGATAGAGGACCAACTTATCCTCTGCGTAGATAACTTCTTTTTCCGATACGCCACCTTTTGGTCGTTCCAGCTTGGTCAAGGTTTCAATGCCCTTAATCAAGCGTTGTTGGGATTCCAGGGCATCCTGGATATTTTTCTTCGGTATGGTAAATAATTCCTCAAACATAGGCCATCTCCCTTCTTACTTATTTGCTGTCAGCTTTCTTGCTGGGCTTGGTCTTAGCAGGCTTGGCCTCTGCGCCTTGCTTGATGTCCTTGAGTTCGCGCTTGAGCTTGGTCACTTCGCGTTTCAACTCTTGAACCTTTTTATACAGGCTGCGCGCATCACTTTCTAGGACAATCGGCAGGCCTTTAAGGACTAATTCCAAGAGTTTATTGCGGGCAATGACAAACTGCGCATTGGCGGTGCCAAATTTGGCCAAGAGTTGAGAAAATTCATCTGAGTAGAAATATTCTTGTAAGGTTTTTTCTACTTCATTAGACCAATGATGATAAAATTCCTTGTAGGTCTGGGGCTGCTCCCCTTTTTTAACTAGGTCTACAAATTCTTCCATCAAGGTCTTGGCCCGATTTTTGGTTACTTGGGTTAGTTTTTGCTGGAACTCTACACTTGTTAGGATTAACTGAATACTATTGTCAATGAAGGCGTTCTGAGCTTCAATCTTCTCCGTGTTGTTGCCCATGCCTGGAATGCGCAAGAGCGGCGCTACTGTCTGCTCATACTGGCTCTTCCACTGGTCAAAGAAACCAGCCAGCTTGTCTGGATCTCCGTTGGCACCCTCGACATAGAGACGACTGAGGTCAAAGAAGGATTCAGCCCACGGCCCCAAGAATTGAGACCAGTTATCCTTGAGCGCGCCGGTCAGCTGATAAGGCGCTTCTAGGATTGAGCGCAGCTGGGCAGGAATATAGGGTTGGACAAAATCATCATAAAATTGCTGACCATCTGACATCCACTTGTTGACCCATTCCTTGCCATCTTCTTCAAATGGCTTGGAATAGAGGTCACGAAGGTTGTCAAAATAGCGATAAAAACTAACAAAATGCTTGTTGGCATCCATCATCTTGACCAAGGTTGCATAAGAATCCGAATCAAGGGCATCATAGAGACGGGATGGATTGAACTGGTTGCGGTAAAATTCCAAATAGGTATTCATATCTGGAAATTGGGAAATGTAGTTGCCCAGAGGTCCTTCTTGATAGGCCTTTTGCATCTGTTCTGTCCAGCTAGACTGAAGTTTGTTCCAAGAATCCAGGGCAGGATTGGTCATCCCAGTTTGGAAGGGCATGGTAAATCCATTGGTCGGATTCAAAGATTTGAGATAGTCAGTGAAGAATTGCTGCTGGGCGGTCAAAATATCTGCCATACCTTTTGGGCCATCTTCAGCCTGTTTTGGTATCAGACTTTGCCACTGCTCAGCCATTTTCTTTTGAGCCTCAAACCACTGATTGATCATATCGTATTGGGACATAAGATTCCTCCTTATAAGAATTCGGTCAATTCCTGGACCGTCAGGTTAGACAAGTGGGACAGTCTACCTACAATTCTTATCTTATTATAGAGAGTTTTCAATTTCAAGCTGTCATACTCTAAATGCAACTTAGAGTTTTTTATAGCAACTAGTAGGCCAACTAATACATAAAAATAATACGGCGCTCACAGTTAGCTTTTGATACTCAGTCAAATTCAAAAAGTGTAGATATCGGTTCGTTTTCTTAATCGACAAAAACATATTTAAGATTGTTTTTTGTTAAAACCTAGCTAGGATGTCTGTTCGCCTCTAGAGATTTCCAAAGATTTTCTCTAGAGGTCTCCCCCTCTTTCAGAATGGTTAGATTGAATTTTGCTGGGTTTAAGCAAACAAAAAGCAGGCTCATCATCAACAAGCCTGCTGTCATTCGTTATCATTCTTCCTTACTCGTATGTCGCTTGCCAAGGTCCTTAGCTTCTTGCTCCGACATGCTAATCACTTTTGACCAATTGGTATTCTTAGGCATATTATCCTTGGAATACCAATAAACATCCGCCTTTCCATTACGGGCAATATAGACGACCGGAGCCAATTCCTGACTTGCTTCCGTGCTTGGATTAGTCGCTTGCTGGCTGGATGCAGATGCTGTCGTCGAGCTACTTGTCGTTTCAGTTGGTACCAGACTAGGCTTGGCTGTCCCCGTCAAGTAGTCAATCTCCGCATTCTTAGAATAATTCTCCAAAATGACCCGCGTAATGCCATAGGCATCGACTAGCTCTTTTTCACTACCCAGCCGAATCTCCAGTAGATTCCCAGCCTGATCTATGCCTACGTATTGGAGCTCAATCTGGCGTGGCAGCAATTCATCACCTCTATAAATCGGAGTCACCCGATAATCCAACCAATAATTAGGATGGGTTGCCAGCCAAGAATCCAGCCGATTTTCATAAAAAAGCATGCCTTCAATGTTGGTGTCCTTGGTCCCTTTGTAATGACCACTATTGGTCCAGGCAGTCAGGGGGACCAAATTTTCACCCTGGTCGGTCAAGCCGCTAAACTGGTAGCCGATTAAGTGACCACGATTGAAGAGATAGGCCTTCTTCCCATCCTTGTTATAGGTCAGTTTGTAATTGTGCCAGCCTACAGGATTGTATTTTATCCGAGGCTCCCTCTGCTTCTTGGGTTCATCCTTATCCTGCAATTGAATATGGGCAAATGTCGCACGTCTGAGATGGTCAAATTCTCCAAGAACTAACTGCTTCTGACCTGTAAAAGGCAGTAATTGCAAGCCCTGGTAGTCCACTTGATTGGCCAGGGTCACAGGCCCATTGCCGAAAAATAAAATCACCGTCAGAATGCCAAGGATGAGCCGAAAAATACGCCGTTTCATACATACTACTCCTTAGGATAAACGAAATCTGTCTATCATTAGTATATCATGAAACCGCTTCATATTCACGACAAAACTGAAACATCTTGGCCTGCTTAGCCCATCTTATTTCACCGTTTCAATCCGCCACTGCCTCAAACCTCTAAACCGCACTGCTCCCTGCTGGTCCGTCCGATAAATGTGCATATCTTCATGTGCAAATCGCTCCAAGGTTTCTTGATGAGGGTGCTTGTAGCGGTTATTTTCCCCAGCCGATACCAGGGCAATCTTGGCCTTGATATGGTCCAAAAATTCAGGATAAGAGGAGCCTTTGGACCCATGATGCCCCGCTTTTAAGACATCGACCGGCAGAGTGGGATAGGTCTCCACCAGCTCCAGCTCACTCTGCTCCAAATCCCCCGTAAAGAGGAAATTGGCCTGCAAGAGCCTGCCGTAAAGCACGATAGAATCATCATTGCCACCGTCACCTACGAGCTTGGGATAAAGCACCTCCAGATGAGAATCAAAAATCGGCAATCTATCTCCAACCTGCACCACTCTGACAGGCGCATTGACCGCCCTCAACTTCTCCACAAAGTCCGCATCGGTCACACTTCCCGGCGACACATAGATAGTTCCAATCTCCACAGCCTTGGCTACAGCCAAGAGGTCGCCCACATGGTCTGCATCGGTATGGGTCAAGACCAAACTGTCAATCCTGCCCACACCTCGACTATGAAGGTAAGGAATCAAGGTCTGCTCTGCATTGGCCTTGCGCGACCGCTCCTGCCAGGCCTCCTTGGCTGCAAAATCCACGCGCCCACCCACATCAATGAGCACCGTCCGCCCCCGCCAATCCCGCAGGAAAAGGCTATCTCCCTGCCCCACGTCCACCATGGTCACCTCGTTTTCCAGGGGATGTTTTGTCATGAAAAATAGCAGAGCGAGGACCATGCTGAGACCAATCAGCCATTTTTTCCGCCTGTGAAAATCATAGAGCAAGAAAAGACCGACCAGCAAAACCAGCAAGACCAGAGGTGATGGCTTGCCAAAAATCCACGGACGCAACCCCAAATCCGCCACCCAGACAATGATTTTCTCCAAGAGGACAAAAAATCCATTGACCCAAGTAATTTTGACCAAGGGTGACAGCAGGAAAATCAAGGACAGACCTGGTAGGAGCAAGACATCGAATACAAAGGAAAAAGCAAAGGTCAGCAGAATGGACAGGGGCTGGAAAGAATAAAAATAGCCGATTAGAATAGGTAAAATCCCAGCCGAAATAGCCAAACTCTCCACCGCAATTTTCTTAAACCAGCCCAAGTCCTCGAAGTCAAAAACTGTCAGCAAGAAAGCGTAGGTAAAGGTCAGGACACCGCCTGCTGTCAGCAAAAAGCGTGGCATAATGAGCAGGCAAACAAAGACCGTCACCGCAAAGTTATCCAACCTCCGCAACCCCAGATTGCCCAGAATTTTCTGTACTAAAGACCGGACGACAGAAACCGACCAGCCTGTCAGACCAGCATAAACAAGTGAAAAGGGAATTTGAACCTTGTCCACCGTCTCCTTGGTCAGACCCAGCCGCAGGAGAATCCAACGAAACTTGTCCACAAAAAAGCCAACCTGCATACCAGACAGGGCAAAGAGGTGGATAATGCCTAGACTGGAATAGAGCTCACTCATCTGGTCAAAATCGCTATCCAACTCCCCAAACAAAAGCCCCGTCATATAATGGCTCATGGGAGCAGGGAAATTGGTTTTCACATAGACCAGAGCCTTTCTGCGCAGGCTAGATAGCCAGTCCAGAGGATGCCAGCTCACAACCTTGTCAACCTTATGAATAGCCGCAACCTTGACCGTCCGATAAATGCCCTGGGTCCGCAAATAGGCAGCATAATCAAAACCATTGAAATTACGCTGACCGGCTGGCCGGCTCACCTCAGCCTCTACCGTCAGCTCAACCAGGTCCGACAGATTTTGAAAAGCTTCCTGCTCCTCTTGGCTGGTCAATTTGTAGAAGGCTTGGTAAACTCGCCCGTCAGCCCGACCGCGAAAGGACAGGCTGTCTCCGTTGATGTCAATGGTATCTGGAATGACCAGTAGGGTCGTCACTTGCTCAGGGGCTGACTGGTCTACCCTGGTCCATTGATACAACTGAAATCCGAAGAAGAGACTACATAGGCCTAAAAGCGCCAGCAGTCTGACTAAAGCCTTCTGCCCCTGCTGCAAGCAGAAGACCACCAAGAGAAAACTGAGCAGGCCTATTGCCAAAAGCGAAAAGCGATGAACCACAAAATATAGGGAGACGACTAAAAAGGCCAGGTGGATAGGCTGGCAGGGGAGCTTAAACCGTGACATAAGGCCGGATGTTCTCCAGGGTCTTGTCGCCGATACCCGACACATTATTGAGGTCGTCGACGCTCTTGAAGCCACCATTGGCCTCCCGATAGGCGATAATGTCCGCCGCCCGCTTGGCCCCTACGCCTGAAATGGTCTGCAGTTCCGCCTCGGTCGCCGTATTGAGATTAACTAGACCTTGCTTGTCGTCTTGGTTTTGGGACATAGCAGAGCTGTAATTGCTGCTTGCCACCACCGAGATATTTTCACCTTTACTAGCCACATAGACCACCGCTTCGTCGCTCAGCTTCTGAGCCAGATTGACTGACTTCTGATCTGCCTCCTGGGAAAATCCACCCGCAGCCAGCAGGGCATCGTTGACCCGGCTGCCATGTTCAAGGGTATAGAGTCCCGGCTTTTTCACCGCTCCCTTGACATCGACCACCAACTGGCTGCTCACTTCAGTCGAGCTAGACGCTGTTTTCGTTTGGTCCTCAGATGATGCAGAGCTTGTCTGCTCTGTCCTGGTTAAGTCAGCTAGACGTGTTTGGTCAACGGATTTGGCAGGTTGGCTAAAGAGCAGAAAGCTGGTCAGAATGACCCCTGCCGCAGCCGGCAGACCAATCTGCCACTTATAGTTTTTCAATATTTCGATATAAGAATGGATATTGTTCATTTTACTACCTCCAACTAGTAAGTGCGTAAAAGAACAGAAAAAACTCACAAAATTTGCGAGTTTTTTATCTCCTTATTTCTTGTCCAATTCAACCGATGGATTCCAGACGAAACTAGCCAGGTAGCTAAATACATAGGTCAGTCCCAAAATCAAGGCCACCAGCAAAAGTATCGGAATACGGTAGATATAGGTCAAGACATTTGGTTTTTTCTTGGTTTGGAAGGAGCCAGCGTAGTCGTCCAAGCGTTTGAATTCTACCTCGATACGACGGGTCACTTCTGCTGTTCCTGCATCGTCCATGCGCTTGATGTCTAAAATATCAATTGGATTGCCAAAAGCCACATCAATCCGCTCACCAGCCAACAAGCCCTTGAGGGTCAGAGGACCGACATAGGTCGCAGGCATGAGCTTGACCTTGGCAGACTTGGCAATCACAGCCACCCCTCCCTTGAGCTCAGATGAATGTCGGCTGCCAGACGGGAACATGACCAGGGAGCGGTCGCTTTTTTTCAACATGTTAACTGGATACTTGATGGCTGCCATACCAGGATTTTCACGGTCAATAGGAAAGGCACCACACTTGCGAATCCACCAACCAAAGCCACGGTCCTTGAAGAGTTCCTTTTTGGCCATAAAGATAAATTGCTTTGGTGCCGCCGCATAGCCCATGAAAACAGGGTCCCAGAAGGTCTTGTGAGGAGCAATCAGAATATAATTCTCTTCCTTGGGCAGGATATTTTCCTTATCATGGTAGTGAATATTGCCATTGACAGCCCAGAGTAAAAATGATAGTAATGTTCGTAAATAAGCGTAAAACATAGATTCTCCTTTTTATCCCTTCTATTATAGCATAGTTTGAAAAATGGTGTTGCCTTTTCTCTGGTAAACTTGGTTCTAATCAAAATATGATATCACGACTTTTTTCTTGCCAACATGGTCGCAAACCGCATTTTGAGGAAGTTACCATTTTCATCACGCTTATGAAGTTGACCAAAGTCTTCATTGTACTTAACCAAGTCCCAGTCACGGTAGTATTCCTTCAATTCACCTGAACCAAAGGTAAAGGAGAAATTCATAGGACAAGGTGCATCTTCCGTATCCATGGCTGCTACAATCAAGTTGTAACCACCAGGTCTTGTTCGTTCCTGCATATTTTGGATAATGGCGGGTACACGGTCATACTCCAAAAACATGAAGACCACAGTTGAGATTATCCAGTCGTAGTCCTGCTCCAGACTGGCTGAGTTGATGTCATAGGTCCCAGCCTGTAAATCCAAATCCTCCGCTTCCTTGACCTGCAAGAGTGTCTGAAGGCTCGGCACATGCTTATCAACTGCCGTCACCTCAAAACCCTGCTGGGCCAAGTAAAGACTGTTACGACCATGACCGCAGCCCAAGTCCAAGACCTTACAAGGTTTGATAGTATGTAAGGCCTCCAAGACCTCCGAATGCGTCCGCGTGTAGTCGTACTTTTTAGCAAAATAGTCTTCTGGCTGACAGAAAAATTCCAAGAAAAACTCCGTATCCTCTGTCAACAAGGTCACCCGATGCCAAGCCTGTGGCTCAACAAAAGGAATCTCATCTGTCGGACCATAGACAAATTCTCCCAAAATTTCATTAAGATCTGAAATCAGCTCAAATTTGAGTTGCCCTTTCAAAACCTTGATTTTGCCCCAAGTACCTACCTTGGTATTGTGCTTGGTCAAAAAATGCTGGGGAACCGTATCCTGATTCCAAATAGGCATCCGTTTGTAAGGAACTAAAACTGTCATTATTTCTCCTTTTTGTCAATAGTAGTTCTAGTCTATCACAAAGAAAATTGGAATTCAAACTGATTTTTTACTTGACTTGGAGTGAACTCCAAGGTGTATAATATTTTATATCAATCAGAAAGGATATTTACTTGTAAATATAGGTGTATAATAAATATGAAAGCAGCTATTTATGAAAAAGCCGGTAAGATGACCGTTGCAGAAATCGAAAAACCTAGCCTTCAAGCCAAAGATGATGTCATTATCAAGGTCGTTCGGGCCTGTGTTTGTGGGTCGGACCTTTGGGGCTACGGAGAAGACATTCACCATGACCACGGTGACACAAACTCTGGTCATGAAGCCATCGGTATCGTTGAAGAGGTAGGCGAAGACATTACAACACTTGTTCCTGGTGACTTTGTGATTGTTCCATTTACACATGGTTGCGGACACTGTGATGCCTGTCGTGCTGGCTTTGATGGTACTTGTGACAACCATCCAGGCTACACCAACTGGGGCAACAACTACCAGTCTCAATACATTCGTTTCCACTACGGCAATTGGGCCTTGGTCAAAATTCCTGGTCAGCCGAGCGATTATTCAGAAGGGATGATTAAATCCCTCTTAACCTTAGCAGATGTCATGCCAACAGGTTACCATGCGGCTCGCGTAGCAGATGTCAAACCTGGTGACAAGGTTGTTGTCATCGGTGATGGTGCAGTGGGTCAATGTGCCGTCATTGCTGCAAAAATGCGCGGAGCTTCTCAGATCGTCATGATGAGCCGCCATGCAGACCGCTAGCAAATGGCTTTGGAATCAGGGGCTACTGCCATCGTAGCAGAACGTGGCGAGGAAGGAATTGCCAAAGTCCGTGAAATTCTTGGAGGTGGCGCTGATGCTGCCCTCGAATGTGTTGGTACAGAAGCTTCTATTGACCAAGCCCTCGGTGTGCTTCACAATGGTGGTCGTATCGGTTTTGTAGGTGTGCCTCATTACAACAACCACGCCCTCGGCTCAACTTTTGCTCAAAATATCATTATCGGTGGTGGCTCGGCTTCTGTCACAACCTATGATAAGGAAATTTTGCTTGATGCTGTTCTCAAAGGACAGATCAATCCCGGTCGCGTTTTCACCCAAACTTACAGCCTAGACAATATCGACCAAGCCTACAAAGACATGGCCAACCGTAAAACGATTAAAGCTATGATTACGGTGGATTAAGGTGCCAAACATGGTTAAAAAATTCAAGAGTATCTAGTAATAATCTCCAAGTTTGAATCACTTATTACACAGAAAAGTAAAATCCCTCACCTACCTAAAAATCGTGGTGAGGGTTTGTTTATACATCATTAGGGCATTTCAACTACTAGAAAAGTGTAAGCAGTCTACATATCAGATTATCACTCTGATTGTATCAATCCACTCAATCTCATTATTATCCATTCAAAACAACGTCATTTCTGACAAGGTTTGTATTTTGAAAAATCTCTTAGATTCAGTTTTGGATCTGGTTTTGGGATATAGTTTTTCTAACGGGCATTGTGACGAAACCTGAAGTAATACGACTAGCAAAATGTGTTAGAAAACTGATTATGGTAGAAAACTGCAAGATATTGGCGCCAATGACCAGAGCAACGATAATGTACAACAGAATTCCTGTTTCAATAGAGCATCCAGTTGATTCACAAATTAATTACTTTTATTTTATTATATATTTCAAATCCTAATATTCACTGAGTTGATTAAATTAATTAAATTCAACTAAATAACAATAATCATTCAAAGCATTGTCTGCAAAATAATTAAAGTAGTTGCTATGAAAAAATTGGTAGCTAATATCTGCTAGAAACGACATGTCGAATAGTTTCATTTGCAATGAACTAGGCAATAAATAACAAGACAACTATCTTGACTGCGTATCAATTGTAAAATAGGTTGTGAATGTTGTTTTGTTTCTTTCACCAGTGGTTCTTATTGACAAATTTATTCTTAAGACTTAGTGTTTAATAAACGTAACTTGATTTTTCTTCAAATTCTCTGGGAATTGTTTTCTAACATATTTCGTGTAAGCTTCTTCTGTTAATTTGATATACCCATCTTCTATCCCCGTTGCAATAAGACTTTCAGACTCAATAAATTTCATGTTTTGTGTGGTTGCAACATATATTATTGGATTTTTTATTTCTCCTTGAGTCAGCGAATCTAATCCACCATCATAATGATAAGTTTCAAACACAATTGTTCGTTCATTTTGAAACCTTGTTTCTAATAAATTATTTCCATCTAATCCATTTAATGCATCAGTGGTAAGAAAACTTTTTATCTTATTCTTATCTTCTTCACTATAAATATCCGGCAGTAAATACAATCTAGTTCCATTTTTTGCTTGATCTATCAGTTTTTCAGGTAGATCTAACCCAGTATCTATGAGATAATTTGGTGATACCGTAAAATACCATAAATCCATATCAGGTGCATATATATTATAATGACTATCACGCCATTCTCTCATTAGCTTGGTTGAATAATGAACAGAGTTTAAAATGTAAACTCCATCCTTGCCTTCAATGCTCTCATACCAGTTATACATGTCTTTAGACATTTGATCTACACTAGATCGTAATTTTGTTTCATCGCCTTCTATAAAGAATCTATCAATATAATAGTAATCTGAATCAGAATTTGAAACACATGCTCCGAGCATCGTCAACATGCATGTTAGAAATATTGAAATAAATATTTTCTTCATCAGTATTCCTCCAATTTTTGCAGACAGTACAAACAGGGTATCACATTATCATTAAATACTTTTCCAATCCCAAACTATTAAATAAAAGTTTTTATTCTTAGCTTTTTCAAATAGTAAATACCAAAATTACACATTAATTATAACACAAAACAAATAAGTAAACAACCCCGCGTTGTAAAATGAAGTGCAACAAAAAAGACATGTTCGTCTGATATACTAGAATTCCCCAACTCAGTATAGAAAGCAGATGAACATGTCCAACACTCATTCTACCAGAAACTCATCCTATTCTCATCTCTCAGCCACAGAACGTGGTGAAATTGCAGCTTATCTTAAAATGGGAAAGAAACCAATTGAAATCGCTCGGCTTCTGGGTCGTCACCGGTCTACAATCTGTCGAGAAATCAAACGTGGTTCAGTAGATCAGGTACAGGATAAAAATGGGAAACGAACTTATTTCAGCACCTATTTCGCTGATAGTGGACAACGTGTATATGAGACCAATCGCCGAAAGTGTTCTTATCTCAAGTTGAATGATTGC
>NZ_JBIMJP010000029.1:0-11779 GCF_043674155.1 Streptococcus sp. A23 | reverse complement strand
GTCAACACTGCCTACCGTTGGTTTCTTGGTCTTCGACTGGATGATAAGGTGCCTCATTTCACTACCTACGGAAAGAACTATGTCCGTCGTTTTCAAGATAGACAAGTTATTGAAGGCATTTTCACCCATATCTTAGGTCTCTGCGTCAATGCAGGCTTCATAGATCCAACAGAAATTTTCATTGACGGTACCCATATCAAGGCTGCGGCGAATAATCGTAAATTCATCAATCGTGAAATTGAAAAGCAAGCCAAGTTTATGAGTGACCAGCTAGAGATTGAAATTAACAGGGATAGAGAAAAGCATGCAAAAAAGCCGCTAGGGCCCGCAAAAGAGGAGGGACCCATCGCTAAGAAAATTTCTACAACTGACCCTGAAAGTGGCTGGTTTCATAAAGGGGACCATAAGGAAGTATTTGCTTATACAGCTCAGGTTGCTTGTGACAAGCATGGTTGGGCTCTGGCTTATAGCGTGGAGGCTGGCAATGTCCATGACAGCCAGGCCTTTCCTGTACTCTTCGCTAAACTCCAACCCTTTCAGCCTAGCTTTCTCGTTGCCGATTCTGGCTATAAGACCCCAAGTATCGCTCGCTTCCTCCTAGAACAAGAGATTACTCCAGTCTTTCCGTATACACGACCGAAAGGAAAGAAAGGGAAACTACGCTCGAAGGATTTTGTCTATGATGAATACTATGACTGTTATATCTGTCCTGAGAATCAGGTCTTAACCTATCGCACTACAACCAGAGAAGGTTATCGGGAATATAAGAGTGACTCAGCTATCTGTGCTACTTGTCCACTTCTATCAATTTGTACAGAAAGCAAGAACAAGCAGAAAGTGGTAACTCGACACATTTGGAAAGAGGCTTTAGAAACCTGTGAAGAGATTCGGCACAGGAAAGGCATGAAGGAGCTCTACCAGAAGCGGAAAGAAACCATTGAACGCCTCTTTGGGACAGCCAAAGAGTACCACAATCTTCGTTATACAAGAGAGAAAGGCAAGTCCAAAATGGAAGATAAGGTTGGACTGACTTTGGCGTGTTTAAATCTCAAGAAATTGGTAAAAATGAGGGCAGGGAAGCCTTTTTATATTGTACAAATAGCCACGATTCTGGCAAAAAGACCGACTATCAGACCAATAAACAGAAAAAGACAAACGCCTCTTAAGTGTTTGTCTTCAGTCTGAAGGCTCTGTAAAGCCTTTATATTAGTTAATCCAAATAATGAATCAAAATCTTCTCCGTCAAGATGTCTGAGTAGGTATAAGATTCCACAAAGGTATTGTTGGGATCCTCATACTCCACAATAAAGAGTGACTGATAGACCTCGATAATCCGACCTTGCTTGTTTTTTTCACGCTTACGCCCATTCTCCAGGGTCAATTCCACAATTTGCCCTTCATGGTCCTTAATATCCTGTTTGATTTGCTTCATCTTGGCAACATCTGTAAATGCATCACTCATGCTCTATCCATCCTCTCTCTTGGAAATACTTGCAAATTTATTATATTCTTTTTGGAACATGAGTTCCACGGTACCACGCGCACCCGAACGGTTTTTCTCGATGATAACCTCGACCGTATTGTTGGGAATACCACCGTCTTCCTGCTCTCCGCGTTCATAATAATCATCACGATAGAGGAAGGCAACAATATCCGCATCCTGCTCAATCGAACCCGATTCACGAATATCAGAAAGTACTGGACGTTTGTCCTGCCGTTGCTCAACTCCACGAGACAGCTGACTGAGGGCAATGACCGGCACTTTCAACTCCTTAGCCAGAATTTTCAGCTGACGGGAAATCTCCGAAACCTCTTGTTGCCGGTTTTCACGACCAGTCCCTGTAATCAATTGCAAATAGTCAATCAAAACCAAACCGAGATTGCCGGTTTCTTGGGCCAATTTCCGCGACCGCGAGCGAATTTCCGTAATTTTGATACCCGGTGTATCGTCGATATAAATGCTAGCCCGCGCTAAATTGGCTTGAGCCACCATATACTTGTTCCACTCTTCTTGAGTCAAGTGACCCGTACGAATGGCACGCGAATTGATAACCCCTTCCGAGGCCAGCATACGGTCCACCAAGCTCTCTGCACCCATTTCCAAAGAAAATATGGCGACGGTCAAGCCTAGCTTGGTCCCGATATTTTGCGCGATATTGAGGGCAAAGGCCGTTTTCCCCACCGCAGGACGGGCCGCAAGGATAATCAACTCTTCCTCGTGGAGTCCTGTCGTCATTGCATCCAGTGCAGGATAGCCCGTCGCAATCCCCGTAATGTCCGAAGTCTGCTTGGCACGGGTTTCCAGATTATCAAAGTTGATATTGAGGACATCGTCAATCCGTTTGAAACCGCTACGGCTAGCTCCTTCGCTGACATCAATCAGGGCCTTCTCTGCATTGGCAATAATATCATCCGACCCGTCAGCTCCATAGTAGGCCTGATTAACAGCCTCTGTCAGACGAGCAATCAACTTACGCAGGTTGGATTTCTCAGCGACAATCTTGGCATAGAACTCCGCATTGGCCGCCGTCGGTACCGAACTAATAATCTCTGCCAAATAAGCCAAGCCACCGATATTTTCCAAGTCACCATGATTGACCAAGTAGTTACGCATAGTCGTCGCATCAATGGCCTCATTCTTGTCCGCCAACGCAATCATTGCCTTGAAAATCAGCTTATGGGCGTGCTTGAAAAAGTCTTCAGCCTCGATATACTCACGGACAAAGACCAGCTTGCCCTCATCTAGGAAAATGGCACCCAACACCGACTGTTCCGCCAAAATATCCTGGGGCTGTACCCTCAATTCGTCTAATTCTGCCAAGATTTCACCTCCTCACCAATATGACTAAAAATCAAATAGTTTAAGCCTCTTTGATACTCAAATTGATGACGCCTGTTACATCCTGATAGATTTTCACAGGAACATCAATCAAACCCAACGCACGAATTGGGTGGTCCAATTGAATATGACGCTTGTCAATCTTGATACCAAATTGTTTTTCCAATTCCTCGGCAATCTTCTTGCTGGTAATAGAGCCGAAGGTACGTCCGTCTGGCCCCACTTTTTCGACAAATTTGACCAAGGTAGCTTCCTCAGCCAGCTTTGCCTTGATGGCTTCTGCTGCTGCAACCTGCTCGGCATGGGCTTTTTCTTTTGATTTTTCTTGACCACGCAGGGCACTGATAGCCTGGGTAGTTGCCTCTTTGGCTAAGTTTTTCTTAATCAAAAAGTTTTGGGCATAGCCTGTTGGCACTTCCTTGATTTCGCCTTTTTTTCCTTGGCCTTTTACGTCTGCTAAAAAGATAACTTTCATCTATTCTCTCCTAACTTTCACTAAGTTCCTGACGAATCGTATCCGTCAATTTATCATAGACTTGATCCATTGTAAGGTCGTAGACTTGGGCTGCAGCCAGGTTAAAGTGACCGCCTCCGCCCATTTCTTCCATAATCCGCTGGACATTGATTTTACTGTGGCTTCTTGCAGAAATCGCCACATAATCTTGGGTATTTTCCGTCAGAACAAAGACTGCCTCAATGCCTGCCATATCCAAAATGGTATCCGCCGCCTTACTTGGAACAACTGTATCGTACTTGGTTCCTTCCTTGCCACGGGCAATAACGATTTGGGGTTCAAACCGCTGTCCTTGCAAAATCAGCTCGTTAATCTGACGGTATTCATCAAATTCTGTCGCTGAAATCTGCTGAATTTCCAGACTATCACTACCGCGAGTACGCAGATAGCTAGCCACATCGAAGGTCCGACTGGTCACGCGCGAGGTAAAATTCTTGGTGTCCAGCATAATCCCCGCCATCAACAAGCTTGACTGAAGACGATTAAGCTTGTGGCGCTTGTCATTCTGGAATTGAATAAGCTCTGTCACCAACTCACTAGCTGAACTTGCACCACTCTCGATATAGGTCAAGATAGCATTATCAGGGAAATCCGTATCTCTACGATGGTGGTCTACGACTATAACCTGGGTAAACAAATCATACAATTCCTTATCCAAGGTCAAGCCAATCTTAGAATGATCCACCATGATCATCAGAGAGTGGGAAGTAACCATCTGCTTGGCTTCTTGAATTGTAAGCAGGTTCGAACAATTCTCATCGCTCAATTTTTTTATCGCACGAACAATATCCGGGGCCATCTCATCGGGATTATAGACCGTATAGGCATTGTTCATGATATTTTGCGCAAAATACTGCATCCCAACAGAGGAGCCCAGAGCATCCATATCCAAGTTTCGATGTCCGACTACAAACACCGCATCGACTGACTTGAGCTTATCAGACACCGCTGTCATCATGGCACGAGTACGGGTACGAGTACGTTTGACAGATGATGCTGAGCCGCCACCAAAAAAGAGCGGTTGTTTACGGTCGTCATTCTCTTTGACAACAGCCTGATCACCACCACGGACCTCTGCCATGTTCAAATTTTGCAGGGCAACTTGACCAATTTGATGATGGTTGGTTGTCCCGTAAGCTAAACCCATACTAAGCGTTAGGCTTAATTCTAACTTTTTAGCCTCTTCACGAAACTTGTCAATGACCGAAAATTTATCTTCAATCAAACTTTCCAAAACACCGTAGTCCGTGAAAAAATAGAAACGATCCATAGAACCACGGCGGTAGTAAATGCCATAACCATTACAAAAATCGGACACAAACTGAGCCAAGAAAGAATTGACCTGGCTAATCTGAGAATCCGTTATTGTATCCTCCAGCTCATCATAGTTATCCACCGAAATGATCCCGATAACTGGTCGACTGCCGATCAAACTATTGGTTGCAGAATATTCATTGGAGGCATCAAAAAAGTAAAACAAGCCCTGTTCAAAATCAACATTGACCGCATAGCGTTTTCCAGAAAAAATAGCATAAACCCTATCTTCATCTAGACCGACATCAATAATTTCACGTAGCTTTTTCTGGTCAAATTCACCATTTTCCTGAGCGAAAATCAACTCCGCAAAAGGATTAAACCACTCGACTTGATTGGTCTCTGCTTGAACCTTAATCACACCGATCGGCATCTGGTCCAAAAGCTTCATGAGACCAGAATTTGCCTGACTATTTAAATATTCAATCTGCTCCAGTTCGCTAAATTCATAGGAATGTTTCTGATAAATAAAGAGCGCAACTAAGACAATTAAGCTCAGTAAAAGCGCAAAAATTGTGAGGACGCTTGTCGGAAAAATGCGGTGAATAACAGCCACTAGTCCAAACAAAATCAGTCCAATCATGACAAAATGAATTGTCGAAAATCGAAATTTTTTCATCACTAACCTCTGACTGCCATTCTACCATAAATTACCGAAAAATTCTAGCTATGACCCTGAAATCCAAAGGAAAAAGCAGTCACAAGGACTACTTCTTATCCCTATTTTTGGCAATGGAACGGCTACGCCCTTCCAAATAGACCATGAGAATAGAGATATCTGCTGGATTGACACCAGATATCCGACTAGCCTGGCCAATGGTTTCTGGTGAAATCAGCTTGAATTTCTGGCGAGCTTCCGTGGCAATCGAGTCAATGTCATCCCAATCAATATCGGCTGGAATGCGTTTCTCTTCCATCCGTTTCATCTTCTCTACTTGGTCCAAAGCCTTGGCAATGTAACCTTCATACTTGACCTCTGTTTCAATCAATTCAATGGTTTTGGTATCCAAGTCCTCTGCCGCTGGGCCGATAAAGGCTACCGCATCTGCGTAAGTCACATCTGGACGACGCATGAATTCCTTGGCAGTCAAAGCGTCTGTCAAGGGCTTGAAGCCCATAGCAACGACTTTTTCATTGGTTTCCTTGATTGGCTTGAGTTTGATAGACTCCAAGCGTTTCATTTCATTGTCAAACTGGTTTTTATGGATTTGGAAAACCTGCCAGCGTTCATCATCCACCAAGCCTACCTGACGACCAATCTCCGTCAGTCTCATATCCGCATTGTCATGACGCAAAATCAAGCGGTATTCTGCCCGACTGGTCAAGAGGCGGTAAGGTTCCACAGTTCCCTTGGTCACCAAGTCATCAATCATGACACCGATGTAACCGTCGCTTCGTTTCAAAATCAACTCAGGCTTTCCCTGAACCTTGAGGGCGGCATTGATACCAGCAACAATTCCCTGACCTGCTGCTTCTTCATAACCTGATGTTCCGTTGGTCTGACCTGCCGTAAAGAGTCCCGAAATTTTCTTGGTTTCCAGCGTCGCCCGCAACTGATGAGGCATAACCATATCGTACTCAATGGCGTAACCCGTCCGCATCATCTGGGCATTTTCCAAGCCTTTAATAGAGTGAATCAAGTCCTGCTGCACATCTTCCGGCAGACTGGTTGACAGCCCTTGAACATAAATTTCATCGGTGTTGCGGCCTTCTGGCTCTAGGAAAAGCTGGTGGCGTTCCTTGTCGGCAAAACGGACAATCTTGTCCTCGATTGATGGACAATAACGGGGACCAATCCCCTTGACAATCCCTGAAAACATGGGTGCTCGGTGAAGATTGCTGTTGATAATCTTATGGCTGGTCGCGTTGGTATAGGTCAACCAGCAAGGAATTTGATCCTGTAAATAATCCTCGTCCTTGGACAAGAATGAAAAATGATTTGGCTTTTCATCGCCTGGTTGAATTTCCGTTACTTCGTAGTTAATAGTACGAGCGTTAACACGCGGTGGCGTTCCTGTCTTGAAACGCCCAATTTCAAGTCCCAATTCTTTCAGATTATCCGCCAACGTGATAGAAGCAAGGCTGTTGTTAGGTCCTGATGAATATTTGAGGTCACCGATGATAATCTCACCACGCAGGGCTGTACCAGTTGTCACTACGACTGCCTTAGCTGAGAATTTCTGGTTGGTAGCCGTGCGGACACCAATCACCTTGCCCTCTTCCACCAAAATCTCATCAATCATGGTTTGACGCAGGGTCAGATTTTCCTGACGCTCCACCGTCCGCTTCATCTCTGCTGCATACTCTGCCTTATCTGCCTGAGCCCGCAAGGCACGAACAGCTGGCCCCTTACCCATATTGAGCATTTTCATCTGGATATAGGTCTTGTCGATGTTGCGGCCCATTTCGCCACCCAAGGCATCAATTTCTCGGACCACGATTCCCTTGGCAGAGCCACCGATGGAGGGATTACAAGGCATAAAGGCCACCATATCCAAGTTAATAGTTGCAAGCAGGGTCTTACAACCCATACGACTGGCTGCCAGGCCCGCTTCTACACCCGCATGCCCCGCACCAATCACGATGACATCGTAGTTTTCTGCAAATGTGTGTGTCATGTTATTTTCTCCTTCTTCATGATATGTCTAACTTGTCCATCCCAGCTTGGCAATTCCTCTGCCAGAAAAGCTGGTACGACATCTAGGTTGACAAGCTTGTCAACGTCTATCCATTCACAAGCTTGTTTCAAGTTATCTTCAATCATCTTCTCAGGCATTTCTCCAACAGGCTCCACAATAAAATGAAGCTCGATATTGTGAAAGTCTATACCTTCATGTGTAAACTGATTTTCAACAACAAAAGCCAGTTGATTGACACGACTGTCAACCCCTAATTCTTCTTTAACTTCTCGAACAGCCGCATCTTGTGCAGTTTCGTTGACTGCAATCGCACCGCCAATGGTATAATAACGCCCCTTAGAGTCCTTCGTGAGAAATATTTTCCCGTCTTTTATAAGCAATGCAGTGGCACGAACACCGAAAATTTGGTTGTCAACTTTGGTTCTGAAATCCATCTTATCTCCCCAATCGCAAAAAATAGCCAAAACTCTCGAAAATTGCAGGACAAAAAAGCCTACAATTCCCATGAGCTTTGACCATCATGATAATTGTTACTCTTATTTTAGCAAAAGATTTGTAGAATTTCAAATCTGGTGTTACGTTAACGTTTCAATATATTCTAAGCCCCAAGCCTCAACAGCATCCAGCACCGAACGAAATTTTTCACCAATTTCTGTCAAGCTGTACTCTACACGAGGTGGGACTTCTGCATAGACCGTGCGACTAATAATGCGATCCTCCTCCAATTGTCTAAGGTGCCTTGTTAACATGGTTTGGGTAATCCCTGGAATTAGTCGCTGTAATTCATTGAAGCGTTTCGTTCCTGTACTGAGTTGGTAGATAATCACCAATCCCCACTTACCAGTCAAGACTTTTTGTGTTGTTGCAAAAGGGCAAATACCATTTTCACTAACTTTTTTCAAAAAAATTCTCCTTTATTTATCACAATAGTATCACTTTTGATACCAACAAATGCAAAAGTACCTACTTGTATAATTGATTACTTCCACTATAATTGTACTATATCAAAAAAATTGGAGGACATCAAATGTCAACAAACTTGGAAATTTTTAATGCTTATAACAATGCTCTCATAGCTGGTGATTTTGCAGCTCTTTTTGAAACTATGGCAGATGACATTATCTGGCATCAACCCGGAAATCATTCAACATCTGGTGCTAAAATTGGTAAAGAAGTACTCGGAGCACATCTAGCAACTTTCGCCGAAAAAACAAATGGAACTTTCAAAGTAGTGACAAACTGGGTGTCAGATAATGATACTCTTGTTGCCGCTAACGTAACATTCCTCGGTACTCGAACAGATGGTAAAGAACTAAACATGAATGGTATTGATCTTTTCCGTATGGAAGAGGGCAAAATCAAGGAAGTTTGGCTCTTCTCAGCCGACCAAAAAGTCGAAGATGCTTTCTGGGGATAAGATAAAAAGCTCAGCATGAGGGTGCTAAGCTTTTATTTTTGATTAAATATATTGACAAGCCTTTCCATCTTTATAGGCCATGTCAATCATACCGCCGCCCAAGCATTCTTGTCCATCGTAGAAAACAACGGCTTGTCCTGGTGTGATTGCTCGTTGTGGCTCTGCAAAGATGACTTCTGCCTTGTCGCCTTTCACCTTGACAGTTACTTGACTGTCTGGTTGACGGTAGCGGAACTTAGCTGTACACTCAAGTGTGAATTCTTCAGGCATTTCTCGTGTAAAGCGGACTTGACTAGCCTGTAAAGAAGTTGACATCAAGGACTCATGATAGAAGCCTTGTCCGACATAGAGGATGTTTTGGGACAGATCTTTTCCGACAACAAACCAGGGCGCATTATCCCCACCTATTTGTCCTCCGATACCAAGCCCGCCCCGCTGACCAATAGTATAATACATGAGACCAGTATGCTCTCCCATGTCACGACCATCAACGGTCATCATCCGACCGGGCTGGGCTGGCAAATACTGCCCTAAAAATTCTTTGAAGTTCTTTTCACCGATAAAGCAGATGCCTGTCGAGTCCTTCTTTTTAGCGGTCGCCAAGCCTGCTCGCTCTGCTATTTCCCTCACCTGAGGCTTTTGTAAATGGCCGAGCGGAAACATGGTTTTCTGCAACTGTTCCTGTGATAGTTGGCTAAGGAAATAGGTCTGGTCCTTGCCATTGTCTGCTCCACGTAGCATATGGACGGTGCCGTCCTCGTCGCGTGACACCTGAGCATAATGCCCTGTCGCCACATAGTCCGCACCCAAGTTCATAGCGTAATCCAAGAAAGCCTTGAACTTGATTTCCTTGTTACACATGACATCTGGATTGGGTGTGCGGCCTGCTCGATACTCTGCTAGGAAGTACTCAAATACGCGATCCCAATACTCTTTTTCAAAGTTGACAGAGTAATACGGAATACCGATTTGGTCTGCCACTGCAGCCACATCCTTGTAATCTTCTGTTGCTGTACAGAAGCCATTTTCATCCGTGTCATCCCAGTTTTTCATGAAGATGCCGATCACATCATAGCCCTGCTCCTTGAGCAAGAGAGCCGTAACCGATGAATCTACACCGCCACTCATACCGACAACAACACGGGTTTTCGAATTGTCTATTGACATCATCTTCTCCCATCTTTTCGTTGAAATCACGATTTGAAGGTCGTATTCCAAAAATTTTTTCAAAAAACGATTTGAAGGTCGATTTTGAACAACTTGTATTATACCACACAAAAGGGAGAAGAAACAGGAATTTGGTATTGAAACCCCATTCATCTAGGCATTCTATCCAAATCAAAAATTTGATATAATAGTATTAAGAAAAACGTGAGGATAATTATGACAAATTTAAAATTTCAATCGGTCTTTGATATTATCGGGCCTGTTATGATTGGACCTTCTTCCAGCCATACAGCTGGGGCAGTCCGCATTGGGAAAATTGTGTCTTCCATCTTTGGTGATGAGCCAACCGAGGTCGAATTCCAACTTTACAACTCTTTTGCCAAGACCTATCGTGGGCACGGTACGGATGTGGCCTTGGTAGCAGGCATTTTAGGCATGGATACAGACGATCCTCGTATCCCAGACTCTCTGGATATTGCTCGGGAGCGTGGTATTAAGGTTTACTGGCGTGTCAACAAGAATGACAGCAACACGCCTCATCCCAATACCACACGAATCATCATAAAAAACGAGAAGAAATCTATCTCAGCCACAGGCGTTTCAATTGGTGGAGGCAATATACAAGTAACGGAGCTCAACGGCTTTTCTGTCAACCTGAATATGAACACTCCGACAATTATCATCGTTCACCAAGATGTTCCAGGTATGATTGCCAAGGTAACTGACATCTTATCAAAATACAATATCAATATTGCTCAAATGAACGTGACACGTGAACAAGCTGGCGAAAAAGCTATTATGATTATCGAAGTGGATGCTCGCCAATGTGAAAATTCTATTGCAGAAATTGAAAAAATTCCCCATCTGCACAATGTTACCTTCTTCAACTAGAAAGAGAAAGACATGTTTTATACTATCGAAGAATTAGTTCAGCAAGCCGAACAGTTTTCTGGCAATGTAGCTGAACTCATGATTGCGACTGAAATTGAATTGACAGGGCGTAGCCGAGAAGAAATCTTGACAATCATGTCAAGAAACTTGACAGTCATGAAAGCGTCGGTTGTTGACGGATTAACAGAAAGCAAGTCCGTTTCTGGATTGACAGGTGGTGACGCTGCCAAGTTGGACGCTTATATGAAAAAGGGCAAGACGCTGTCTGATTCCTCTATCCTATCGGCAGCAAGAAATGCTATGGCTGTCAATGAGTTGAACGCCAAAATGGGCTTGGTCTGTGCCACCCCAACTGCTGGCTCTGCTGGTTGCTTGCCTGCCGTTCTTGGTGTTGCTATTGACAAGTTAAGCTTGACAGAAGAGCAACAACTTGACTTCCTCTTTACAGCTGGAGCCTTCGGTCTAGTTATCGCCAACAACGCCTCCATCTCTGGAGCAGAAGGAGGCTGTCAGGCAGAAGTTGGCTCTGCCTCTGCTATGTCAGCAGCGGCATTAACCCTTGCTGCTGGAGGAAGTCCCTACCAGGCTAGTCAAGCTATCTGCTTTGTCATTAAAAATATGCTGGGACTGATTTGTGACCCAGTCGCAGGTCTGGTAGAAGTCCCATGTGTCAAACGAAATGCAATGGGAGCAAGCTATGCCATGGTGGCTGCTGATATGGCACTGGCAGGAATTGAATCAAAAATTCCTGTGGATGAGGTTATCAATGCCATGTACCAAGTGGGTTCTGCCCTACCAACCGCCTTCCGTGAAACTGCCGAAGGAGGCCTAGCTGCCACACCAACTGGTCGCCGACTAGCACAAGAAATCTTCGGCGAAAATTGACAACCTTGTCAAGACAAAAGGACCTCTACGGTCCTTTCAGACTGAAGACAAAGTCGTTAGAATTGTATTTCTAACGGCTTTTTCATATGTAAAGTAGTATAATAGAGTTAGGA
>NZ_JBIMJP010000028.1:0-12558 GCF_043674155.1 Streptococcus sp. A23 | reverse complement strand
TCTGAATCAGTATCAGAGTCAGTATCAGAATCAATTTCTGAATCAGTATCAGAGTCAGTATCAGAATCAATTTCTGAGTCAATCTCTGAGTCCGTTTCTGAATCAGTTTCTGAATCAATTTCTGAATCAGTAAGCGAGTCAGTATCTGAATCCGTTTCAGAGTCAATCTCTGAGTCCGTTTCTGAGTCAATCTCCGAGTCTGTATCAGAATCAATCTCTGAGTCAATCTCCGAGTCAGTATCAGAATCAATTTCAGAATCCGTGTCTGAATCCGTCTCCGAGTCCATTTCTGAATCTAACTCTGAATCAGTTTCAGAATCAATATCAGAGTCGGTCTCTGAATCCATTTCTGAATCTGAATCCATTTCTGAATCTGTATCCGAGTCAATCAGTGAATCAGTACCTGAGTCAGTATCTGAATCAGTATCTGAATCAGTATCTGAATCAACTCCTTCACAGGATTCACAGCTTCCTCGTAAGTCAGCAGTATTGCCAAGTACAGGTGAGGAGTCGTCATCTTGGGCAGGATTGCTTGGAGCAGGCCTCTTGTTTGGTGCTTTGTACAAACGTCGCAAAAAAGACGAAGAAGAAAAGTAATTAAAGCTAGAAGTCAAAAAGAAAAGTAGCTAGCAAATGCCAGCTACTTTCTTTGTATCAAGTTATGATTTAAATATGGAAAAACCGATAATCAGTTGAATAATAGACAAAGAAACAGTACACTAATAGATAAGTAATAGAACGGCTAGCAGTTTTTATGGAAAAAGCTGGCGCATAAGATTTTTTAGATTCATTTAACCTAAAAATAGTAGCCTCAAAAAAGGAAAAGTATGTGCCAACTAGCTATATTTTCCGTAGGAAAATTGAAAATGTATTCATTAAAAAAACTTAGTGTTTTCACAGTCTTTTTATTGACTTAGCCTAGCAATAGTGCTAAAATTGGGAGACTCTTTTGGACATATTTAAAACTAGTAAGACATGAGCAAAAAACGCAGTTAAAAAAATGATTTTTTAACACTTTTCTTGAAACAGCGAATAAGAATGAACAAGTCATACTAGTTGAATCGAAGCTGCCCTTTAACGAGGGCGACTTCGATTTATCATATGTGGGGATAAATAAGGTCTTATCCCTAGATATGATAAGGAATAGGAAGTTTATATTATGAAAAATATATGGAGAAACTATCGTTCTTCTACTCTAGCTAACCGTCTGACCTGGATGATTGGCATCGTATTTGTCTATATGTTGGGGAAATATATCCCAATCGCAACCCTTCCTGTTGCAGGCATTGAAGCGGGTGCATATAAATTAGATAGTGCCTTGGAGAACTTGGCCATGGTAACAGGTGGTCAGTTTTCGACCCTGAATCTATTTTCTCTCGGGCTGAGTCCTTGGATGACAGGGATGATCTTGTGGCGTTTTTTGACGCTCTTTAAGACAATTAAAGGTTTAACTGCCCAACAAAGCCATCGCTACCGCATGTTACTGATGTTTATTGTAGCCTTGATCCAGTCCATTGGGATTAGTTCCCTATCAGAGTACTATCAGTTTAGTCAGTTTGGTGACTATTCACTCCCAATCGTAAGGGGAATTACAATGGTAGTGATGATTGCCGGTAGTTTTGTCCTCATGTGGTTGGCAAATGTGAATGGCCGTAAGGGCTTAGGAGGCCCATCGGTTATTATTGTCTCCAACATGATTTTAACTTTTATCATTAATATCATCCGGTATTTTTCAGAAAAACGATTGGGAGGCCTCGAATTTTTGTTGACGATTGCGGTGATTGCATTAATTGCTTCTGCCTTGATTTGGATTACAGTTGTCATCTATCGAGCAGAGTATCGGATTCCGATTCGACGGATAATGATTATCAGTGCATTTGCCGAATCCACCTATATCCCAATTCGGGTGACGCCGGCAGGAGGGATGCCTTTCATGTATGCGATGACGCTGATGTCCTTGCCACCAATTCTGATTTCAGCTCTGTTGCAGATTTTTCCAGAAAATCCTATATTGAAGGAGCTGGTTGGGAAGGTGAGTATTTCAGAATTACTCGGGATTCTGGTGTATATCTTCTTGCTCTTCATCTTAGCTATTGGTTTTGCCTACTTCAATATAGACCCGACTGAAGTCGCGGAAAATATGCAGAAAAGCGGGGACTATATCGAGAATGTTCGTCCAGGAGAGGCAACTCGGAAGTACATTTCCTTCTATCTAAATCGTTTAGCCTTGGTTGGTGCGATCTATACCTGCTTGATGGGAGGTGTGCCCTTGATCCTGGTGTGGAGCCAGCAAGGGCAAATCAGTATCGCACTGTTGATCAACAATATTTATATTGTCACTACCCTTTTGTTGGGCATAGTGGAACAGGTTCGTATTCTTCGTTCATGGAGAGAATACGACGAGATTATTTAAAGGAGTTACTATGTTTTATTTTGTCCCATCCTGGTATCAAGGAAATCGTAAGTGGTATATGGAAGCCCCATTATGGTTTCGTGTCATTGAAAATATGACCTTTGACGATGCAGTGAATCAATTGAAGACCTTCCAGGCTGCGGGTGAAGAAACGATGATGCTCTTGTTGGGGTACCAACCCCATTTGCGCTATTTTTTGCACCGTCAAGATATTCTTTCAACCCCTTACTGGTCCTTCTTTGACGAGATTCAAAATATCCAAAGTAAAAATACCAAGGTGGTCCAGGTATCGGATTTGACATGGCCACAGGGGGCACGTTTTATCTATACTCCCTTTGCCTTGTTGGTCAAAATTGGGGATGAACGGATTGCGGAAGTGCATTTTGCTGAAAGCGGCAATCTCTTGAAAGTGGAATACTTTAAGGAGAATGAAGTTACCTACCATTACCTGTTTGACGATCGTGGATTTTTATCGAGCATCCTTTATTTTTCAGATGGGCAGCCTAGCCATCAGGACTATCTGAATGAAAATGGGGTCTGGCAGGTTCGTGAGCACTTGGCAGAAGCTTCCAATCTCATTACCGTCAACCCACGGGCAGATCAGGAATTCTTCCAGCTGGCTTATGAGAGTTGGGATGATTTGATTTTAGAGAAATTATTCTTCTTCAAACGTCTGCGTATGACAGAACATGACTACTTGGTTATGGCAGTCCATGAACAACACAATCACCTCTTGTTGGATGCTTTTGAACAACAGAAAAAAGTGTTGTCCTTTAGCGGTGACCGCTACAGTCTCCAAGTGGGCAGTGACTTAAAGCGTCTTGCTCAGGAAGGTGATGTCCTGGTAGTGGATTCGGAGAAAAACAAGCTGGCCCTTGAGTACAGTTTGGCCCAGCTGGGAACCCCTGCTCACCATGTCAGCAAGGTGACGCCGTTTGATACACGTTTGCGTTTAGGACGCAGTCAGACGGTCAAGGAATTGATTATTTACTGGCAGATAGACGGCGCAAGCCGTGAAGACTATTTACAAACCCTGCATGTTTTATTGCAGTTAATGGAAGAAAATCCCTTGATTGAATTGGATATTGTCAGCTATGAACGTGCACGCAATATGAAGGCTTTGGAAAGTGATTTGATTGCTCTTCTGCAGGAAAAATACACACTTGCTCGGTTCATGGAAGTATCGGAAGAGGCTGGTGAAAACCAATTGGAAGAGGATCAAGAGATGACCTTGTCCAGCATTCGCTTCCATACCTTTTCCAATGAAAATCAGATTATTCGCCAATTAGATACGACCCGATTGGTATTGGATTTGGGACAGGTTCCGCATCTTTATACTCAGATTGCTAGTATTAGCGCTGGAATTCCACAAATCAATCGCCAAGCTTCAGAGTATGTAACGCATGGGGAAAATGGTTGGATTGTGAAGGAAATCAAAGATCTGATTGAAGCAGTCGCATATTACTTTGATGGTCTGACAAACTGGAATAGGTCCCTTGTTTCAACTGTTCAAAAAATGGGGGACTACACTAGCGGTCGCATTATTGATCAATGGAAAGAATTATTAGAAAATAAAGGCTAACAGAATGAAAATTTTACAGATAGGAAGCCAAGATTGGTCGAAAGGAAAGGAGCTTCCAGAAGACCTGGAATGGCTTTATACAAGTGCAGAAGGCATTACAGACCTTCTCCAAGACTTAAACGATGCAGCTTTGGCAAAAATTCCTGCTGAAAAATTAGCAGAAATGGGAGAAAATCCCAAGGTCCCTCTTTACTTTACGGGAATCCTGGTAACCGATTCTCTGTCGGAAAAGCAACTTGAACCTTTGATGAATAGCATCGAAGCTTATGCTGTCTTTATGACAGAAAATGTGGAGGTCTTTGATATAGCTCCGACTGGTTTTTACCGCAGAAAGGTGATGTCTTACCTACCTATACAGGGAAGTCAGGAAGAGTTGATCGTTTTTCTCCATATGAACCTTTTTTCAGGACAATATGGGGCTAAGTTAAAGATCCCTGAGATTGATGTTAATCCCAACTTTACAGGTCAAGTTGATTATGAGGGCAATGTCGGTGTTACGTTTACAGGTGATTTTGGGGAGGATTTTCAACCCCTAATGACATTTCGTTATAACTTGGGGACCTTTCCCACGTCTCTTGAAATCTGGTTGGAATACATAAAAAATGGAGACTGTGAACTTCGTCTAGAGTTGGATCTGATCCGTAAGGGATCTTTAGCGGATGTTTTTGAGAAACAGATCTTGAGTGAAGAAGAAATGAAAGAACCTTATGTTCTAGCACCCCATCCAGAGGTTGGTTTCTATAGTGTGTCTGTTTCTGCCAGAGGGACAGGATCTATCAAGACTGGTGTACTCCATTGGCGTTATTCGCGTTCTGGACTTGGCCGCTTTGTCTTAGGGGGCAAGCGCCATTCGGATGCCAAACGCCAAGAAATTTTCCATTACTTTAACCCGGGAGATATGAAACCTCCTTTGAATGTATATTTCTCTGGTTTTCGGGGAGCGGAAGGTTTTGAGGGTTTCTTCATGATGAAACGCTTGGGAGCTCCCTTTCTACTCGTAGCCGATCCGCGTTTGGAGGGTGGATGCTTCTATTCTGGAACAGATGAATTAGAAGGTCATTTACAATCTGCGATTCAAGAAGCTTTGGATTATTTGGGATTTGATTCGAACCAACTTATTCTTTCCGGTCTATCAATGGGAGCATTTGGTGGCTTGTACTATGCGTCTCATTTTAATCCCCATGCTGTAATCGTCGGGAAGCCGTTTACAAACTTAGGAGAGACTGTTTCTAATTTGAAGTTGAAGCGTCCCGGCGAGTTTGAAACCAGTGGTGACATGATTCGTAATGTTGTCGGTGGAGCTGATTCTGCCTCAATTGAAGCCTTTAACCAACGATTCTGGGATAAATTTGGCGAATCAGATTTTCATACGACTCAATTTGCAATTGCGTATATGGAGCAGGATGACTATGATGGCCATGCTATGGAACGCCTGATTGATTATTTGGCGGATAAGGATGTCCATATTTTCTGTAAGGGGTATGAAGGCCGACACAACGACAATAGTCGTGCCATCAACCGTTGGTTTATGGCTCAGTACCATAAGATTCTAAAAAATGATTTTGGAAGGGACATGTAATGGTAGAAGCATTAGTGCAAAAATTACTCTGGACAGGAGTAACCCCAGGAGTAAACTACCTGTACGGTTCAATGATCCAGATACAGGAAGACTCAATTTTTTTTGAGAATCTTCATTTTTCACCAGGTAAACCCATTAAAACTTGGCGGTCTCGGACTAACTACCAGGCCAATCGTTCTTGTCCAGAACTCCCCTTGCTCTATCCAGGAGTTACCTATCGCCTAGAGCAAAAGGTCACCATCACGCCTGAACAGACCGCCTATTTTCAAATTCAATATTTCAATCGCCAGAATGAGGAAATCCAACGGGATATCCTCAGAAATGGGCAAGAAGAATTTACCTTTCCTAAAGATGCCTTCACCTATCGGATTTCTCTAATGAGTGCAGGTTGTCGGCAGGTGGAATTCTTCCATATTGCGATTTATGGACCTGAAAATAGCGCCAAGCCTTTGATAGAAAGAAATCAGGTCAGTAGTTACACATCAGGTCAGGAACCTGAGGAACTAAGATTGGTGAGCCGCTTGATTCACCAAAAAGGATAAAGGAATAGCAACCATGCAATACAAGACTTCTTTGCTGAATCAGATTCGGTTGAGAAAGATTAAAAAATTAACCAGACAGATTAATGCTCTGTCCGATACCTATGAAGGGATGACCGATCAAGACTTGGCGAATCAAACAAGTCTCTTTAAGGCGCGCTTGGAAGCAGGTGAGGACCTAGACGATATGCTGGTAGAAGCGTTTGCGGTTTGTAGGGAAGCCTGTTACCGTGTCCTAGGTCAATTTCCTTATGATGTGCAGGTGATGGGGGGAATTGCCCTCCATCAAGGGACCATTGCGGAGATGAAGACTGGTGAGGGAAAAACCCTGACGGCGACAATGCCCCTATACCTCAATGCCTTATCAGGAAAAGGCGCGATTTTGGTCACCACCAATGAGTATCTTGCCAAGCGGGATGCTCTGGAAATGGGGCAGGTATATGAGTTTCTCGGCCTAACTGTTGGTCTTGGTGTCTATGATGATGACCAAGAAGGGGATGCAGAGACCAAACGAATGGTCTATGGATCCGATATTACCTATGTAACAGGTGCTGGTCTGGGTTTTGATTACCTGTCTGATAACCTTGCTTCTTCAAAGAGCGAGAAGTTTCTACGTGACTTTAACTATGTTATTATTGATGAGGCGGATGCGGTCTTGCTAGATAGCGCCCAAACTCCTCTCATCATCTCAGGGACCCCTCGAGTTCAATCCAATATGTACGATATCTGCGATCAGTTTGTACTAACTTTGGGCGAAGAGGAGTTTTACTTTGACCCAGATAAAAAGGAAGTCTATTTGACGGACAAGGGCAATGACTATGCGGAACACTATTTCGCAGAAGAGAGTATTTACAATGCAGACAACTGGGAGCTTAATCGCCATATCAACCTAGCCTTACGGGCCCACTATCTCTACAAGAAAAATCATGATTATGTGGTACAGGATGATGAGGTCAAGCTCTTGGACAATCGAACAGGACGTGTGTTAGAAGGCACCCGTCTACAATCTGGTATTCACCAAGCCTTGGAAACCAAGGAAAATGTGAAGAAAACCAAAGAAAGTCGTGCCATGGGCTCAGTTACCTATCAAAGCCTCTTCAACATGTTCCCTAAACTTGCAGGAATGACAGGTACAGGACACCAGGCAGAGGATGAATTGATTTCGACTTATAAGGTTCCAGTTATCTCCATTCCGACCAATGTGCCGATTCAACGAATCGATTATCCAGATAAAATTTATACCACTCTTCCAGAAAAATTGTATGCAACGATGGAGCTGGTTAAGGAGCTGCATGCCAAGGGACAACCTGTGCTGTTGATTTCTGGAACTGTGGAAATCACCCAAATTTATTCGCAACTGCTCTTGCAAGAAGGGATTGCCCATTCGACGCTGACAGCCAATAACGTGGCAAAAGAAGCCTTGATTATCAAAGAGGCTGGTCAGTTGGGAACGGTGACTTGTGCGACTATCATGGCCGGCCGTGGGACTGATATTAAGTTGGGAACAGGTGTGGAACAATTGGGTGGTTTGGCAGTTGTTGGAACCGAGCGGATGGCCAATAGTCGGATGGACTGGCAGTTGCGCGGTCGAGCAGGCCGTCAAGGTGAACCAGGCATGTCTCAGTTCTTTGTCTCCTTGGAAGATGAATTGTTGACCAACTATGGTCCGGAATGGGTCAAAAAATACTTTAAAAAGCATAATCGTGAAGATCGTAGAAATTATGGTCGAGCTTTGACAGGTCGCCGCTTCCATGCGGCTATTCATCAAGCTCAAGAAAAGAGTGAGGATAATGCTGTCAGTGCTCGTCAATCAACTATTCGCTTTGATGAAAGCCTGCGAGTCCAGCGCCAGAAGATTTATGGCTTGCGGGACCGCTTGATTCTTGATGATGAGAACTTGGCGGAAAATGTCCGCCAGATTATGGAAGAAGTAATCGATTCCTATTTGGCCGAGAACAAGGAGCGAACACGCCATCAGCTACGCCGCTATATCTTGGACAACTATAGCTATGCTTTCAGGTATTTCCCAAGAGCTTTAGACTTGGACGATGACCAGGACGTTAAGAACTATTTGTTAAAATTGGTGGAAGAAGAAGTGGCTAAAAAAGGGCTGCTTTTGCAGTCAGAAGAAGCTTTGTCAGAGTTCTATCGTCTGTCTGTTTTGAAGGCAATTGATGAGTGCTGGGTCGAAGAAGTTGACAGTCTCCAACAATTGAAGGGGGTTGTCACAACACGATCTACAGCCCAGAGGGATGGGATGTCCGAATACTACCAAGAATCCCTGCGTTCCTACAAACAGATGTCTGATTTTGTCAAACAGAAAATCGCTCGAAATGTTATGCTCAGTACCATAGAGCAATCGAAAGATGGAAAACATTCTATTTATTTTGTGTAAGAAAAGGAACAGAAGATGACCATTTATAACGTCAACCGTGGAATTGGTTGGGCCAGCAGCGGAGTAGAGTATGCCCAAGCCTATCGGGCCAGCATTTTTAGAAAAATTGGCCAAGATAGTAAATTTATTTTTACAGACATGTTTCAAGGAGAAAACCTGGCTCATTTTACAGCCAATATTGGCTTTGAAGACCAGGAAATTATCTGGCTCTATGGCTTTTTTACCGATGTCAAGATTGCAGCGACAACCTATCCTTTGACGGAGTTTGAAGCTAGTCTAGATTCTGATTTTACCAAGGTTTCACAGAGCCCTGAATCCGTCAAATATCAGCATAAAGACAAGGACTTGGTCATCTTGGTTTTTACACGGAAAAATCATCCAGACTATGTGCAAAAGGTTGAGTTTCTTTCCAAAGAGAAGCTGATTCGCAAGGACTACTATAGCTATACCAAGATGTTTTCGGAATACTATGCTCCAGTTGATAATGCACCTGTTTTAAATGTGCGGGTCTTTTTCAACGAAGATGGTTCTATCGCCTATGAAGAAAACTGTTCTGGTGACCAGAGTATCTTCCGTTTTCCTGATGCTATCCTTTGTACAAAAGAGGAGTTGATTGGTCGCATGTTGGACCGATTGGCTCTGACAAAAGAGGACATTATCTTGATTGATCGTGCTACTGGGACAGGTCAGGCGATTCTGCGCCACCGAGGAGAGGCCCGTGTGGCAGTCGTGATTCATGCAGAGCATTACAATATGAATTCTGTGACGGAAGAAACCATTCTTTGGAATAACTATTACGAATATCAGTTTTCGAATGCGGATAAGATTGATGCCTTTATTACCTCAACCAAGGCGCAAGCGGAAACGCTGGCGGCCCAATTTGAGACCTATACGCCTTTCCGTCCGAAAATTTTTACTTTACCAGTTGGTAGTTTGGATGAATTGCGCCAGCCCGAAGGGGACCGTCGTCCTTTCTCTTTGGTGACCTGTTCGCGACTGGCTAGTGAGAAACACATTGATTGGTTGGTGGATGCGGTGATTCAGGCCCAAAAACATTTGCCAGACCTTCAGTTTGATATTTATGGTGAGGGCGGGCAACGTAGCCGCTTGGAAGCCATGATCAAAGAACACGATGCTTCCTCTTTTATTCGCTTGATGGGGCACCATGATTTAACAGAGGTTTATAAACACTACCAAGCCTACTTGGCAGGTTCGACCTCAGAAGGTTTTGGTTTGACCTTGATGGAAGCCATTGGTTCTGGCCTGCCGATTATTGGCTTGGATGTTCCTTATGGCAACCAAACCTTTGTGCAGGATGGACGAAATGGCAGCTTGATCAGTCGTTTGGACGTTGATGATCCAACTGTCTATGGCCGACTCTTTGCCGAAAAACTGCTGGACCTATTCCAATCAGGTCAGCTGGAAGACTGGCAGGCGGCATCCTATGACCGTGCTAAGGAATTTCTGACGGTCGAATTGGAAAAAGCGTGGTTGCGCTTTATTGAGGAGGTTTAAAATGATTCAATTATATGATAGCTTCCATCAGGCCAGTAAGGATCTGTATTATTCACTGACTCAGGCAGGTTTCCAAGGTCCTGTCGTTGTCATTAATGATGATGGTTTTCTACCAGAAGGTGTGACCTCTGCCTATTCATACTATTGCCAAATGGAGACAGGTCAGGGGTGCTCGCTTTATTTCAACCAACTCCAAGTCCCTCCTTTTTGGGAAATTACAGGGACCAATGGTGAAGGGGAAGTCTGGGATTACAGCCAACGGAAGGCAAAGATTTTTTATGCCGAACCCAAGCACCTCCGTCGCATCAAAAATGTTGACTGGTTTGGACCAAATGAAAAGGTACGTTTTACAGACCACTACAATCGCTTTGGTTGGTTGTTTGCACGAACCTACTTTAATGCCGAGCAGAAGGTGACTAGCCGTATTTATTTCAATCAGGCCAAACAAGAGATCTTGGTTGAGAATTTCATGACGGGTGACATTCAGTTAAACTGGCAGGGAAAAGTGTATTTCTTTGACAATCGTGTGGAATTGTTCCGTCATTATTTTGCGGAAATGGGCTGGGAATTGTCAGAGATTTGGTACAACTCTTTATCGACTCCTTTTTTCCTCTCCTACAACAGTCCAGAAGCAGGTCAAGATATCCTCTTTTGGCAGGAAGGTATCCAGGAGGACATTCCAGGAAACATGAAAGTCATGTTGAATTCTTCCCACGTTCGTACACAACGTGTTTTGGTGCAGCAGCGTCAGGTTTATCAGAAGATGATGGATATTTTGCCGGAGGAACAAAAGGCCAAGATTGCTTACCTAGGTTATATCTATCCATGTTTGCGTCAGAACGCTGGACGAAAGGAAATCCTTATCCTTACTAACTCAGATCAAATTGAGAAATTAGAGGAGCTAACTCAAGCACTACCAGACTTCCACTTCCATATTGGCGCATTGACAGAAATGTCTCAACGATTGATGGCTTTTGAAGCAAAGTCAAATGTTACCCTCTATCCAAATATTTCACAGAAACAGCTACAACGGTTGTTCCAAGAATGCGATATCTACCTTGATATCAATCATAGTGGAGAAGTAATGGATGCGGTTCGCAAGGCCTTTGAGCAAAATATGGTGATTTTGGCCTTTGAGCAAACCATTCATAACCGTGATCTGATTCCAGCTTCCCACCGCTTTGATGCCAGCCAGCCAACTGACATGGTGATGGCCTTGGCAGGCTTTGCATCATCTTATCCACAGATGGTGGCCTTGCAGCGTGAAGAAACAAGCAATGAATCTGTTACTGGATACCAACAGTTACTTGGGAAGGAGGAGCGCTAAATGACAGAGAAACGCAATCCTTTATTGGATGAAGCGATTGAGAAACAAATCAAGGAAGCTCGCTATGTTGAGCCTAAGAAAAACAAGCAGAGACGGAATTATTTTTACCTGACCATCATTTTCCTTGTGACCTTGGCAGTTATTTTCTCCCTCCTTCGTTACTTATAGAAATTCTTGCCTACAAGCCAATTGAAATCTTGAAAATTGCATGAAAATGTGAGAAAATATGTCAAATAAGAATGTGGGGGAAGAGCCATGCGAGATGATATACTCTTGAATGACCGAGCGGCTGCTCTTGCTGACCAATTGGTCCCGGTTTTAGGGTATTTTGGATGGTTTTTAGAAGTCGTACTTGGCCATCTGCCCTTGGTAATGTTGGCGTATGGGAGCAGGGCAATCCAGCTTAGCTATGACCACTTTGCGGCTCCTGGCATCCACAATCTCCAAAATAATGATATTAGGGTCTTTAATTCCGAGTAGTTGTGTGATAAAATTGAATTGTTCCATATGAGTCTCTCTAAATGATAGTTTTTTCGCTTTTCATTATAGGTCATATGGGGCTTTTTTCTACACTCTAAAAGGCTCGATAATCTCTACAGTGGATTTACCCACTACAGTCTCATAGAGCCTGTTTGTCTTTTTCTGTGTACGACGGGCATGTCGTACATCTGAGGTGGAAGTCCTCCGTTGGCACCCGCTACAGGTGAACCCAATAGCGACTCCCAAGCCTGACTATCGTGAGGTAGCGGATTAAAACGGTCTGGGGAGAGACCGTTTTAATTCTGACGCTAGAAACCAAGATCGTCAGAGGAAGGGATAGTGAAATTGTGGAACTACGAACAGAAACGTGATACGAAGGCGTATATAGCGTACAAGGTGGCTCAGAAAACTAAAATACAAAAAGGTAGTCGTAACCTAAATGCGTAATTCACGAGTGTAATTGAACTCGGACTAAGGTCCTCATATCTTGTGTAAACGAGGAAAAATGTACGACTTATCCCGTGAGGTCTCATGGTCGTCAATAAGATGTAGTAACAACGAATCATGAGAAGTACCCTCGCCTATTGTTGTTATCAACTTATTCTTCGTTGAACAATCTTTATTTAATCACTTCTATGTAACTTTTTTTCATCCCGCGTTGTAAAATGAAGTGCAACAAAAAAGACATGTTCGTCTGATATACTAGAATTCCCCAACTCAGTATAGAA
>NZ_JBIMJP010000027.1:0-13716 GCF_043674155.1 Streptococcus sp. A23 | reverse complement strand
GAAGTAGTTGTTTCTACAGAAGTTGTAGTTTCTTCGGAAGTCGTCGTTTCTTCAGAAGTTGTAGTTTCTTCAGAAGTCGTCGTTTCTTCGGAAGTAGTAGTTTCTTCAGAAGTCGTCGTTTCTTCGGAAGTAGTTGTTTCTACAGAAGTTGTAGTTTCTTCGGAAGTCGTCGTTTCTTCAGAAGTTGTAGTTTCTTCAGAAGTAGTCGTTTCTTCGGAAGTAGTCGTTTCTTCGGAAGTAGTCGTTTCTTCAGAAGTAGTTGTTTCTTCGGAAGTAGTTGTTTCTTCGGAAGTAGTTGTTTCTTCGGAAGTAGTTGTTTCTTCAGAAGTAGTAGTTTCTTCAGAAGTAGTTGTTTCTTCGGAAGTAGTTGTTTCTTCAGAAGTTGTTGTTTCTTCGGAAGTAGTCGTTTCTTCGGAAGTAGTCGTTTCTTCGGAAGTCGTCGTTTCTTCAGAAGTAGTTGTTTCTTCGGAAGTAGTTGTTTCTTCGGAAGTAGTTATTTCTTCAGAAGTAGTTGTTTCTTCGGAAGTAGTCGTTTCTTCGGAAGTAGTCGTTTCTTCGGAAGTAGTCGTTTCTTCAGAAGTAGTTGTTTCTTCGGAAGTAGTCGTTTCTTCGGAAGTCGTCGTTTCTTCGGAAGTAGTCGTTTCTTCAGAAGTAGTTGTTTCTTCGGAAGTAGTTGTTTCTTCGGAAGTAGTTATTTCTTCAGAAGTAGTTGTTTCTTCGGAAGTAGTTATTTCTTCAGAAGTAGTTGTTTCTTCGGAAGTCGTCGTTTCTTCGGAAGTAGTCGTTTCTTCAGAAGTCGTAGTTTCTTCGGAAGTAGTTGTTTCTTCGGAAGTAGTTGTTTCTTCAGAAGTAGTTGTTTCTTCGGAAGTAGTTGTTTCTTCAGAAGTTGTTGTTTCTTCGGAAGTCGTCGTTTCTTCGGAAGTCGTAGTTACTTCAGAAGTAGTTGTTTCTTCGGAAGTCGTCGTTTCTTCAGAAGTTGTCGTTTCTTCAGAAGTCGTTGTTTCTACAGAAGTCGTCGTTTCTTCAGAAGTCGTCGTTTCTTCGGAAGTCGTCGTTTCTTCAGAAGTAGTGGTTTCTTCAGAAGTCGTCGTTTCTTCGGGAGTTGTAGTTTCTTCGGAAGTTGTAGTTTCTTCAGAAGTCGTCGTTTCTTCGGAAGTTGTCGTTTCTTCAGAAGTAGTCGTTTCTTCAGAAGTAGTCGTTTCTTCAGAAGTAGTCGTTTCTTCAGAAGTAGTGGTTTCTTCAGAAGTAGTGGTTGTTGTAGTTTCTTCTACAAATACGTTTGTAAACTTAGCAGCATCAGATGTCACCTTTGCAACAAGTTGACCGCTATTATTTGTGACAGTTATTGAGACAGTTTTAACGTTTGTATCATAAGTCACACCAGTTGCAGAACCTGCAACCTCTTCGATAGTGTAGGTGTAGTCACCAGTTTTAGTGAACTCGATTTCATCGAAAGTGATAGAACCGTCAGCATTATTTGTTGCACGACCAACTTCTGTACCTTCTGAATCTTTGAGTACAAACTCAAACTCACCATCAACAAGCTCACGACCTGTCAATACTTTTGTTGCAGTGATCGAAAGACTGGTCGGTTTGATTGAATAGTTATTTGTAAAGGTAACTGGATCTGAAGTGATACGAGCTTGGAGCTTTCCATTTACACTTTCAACGTGCACGGAAACAGTTTTTACAGAGCTGTCATATGTTACTCCAGGTACTGAACCAGCTACTTCTTCGATTGTAAAGGTGTAGTCTCCTGCTTGACCAAAATCAATTTTATCAAACTCAATGGAGCCATCAGCAGTATTGGTTGTGCGACCAACCTCTATACCATTTGAATCTTTCAATACAAATTCAAACTCAGCAGCCTCAAGCTCTCTACCTAACATGGTTTTCTGAGCGCTAATTGTAGCTTGTGCTGGAACTGTATTAAAAGTATTTTTTAAAGTTATTGGATTCGAAGTTATAGTAGCCTCAAATTGACCATTTTTCTCAATTACTGAAACAGAAACTTTGTGGGTGGAATTATCATATATAAGGTCAGTACGATTCCCTTTTACCTCTTCTATCGTATATGTAAAATTACCAGCTTCAGTTAATTCTATGGAATCAAAAATTATGGATCCATCCGCTCGATTTGTCGTACGTCCAATTTCTACTCCAGCATCATTCTTTAAAATGAACTCAAACTCTCCACCTTTTAACTCATAGTCCGACCCAAAGAGTTTATAGGTTTCAGTGACAATCTCCTGTATAGCGTAGCCTTCGGCATCATAAGACACTTTTTCTATTGTTCTTTGACCATACATTTCTTTTAAGGCGGTGATCTCCAAATGTCCAGCTTCTTGAACAGTTAGATTCAAACGGTTGCTTGCATTGATCCCATTAAGAACGACCTCGAGCGGGCTAACCTGTTTCTTTTTAAATTGTATAGGCACAAGGAACTGACTTGATAATTCTCTCACACCTGTTTCCGCTTTAGTGTTTAGGTAAGTATCAATATTTTTAAATGTGATTTTAGCAGAACCACCTTCATTCTCACCTTTAGATACAATTGCAACATCAGCAATGGCGATTCCGGTTTCCGGATCTATGATTTCCCTATCTGTATTTTCAATTGTAAACGGACCAGGGATTCCATATAATAAATATTTACCATCATCTAGTTCGAATTCGGGATTTGGAATAGTAAAATTTACACGTAAGCTATAGTCATTACCAAGAATAAATCCATAATTTGGTCCTGATAACTCAACCTGCTCAGACAATATTTGACTTGTAAAATAGAAATCAGTTATTTCTTGAGCTTCTACGCTTTTAAAAATTCCAAATAATCCGATAAACATACTTAAAAATGCAATCGACGTTTTGAAAAATTTTTTCATTGCTATTCTCCTTTTATTTTGAATTATAAAACTAATTCATTATAAGTAATTATAATAGATTTACCTTGGAAAATCAAACTATTTAATTTAAATTTGCATATATATTGGTTGAAAGTAATTTTATAAGTTAATCTTAGTTAATAACCCACATTATTTTCAAAGTCCAATTGAAACGATATATATTCATAAACCAAATATAAATTAGCATTTACAATTTGATAAAAGCTCGGAACAAACGTTTTTCATATCCTAAATTGTCAAATTTAGCTAGACTTTTTCAAGTGACTCAGAAAAACTTGGTAGGGTGTTTGATAATGCAAAGACTTTCTAGGGATCTTATTCCTTAAATGTGGTAGTTTATCTGAGCCTAACATAGATGGCTTTTTCTGTCTAGCTTAATTTTAAAAATAGGGTTTCAAATTTTATAAGAAATTATTTATTTTTTTAGGAAAATTGATATAATATACTTAGAAAATATATCTAGTAAAATCAGTAACTTTCTGATTTTTTATTTATTATTTTCATATAATGAAAGGAGATACGATGAAATTATCCCTACTCATTACCTTTTATAATGAAGAGGAAATGATATTGAAAACCCATGAAAAGATGACAGAACAGTTAGAAGAATTGCTAGGCACCTATATTGATAATTATGAATTGCTCTATATCAACGATGGAAGTACGGATAATACCTTCCAATTAATTAAAGGTATTGCAGAAAAGAATCACCACGTCAAGTTTATTAGTTTAAGCCGTAATTTTGGTCGTGAAGGTGGAATTCTTGCTGGTTTCAAATATTCTACAGGTGATGCCGTCATGGTTATGGATGGTGATTTACAACATCCTCCACACTTAATCCCTATATTTTTAGATGCATATTTTGAAGGGTATGATTTAGTTAGTGGTCAGCGTGATCGTGTGGGTGAATCTAAACTTGGTAGTCTGTTTGCGAAATTGTTTTATCAAATTTCAAATCGATTCATGGATGTGAAATTAACGGATGGTAAATCTGAATTAAAATTACTGAGCCGAAGAGCTGTTGATACCTTTATAGCTCTCCCAGAGTACAATCGATTTAATAAAGGACTCTATGAGTGGATTGGATTCAAGGAAAAAGTCATTCCATATAAAAACCAAGTTAGGGAAGTTGGAGTTAGTAAATTTGGATTTAGAAAATCATTTAATTATGCTGTTCAGGGCATTATCTCATTTAACGATAAACCACTAAGAATTTGTATCCAACTAGGTGGAATTAGTATTTTGTTGGCGCTTATTTATCTAGCAACCGAATTTTTTAAATATTTCTCAAATGTTGAAGGTTATGTAAGTGGCTATTTTACAACTATTGCAGCAATTATCTTGTTTGGTGGAGTGCAACTAATTTCAATCGGAATATTAGGAGAATATATTGGGAAAATATACTACGAAGTGAAACGACGACCGCATTTTGTGGTAGATGATTCAAATATTGAAAAAGCTAAGAAAGATAGGGTTGGATAAAAGTGAAAGATAAAATATTTTTTTTTAAAAAAATAAATAAGAAGAGTAGCATCTTATTAGCTAGTTTTTTGTCTCCATTAATTATTGTTGCCTACATTTGGGCAATAATTGGCTTTTACCCATTTGGTGATAAAAGTATTATGGCTGTCGATTTTGGTCAACAGTACATTAGTTTCTTTGCGCTATTGAAAAATGCAGTATTATCGGGAGATTTTAGTTCCTTACAATATTCATTTACAAAGTCGATTGGTGGAGAGATGACCGGCGTAGTGGCTTATTATTTACTTAGCCCATTAAATTTAATCTACATTATCACGCCACTATCACATTTCCCATTGGCTGCCAGCCTTACAGTTTGGCTTAGGTATGGCTTATTCGGTCTTAGTTTTGCCTATCTCTTAATCAAACGCTATAAAGGTTTAGAAAAGGATATTTGGCTAGTACCAACACTTTCTACAGCCTATGCCTTATCAGGAATGATGGTTTCTTATCAAATGAACCCAATTTTCTTTGATAACATGTATATGCTTCCGCTGATTATTATTGCACTGGAAGAGTTGATTGATGGTAAAAAACCGATAAAATACATTCTATTTTTGGCTATAAGCATCTTTATGCAATTTTATATTGCATATATGATTTGTATTTTTATCGCATTATATACCCTGTATTTTGCTTCGACCAAAATTATTACGAAAGATAAAAAGATTAATCTTCGAGAATATATTCGTTCAGTATTGCAGGTTCTTGGGTATTCACTCATTTCTGTCGGTATTTCAGCAATTCTTTTAGTCCCATTGGCTATCAATCTTAGCCAAAGTAAGGGGAGTATTCAAAATTCATTTAGTTTTCCACTCGCCTTTCAAGTCAATCCCTTAGACCTTATTGCGAAAATGATGATAGGGGGATTTGATACCATGAGTTGGGCAGCTGGTCCCAGCTTGCCAAACTTTTATGTTGGAGGTTTAGCATTCATTGCTGCATTTTTCTTCTTCCAACTTAAGGAAGTTCCAAAAAATCGAAAAATTGGGATGGCCGGTATCTTACTATTCTTCTTGCTTTCCATCGTCTATGAACCTGTGAGTAAACTATGGCACATGGGGCAAAACCCTGCTGGTTTCTTTCATAGATTTTCTTGGTTGATTTCTTTTCTACTCATACTAGTGGCTTATCAAGTCCTTCGTGGTCTTCCTAAACTCTCTAAAAAATCGTTTATCATTAGTAGCCTCGTAGCTGTTTTATCAATTTTCTACGTATCTACACAAGACTATACATTTATTTCAAATACTCAACCAGCGGCATTGACAAATTTTGTTAAAAAATACGCTGTATTAGTTGTTTTAGCGATTTTCAGTGTGTATGGTATAGTTGCTTGGAAGCTGTTTAGAAAGTTTTTTGCAAATCGAAAACAACTTCTGATTATAGTATCCGGAGCAATCATTTCTACCGCACTTACTTCTTATTTGCTACTGAAGGGAATCTTACTCCATCAATTACTCTTGACTCTTTGTATTTGGTTGCTAGTGCTGTTTGTCTTGCACATGGGACAATTAAGTAAGTTTAAATGGCTGTTGGTTGTTGTCACAATTTTTGAACTTTCCTACAATATGTTTTTGTCACAGGTTACTCTAGCATACCCATCAGCAAGTAAATTTGCAGATGCGACTATTTCTGTAAAACGTGTGATGGATACGATCCAGGATGGTACGGATAATGAGTTTTACCGAATAGCAACAAACTTTAATTATTCAAAAACAACACCTTCATTATTGAACTACCCAGGTCTGAGTACCTTTAGTTCCAGTTTAGAGCGTTCAACTTTGAATCATTTTGCCTATCTAGGTGATATTGGAGTTAATGCAGCAACAAATTATATCAATGGTACTCAGCTAACAGATGCCTTATATGGAGTAAGCTATTATGTCATGCGTAAACCCTTTACTTCAGAAGATATGAAAGCCAATCCTGAAAAGATGTACTTTGCTTTGAATACGTCTCGTCAGGATATACAGGATTACTTTACTGAAAAAGTTTATGAAGACGATCGATATGTTGTCTATCATAATCCAAATGCATATTCTATTGGTTTTTCTACGAATGATTCAATTCAGGATATTGAGCTAAAACTGAGCCAACCTGTAACGAATCAGAATGCGATTTTATCAGCTATGTCAGGAACCGACAAAAAATATTTTGAGCAATTTGGTTTCAGTTCAATTGAGTTGGATAATCTTGAAAAAACTACTGACGATAGTAGTAAGTATCAATATAAACGGATTGACAATTCTAAACCAGGGATTATTAAGTTTAATTTAATTCCAAAAAGTTCATTCACTTATTATTTCTTAGCACCTCCAGCAATTAGAGAATACAGAGAAAAATTAACAATTCTAAGGAATGGAAACGGTTTTCCGACTCAGATTACCAATTCACAAAAGAGTTTATGGCCACTGACTCATAACAGTGAAGGAAAAACGATTACTCTCGAGTTTAGATTTGATACGGATGATGTAAATCTGGACGGAGTTGGTCTTGTTAGGGCAAATAATAATGAGATTACAAAGGTATTGCAAGCTAATCTGTCTAACAATATTGAAGTGACGAAATGGTCCAATACCAATATTCAAGGAACCATTCAAGCAGCAGAAGGTCACGAAATTGTTCAAACAAGTATCCCCTACAATTCAGGTTGGTCAGCTTTTGTAGATGGAAAAGAAGTAGCGATTAAGAAATCGCTTGGTAGCATGATTTCATTCCCGATAACACCAGGTGAACACGAAATTGAATTACGTTACCAACCTAATGGAATGTTACTTGGTACGGTTATTTCGCTTTTATCACTATTTTCTTTGTACTATATTCAAATTAGAATCAAGAATAAGTCACTTTAAATCTGATAGAAATAAATTGCATCCGAATAGTATAATTTGTGAAAAAATAATTAAAAGATAAAGTTAATTTGATAAATTTTATAAGAAAAATCCATGAACTAGATTTTCATGGATTTTATTTTATCTTCAGTTGGGGTGACACGGAGGGTTTTCTGACCTCGGTAGGTCACAAAGCCTGGTTTGCCACCTGTTGGTTTATGGAGTTTTTTGGCTTCAATCATATCGACTTGGACCAAGTTAGAATGCCTTGCCTTGGAGAAGTAGGCGGCCAACTCAGCTGCGTCTGTCTTGACCTCGTCACTTGGGTCCAAGTTATCGGTAATGACCACATGGCTGCCTGGAATGTCTTTGGCGTGGAACCAAAGTTCACCTTTCTTTGCCATTTTGAAGGTCAACTCATCATTTTGCAGATTATTTTTCCCAACCAGAATAATAGTTTTCCCGTCCGTCGCCAAGTAACGTTCAGGTTTCTGACGCTTATGGATTTTCTCACGATGACGGCGTTTGAGGTAGCCTGTTTCAATCAATTCCTCGCGAATCTCATCAATTTCAGCCAGACTAGCCTGTCCCAGCATGGTGTCAACGGACTCCAGATAGACAATGGTCGACTTGGTTTCCTCAATCAAGCTGGTCAAGTGCTTGACTGCCTCCTTGAGTTTCTGGTATTTCTTGAAGTACCGCTGGGCATTCTGGCTAGGCGTCAAAGCCACATCCAACTCAATCTCCAGCTCCTCGCCCGTATAGTAGTTGTCTAACCGCACATTCGACTGGTCGTTGGGCACCTGATGCAGATAGGTGGTCAAGAGCTCGCCCTTTTGTCGCACCAACTCCGCCGTCTCCGTATCCGCCAATTCCTGCTCCTGCTTGACCAGTTTCTTGCGATTTTTCTCCAACTCACTGGCTACCCGTTTGATCAGCTCATTGGCCTGCTGGGCCACCCGATCCCGCTCCGCCTTGTCCTGATAGTAGAAGTCCAGCAGACTGCTCAGGCTCTCAAAGTGTGGCTGTTTTTCAGGGCTATTGGCAAATGGCAGAGCAGCATAGGATTTGTCTGTCAGGCTAGGCTGAGTTGCCTGGTCAAAAAAGGCACGGAAGTTCTTGAGGCGGTCTGTCTGCAAATGACTGGCCAGTTCAGAAGCCGTATCCCGACCCAAACCTTGAAAGAGCTGTTGGAGATTTTTTGGACTCAGTTCCTGAGTCGATAAGATTTCAAACAATTTCTCATCAGACACCGTATAAGGATTGAGAGAATGCGTCTCCGGTGGACGAATGTAGGTGGAACCTGGCAAGATGGTCCGGTAGGAATTTTGCGAGAAACCAACGTGCTTGATAGCCTCGATAATCCGTTGTTCAGACTTATCCACCAAGATGATATTGCTGTGCTTGCCCATGATTTCCACAATTAAGGTTGCTTGGATATGGTCGCCAATCTCGTCCTTGTTGGACACCGAAAATTCTAAAATGCGGTCATTGTCCAACTGACGAATCTCCTCGATAATGGCTCCCTGCAAGTATTTTCGTAAAATCATGGTAAAGGTATTGGGCACCTTGGGATTGGTAAAGTCCGACTGGGTCAGCTGAACCCGTCCGAAAACCGAATGGGCAGACAGGAGCAACTTATGGCTCTGACGGTTGCTGCGGATGTTGAGGACAATCTCCTGTTCAAAGGGCTGGTTGATTTTCTGAATCCGCCCACCTTCTAAATTGGCCTTTAACTCAGCCGTCATGTGATGTAAAAAAAATCCGTCAAAAGACATGGTTTTCCTCTTTCTAATAGCTGTAACTCAGTCTATTATATCATACTTCGGTGGTTTTTTGATGAGAGTGGTAAAGTAGGTAGGAGAAAAATTTTCAGAAAATTACGTCAAAAGTATTGACAAAGTGATTTTGATACCGTATAATCATCTGTAATCAGAAGAAGTAGTAAAGCAGAAGTCTTCAGGGAGCCTGTGGTGCTGGGAACAGGTGGCGGAGTTTTATGAAATGGGCTGATGTGCAGAATTGTCTGTCTTCAGACTTAGGTGCACAAATGATTGTTTGGCATAACATACTTTGCGTAGACTGTTTTGGCTGAGTACGAGGCAGGTCGACGTAGCTTATACTGGCGGTATAGCAAGGAGAGCTAACGAAGTACTCAGCCAAAACAGTCACGTAAATGAACTTAAAACAATGATAGTTCGGTCCGCACACCTTACAGTGCAACTCCTTGTTAGAGGAGATGAGATATGGGAGGATTCTAGACAATTCCCATAAGTGAGGTGGCACCGCGTCATTGACGCCCTCGCATACGATTTTAGTATGCGTGGGCTTTTTCTATACAAAGGAGATTACATTATGATGAAACGATGGCGTAGCTTACAGATCTTGAATTGACGAAATAGATACAATTGTTTTAATAAGAAAGAGGTTTATGATGAAAAATAAAAAATTGATGGGTGTGTTGATTGCATTTTTTGCGATTATTGTGGCTGTAGTGATTTCAAATCAGAATAAACAAGAGACCACAACAGAGACTGGGACGGAATCTCAAACCGTTAAAATCGGAGTTCTCCAATATGTGAGTCACGCTTCCTTGGACGAAATTTACAAAGGAATCGAAGCTGGTCTCAAAGAAGGCGGCTACGATAAGGATGTCAACCTAGAAATTGATTTTATGAATGCAGAAGGTGATCAATCTCAAGTGCAAACCATGAGTAAAAAATTGGTCGATAATGGCAACGAATTGCTGATTGGTATTGCGACACCAGCAGCCCAAGGATTGGCTAATGCGACTAACGATCTGCCAATCATCATGGGAGCTGTAACCGATCCGGTCGGTGCCAACTTGGTTGCTGATTTGAAAAATCCTGGTGGCAATATCACTGGCGTTTCTGACCAAACACCAGTAGCAGATACTATTGACTTGATTAAACAAATCACCCCAGAGGCAAAAACAATCGGTGCTCTCTTCTCATCAAACGAGGACAACTCAAAGGCCCAAGTTACTGAATTTAAGGCGGCAGCTGAGGCAGCAGGCTATGAAGTTATCGAGTATGCAGTTCCTTCTTCAAACGAAATTGCCTCAACAGTAGAAGTTGCCTCAACCAAGGTAGACGCCTTCTTCACACCAGTTGACAATACCATTGCATCGGCTTTCTCAACAGTCGTTTCTGCAGCCAACAAGTCTAAAAAACCAATCTACACTTCTGTAGAGGATATGGTCGAAGGTGGCGGTATCGCATCTGTAACCCTCAGCCAATTTGACCTAGGTGTTGCTACTGGTAAAATGGCTGCCAAGGTTCTTGACGGTGCTAAAACAGCTGACACACCAGTTGAAGTCTTTAACCAAGGTACCGTTGTCGTCAACCAAAAAGTAGCTGATGAACTTGGCCTTACCCTTCCAGCGGAGATTGTTGAAAAAGCAAGCCGCGTGATTAAATAAACGAAATTTTAGAGAGAATTATGATCCTTTCCACCATTTCCCAGGCCCTGCTTTGGGCCATTCTTGGTCTTGGTATCTTCATGACCTTCCGTATTTTGAACTTTCCAGATATGACGACAGAGGGTTCCTTTCCCTTGGGCGGAGCAGTGGTTGTGACCTTGCTTACTCAGGGTGTCCACCCGATTCTTGCGACCTTAGCTGCTGTTTTGGCAGGCTGTTTGGCAGGGCTTGTGACCGGTCTCCTGTATACCAAGGGGAAAATTCCAACCCTCTTGTCGGGGATTCTGGTTATGTCTTCCTGCCATTCCATTATGCTCTTCATCATGGGGCGAGCCAATCTGGGCTTGCTCAATATCAAGAGTTTGCAGGACCTCCTGCCTTTTGATAGGGAGACAAATGGATTGATACTAGGCCTAATGGCAGTTGTGGCTGTCATCTCTGCTCTGCTATTCTTCCTAAATACCCGCCTGGGTCAGGCCTTTATCGCTACGGGTGACAATCCCGACATGGCGCGCAGTTTTGGCATTCATACCAGCCGTATGGAGCTTATGGGTCTGATCCTCTCCAATGGAGTCATCGCCCTTGCTGGTGCCCTCATCGCCCAGCAGGAGGGTTACGCGGACGTTTCGCGCGGTATCGGTGTCATCGTGGTCGGCATGGCCAGTCTCATCATCGGTGAGGTTTTGTTTGATAATGTGACAATGGCGGAGCGTTTTATCACCATTGTGGTGGGAGCGATTTTCTACCAGTTCTTGATTTTGGGTGTGATTTCCCTGGGAATCAATACCAGCTACCTCCGCATTTTCTCGGCCCTCATCTTGGCAGTCTGCCTCATGGTCCCTGAAATCAAAAATAACATCCTGAAAGGAGCCAGCTTGACCAAATGAATGCAATCGTTGAACTAAAAAATGCGCGTGTGGTGGTCAACAATGGCCTGGACCAGGAGCGCGTGATTCTAAAGGATGTCAATCTGACTATCTACCAAGGGGATTTTATCACTATTCTCGGTGGCAATGGTGCTGGTAAGTCCACCCTCTTCAATGTCATAGCAGGTACCCTGCCCTTGACCAGTGGAACAGTGTCTATCTTGGGCGAGGATGTGACCAAGTGGCCAGCGGAAAAGCGGGCCAAGTACCTGTCCCGGGTCTTTCAGGATCCCAAGATGGGAACGGCACCTCGGATGACTGTGGCGGAAAATCTTTTGATTGCCAAGTACCGTGGCCAAGGTCGTGGGTTGGTTCCTCGGCAACTTCCCCAGCATTTGGAAGAGTTTGAGGCGACCCTAGCAAAAATTGGCAATGGTCTGGAAAAGCATATCGCCACTCCAGCTGGTTTCTTATCGGGTGGCCAGCGTCAGGCTCTCAGCCTCTTAATGGCCTCTATCGTCAAGCCAGAGCTGTTGCTCTTGGATGAACACACGGCGGCCCTTGATCCAAAGACCAGCCAGTCCCTCATGAATTTGACGGATAGCCTGATTGCCGACCAGGAGCTGACTGCCCTTATGGTCACTCACCAGATGGAGGATGCCCTTAACTTTGGCAATCGCTTGATTGTCATGAAGGATGGTCAAATTATCCAAGACCTCAATCGCCAGCAAAAAGCGGAAATGCAATTGGAAGATTACTATAAATTCTTTGAGTAATAAGCCTGGAGCGATTCAGGCTTTTCTTATCAATCAATACCAATAATTAGTGATTTGTGTTATACTATAACTAACGAAGCTGTATAGGAGGAGTAGTTTATGCCTCAAAATCGAAAGGAACGCTTGTTTTTTGGCATGTTAATGTCAGCGATGATGGGATTTGTAATGACTGTTTATAATTTATGGTGGGCAGGTCGCTTGCAACTACCTATTTTGTTGCCATCTTATTTCTTGGGAGTGGTTGTCTCTTTTATAGCATCGCAATTTGTCAATCCTTTAGCCCTCAGATGGATCAATTTCATCGGACCAAAATTACCTTCTGAAAAGCATATTTCCTTTGCTATGATTAGTTTTCGGTCTGTTGCAATGGGGTTAATTATTGGAGTATTTGGTATGTATATGAGCCATCTTCCCTTTCATCTACCGATTTATGGTTTCCGCTTTTTGAGAAATATTATTCTGTCGCTTCCCTTGAGTTATTTTATTGTCAATCCTCTTGCGAGACGTATCCTAGTCTCAGTGAGGGAAAGGAACAGTTAGACACTGGCTTTGCTGGTGTTTTTTCATTTTTTAGAGATTTTTTGCTATACTAGACATATGAAAATTTCAATTACTACAACCTCTACACACTATCAATTAAATGTGGTATACTCCGTTTCTGCATCTTTGACAGAAACATGGGATTTACTGGCTACAGACGCTGGTTTTGCCAAATGGTTTCCAGAACTCCATATTGAAGGACAAAAGTTGGTCTTTGAAATTGAGGATTTCCGTGAGGAGATGGACTTGTTGACCTATCGCGAACCGCATGAGATTTCCTATACTTGGGATACTGCTCGGGTTGGTTTTATTCTGACAGCTCAAGAAGGTGGGAGTCACATTGCCTTTGAGGAAATCATTCCTAAGGATTTTGGCAATGAATTTGCGACGGCTGAAAAAGATATGACCGGTTGGCTGGTCCAGCATGAATATATTCAAGCCTTGCTTGAGGGGGCTGAAGTGCCAGAACAGAAACCCTTGCAAGAAAAGTGGTCGCACTTTGTTCAAGAACAGATTTAGGAGAAAATCATGCACAATATTACTTGCCCGCATTGTGGAACGGCTTTTCAAGTTAATGAAACAGAATACAGCCAGCTTTTGGCTCAGGTTCGTGGTGTGGAGTTTGATAAGGAAGTTCATGATCGTTTGGCGCGTGAGACAGAGTTGCTGGCTCAGAAGGCTGAAAATGACTTGCAGGCTAAATTGGCTGACAAGGATAAGGCTATTTTAGAACTGACAGCTAAGGTTGAGCAGGTGTCTAGTCAGACGGAACATGAGGTCAGCTCTGCTATTGCTCAAAAGGATAAGGAGTTGATGGCACTTCAGGCTCAGCTG
>NZ_JBIMJP010000026.1:0-15247 GCF_043674155.1 Streptococcus sp. A23 | reverse complement strand
TCATTGACGATTTATATAAATATAAATCACCCTGCACGTTTGGTTCGTCTTCTTTAATTTTCAAAGGTCTTGTCGTCTATCGCGACAACTATATCAGTATATCACATCCACGATTGCCTGTCAACTACTTTTTGAAACTTTTTTTCGTTTCTTCTTCATCAACAGTCCCTCGCGAGACAACTTCATTATTCTATCATCTATTACTATTACTGTCAATAGCTTTTTAAATTTTTTTTTGAAAAAAATAAGCCGGTCATGTGACCAGCTTAGTGATTAGCGTGTTGGAACGTAATTTAGTTCATCTTTATGTTCTGCAAGGAAGTCTCCGAGCTCTGACTCAGGGATTTCGCGGAGGTAGAGGTTGGCACGAATGGTTTCGTCATCTTCACGACAAGTTGAGAGAACCAGGTAGTTGTCTGATGCTTTAATCTCAATATTATCATTTTTTGCTACTGCACCTTCACGAACTGCTGTCAACTGCTCTTCGAACTGTTGGTCGCTATCGAAACTTGTGCGATAGAAGGCTGTCGACTCATGAACAATAATCATGAAAGCGGCCTGATAGTAATGAACTTTTTCCGGAGTACGGACGACAACATAGGGATGGGCATCAAAGAAGGCCTGATCATCGTAGAAGTTGACATCGTTAAACATACGGCTATCTGGTACTTTAGAACCGCGAGCATGTCCAAAAAGCCAGGTCAACTTGTCACTAAAGTCTGTTTTGTTGTCCATATCCATGAAGACTGTCCCCATGTATGGGTCTTCACCGGACCCATCAAAGAGTTTTGATAAGTAGGTTGTATTGTCACCACTATAGACAACTGGCTCATCCAGATTGGTACCTGGTGCATAGACGTAGGCAATAGTATCAGGGTTAACCCCTTTGAGACCGTCAAATTGCTCTTTAAGGGCTGCCTTTTCTTCCTCTGAAATCTGATAGGATGTTGCAGATGACGATGATGTTGCCTGCTGGCTTGAGCTTGGCTGGTTGTTTCCTGATGCAGTAGAGTTTTTTCCACCTTGAAGACCAAAGAAGGCTGATAGGGCAATACCTGCAACAGCTACAAAGGCTAGCAGAGCTATTATAAGTTTATTATTTTTTTTATTTCGCATAATTCACCTTAAAAAATAAAGTTGCCCTGAGGCAACTTTATCTATGATAGCTTAGACTAATTATTTAGCTGCGCTTGTTTTTGGAAGTGTTTTAGAACCAGTAGCAGTTTTAGCTGGAGCTACAGATTTAGCACCACCGTTGTTAGCTGCTGGAGCTACAGGAGCGCCTGCTTTTGCTTGTTCTACTTGTTCAGGAGTCAAACCAGCGTTAAGAGCTTCTGCAATAGCAGCATCAAGGTCTGCTTTTGCTTTTTCAAGTTTTGCAGCTGCTTCTGCTTTCTTAGCAACCCAGTTATTCAAGTCTTCTTGTGCTACTGCAACTGCAGTTTCGCGTGTTGTTACTACACCTTCAAGTTTAGCGATTTCACCATCATAGAAGTTGATTGCTGAAGTTACATCATTGAATCCTTCAACTGGAGTACCTACATTTAAAAGACCAATAGTATAGTCTTTTTCAGCTTTTTTCGCAGCAACATCATCTTGTGCAGCTTTAAGATCTTCTTTTGTTGCTGCAAGTGTTGCTTCGCGACCAGTTACGTTCAATGTGACGCTGTCAAATTCAACTTTAGCTGCGTCTGCATATGCTTTCAAAGTTGAAATCTTAAGTCCCAAGTTTTCTACAACATAGTCATAGCTAGTGTTTGGTTTGTTGTGTGCACCAGTTGCATTGTTGTTTGCAAGTACTGCAGATGAAGTTGCAACCAATGCTGCAACTGTTGCCAAAGTTACGAATGTTTTTTTCATGATAAAAAACTCCTTATGTTTTTCTTTTTTTTATTACTGCCACTGCAGATACCTATATTATAAGCTGATTTTTTATCTATGTCAAGAGTTTTTTAGAAAAATTTAAGGTTTTTTTAAAAAAAGTTATTTGTGATTATTTGATATGAATGGATAGGGTGTAACTATGACAACTATATTGAGTGATTTACCTTACTAAAAAGAAAGACTTTTTTTTTATCTTAAATTATCTTTTAGCTTTATAGTTGTTCTTGATTAAGCTCCGGTTTCTAATTGACTGCGGAGCTGGGCGATGGTTGTGAGGGGGAGTGCTGTCAATTCTGCTATATCCTCGTCCGACATGTGCTTAGTAAGCATGTTGCGCGCTATTGAGTAGCTGGCTTGAAGTTGACCTTCCTCACGACCTTCTTCTCTTGCCCAGTAGATTCTACTATAATTAACTTCTAGAATGTCTAATTCGTCATTGAACATGGCTTGTTCCTCAACTATTGGGTAGTAGCTCGCCTTGGAGCTCGTGAATTTGGGACAGGGATAGACCCGTACTTTGGGCAATGAGCTCTGGGGATAGATTGGCTGACAATAAATTGCGTGCTATCGAATAGCTGGCTTGAAGTTGACCTTCTTCTCTGCCTTCTTCACGACCTTCTTCTCTTGCCCAGTAGATTCTACTATAATTAACTTCTAGAATGTCTAGTTCGTCATTGAACATGGCTTGTTCCTCAACTATTGGTTAGTAGCTCGCCTTGGAGCTCGTGAATTTGGGACAGGGAAAGACCCGTACTTTGGGCAATGAGCTCTGGGGATAGGTTGGCTGACAATAAATTGCGTGCTATCGAATAGCTGGCTTGAAGTTGACCTTCTTCACGACCTTCTTCTCTGCCTTCTTCACGACCTTCTTCGCGACCTTCTTCTCTTGCCCAGTAGATTCTACTATGATTAACTTCTAGAATGTCTAATTCGTCATTGAACATGGCTTGTTCCTCCTTACTCCAGCTGGCGAAGTCCAGGGCATGCTCGGCTTGGTGGATGATTTTATCTAGAGGAGCTGTAAATTCTCGGTTCCCGAAAAATTCAAACCATTTCTTAAGCTGGTTTTTATCGAAAGTTTCGGGCTGGTATTTGTCCAACTCTAGAAAAGCCATTTTGAGCAAGCTGTGGTCCTTGGGACTATCCTTTAGCTTGATGGTTAGTTCTTGATTAGTGGTTTCTTCTCGAATGGAGAAGATATGAAAGGCCTTATCGTCTGAGAAATAATTTTTCTCCAAAAGGGCGATACCGTAGACCGGATAAAGCCGTTCATGGATCAAATGTGTCTCCTGAAATTCCTTGCGGATATTTTCAAAATTATCATGCACCTGACTACAAATATAGGTCCATAGCCGATTCACAAAGGACCGTTGCTTGACAATCTGGATTTCAATGATGACTTGCGTGCCGTCATCCAGCTCAACCAAGATATCTGTGACGGTATAAAATCCTCTCGGCAGTCCGTCCTGTGGTAGGCGAATCTGGTGACCGTCTAGTAATTCGACGGATTTGACAGGTAGGTCTAATATATCTGCTATAAAGTGCTTGGTAACTTCCTTATTTTGGAAGATTTTTTTGCTACGGTGTCGTAGGTGGGTTTGAGTCTGGTATGTCGCATAGGTTTTCTCCTTAAGTATAGAATTCCTTGAACATTCCAAACTATTTTCTACTTATATTTTAGCAGTTTTCATTAAAAAGTTCAAGGTTGATAATGTGGGACAGGGTCCTCTATATTATTTATTCGTATTTATAAGGAGAAAAAAAGAGAAACCTTGCGATTTCTCTCTTGAATTATTTCATTTTTTCTTTGATTTCATCGTATGAAAGGGGGTGGACATCTTCTTCATCGTGCTCTGTTTTTTCAGGCATTTTGCCTTTTTCATAGAGCGATTTGATTTGAACGCTGTCCAATGTTTCATACTTGAGTAGGGCTTCTGCAATCAACTGGTGTTTTTCACGGTTGTCTTGGATGATTTCAGCTGCTTTGTTATGGGCTTCTGTCAGGAGATTACGTACTTCTGTGTCCAGTTCGTAAGCAGTTTGCTCAGAAATATATTTTTGAGTAGTTTGGGCACCAAACATAGCATGGCTACCTTCGTACTGCATTGGTCCCATTTTTTCACTCATACCATATTCAGCAACCATAGCACGCGCCATTTGCGTTGCTTGCTCAAAGTCATTTGAGGCACCTGTGGTTTGAGTATTAAAGATAATTTCTTCTGCTACACGACCACCCATAAGCCCAGCCAATTGCTCCTTCATATCTTCTTTAGAAAGTAGCATTTGATCTTCTTTAGGAAGGGCAATCATATAACCACCAGCGCGACCGCGAGGGACAATAGTAACCTTGTGAACTTCACGTGCATTTGATAGGACAAGGCCGACAATGGTATGACCTGCCTCATGGTAGGCAACAATTTCACGCTCTTTAGCTGAAATCTGACGGTCTTTCTTAGAAGGTCCGGCGATAACCCGGTCTTCCGCCTCGTCAATATCCGAAGCGTCGATAACGGTTTTATTGCGTCGAGCTGCAACAAGAGCAGCTTCGTTGAGGACATTTTCCAAATCAGCTCCGACGAAACCTGGTGTTTGTTGGGCAACCAATTTCAAATCAACATCACCAGCCAGCGGTTTATTCTTGGCGTGCACCTTGAGAATAGCTTCGCGGCCCTTGACATCTGGACGACCAACCAAGACCTTGCGGTCAAAACGACCTGGACGAAGAAGAGCTGGGTCTAAAACATCACTACGGTTTGTAGCTGCAATAACGATAATGCCTTCATTTCCTTCAAAACCATCCATTTCAATCAGGAGTTGGTTGAGGGTCTGCTCACGCTCATCGTTACCACCGCCCATGCCGACACCACGTTGGCGACCGACAGCATCAATCTCGTCGATGAAAATGATGGCTGGTGCTGCTTTTTTAGCGTCTTCAAAGAGGGAACGAACACGGCTGGCACCGACACCGACAAACATTTCAACGAAGTCTGAACCAGAAATCGAGAAGAATGGGACACCTGCTTCGCCGGCCACTGCCTTGGCAAGAAGGGTTTTACCAGTCCCTGGAGGGCCTTCCAAGAGGACACCTGCTGGAATACGGGCACCGAGTTTGGTAAAGCGTTTTGGATCTTTCAGAAACTCAACAACTTCGACCAACTCTTGCTTTTCTTCTTCCGCACCTGCTACGTCTGAGAAGCGGACCTTGACATTGTTCTTTTCAAAGGCTCTGGCCTTGCTACGACCGAAGTTCATAGCGCCTCGGGCACCTCCGCCTCCTTGATTCATCATCATCATGAAGAATCCACCGAAAATAATCAAGGGAAGGAAGTTGAGGATAATGCTAAACCAGAGACTATTGGAGCTTTCAGGCTTTATCGTGACTTTAATCCCTTTTTCATTGGCCAAGGTTTGAAGTTCTGATAGATTTGTCTCTGAAGGTAAAATCAGGGATTTGAAGTTTTTGTACTTGATTGTCTCTGAAACTTGGAACAATTTAATAGAAGAGGCTAGCTCGTCTTTGGCTGTTTGTTCCTTTTTGTACTTACCTGTAATTTCGATAACGCTTGAATCAGGCTGGTAGGTTAGTTCTGATACATTGTCATTTTTAAGCTCGGTAATGACTTGAGAATAGGGAATTTCTTGCACCGTTACTTGTTTGCCAGCGTTAAAAAATTGGAAGGCTGTCAAAAGAGTCGCAATGACAAGAATAATGAGAAAAGGATTTTTTATAAATCCTTTATTTGGTTGTTTGTTCATAATAATAGTAGGAAACCTTTTCTATTTTGTATAAACTTCCTCTTTCAGTACTCCAACATAAGGAAGATTACGGTAATTTTCGTTGTAATCTAGACCAAAACCGACTACAAACTCATTTGGAATAGTGAAGCAGGTATAGTCTGGCTCAATTTCAACAACACGGCCTTCTGGTTTATCCAAAAGAGTCGCAATTTTGATAGAAGCTGCTTGACGGAGAGCAAAAAGCTCCTTAAGTTCTTTCAGGGTACGGCCAGTATCAATAATGTCCTCTACAAAGATAATGTGACGACCAGCGACGCTATTGTCCAAATCCTTGATGATTTTTACGGTACCGCTACTTTCTGTACCACCGTGGTAGCTAGAAACGACCATGTAGTCTGTCTCTACGTGGGCATCGATATGCTTCATTAATTCAGCCATGAAAGGAATAGATCCTTTCAAAATACCCACAAGAAGAGGATTTTTGTCTGCATAATCCTGGGCCAAGATTTGACCTAACTCTTTGCTTTTCGCAATGATTTCTTCTTCTGAAACGAGAACTTTTTTAATATCATTATCCAACATAATGTTTTACTCTTTCTGTTTGATATATAAGATAGCTTTCATTATACCATTTTTTGCAGATTTACTCAAATCAGTGATAAGCAGATTGGCAATTCCATAAATTTTTTCAGCCTGTTGGACAACTATGGCTTCTTGTCGTACTTGCTGAGGAATTTTTTGGTCAATAAACCAGCGACGGAGTTTCTTCTGAACACCATTTATGAGAATGCTGTCTCCTGCCTGTCTGCTGCGTAAGGTAATGGGGCTATCTGGTTGCAGATAAAGGATTTGTTGGGCATCTTCCAGTGGTTGATTGAGGGAAAATAGGTAGTCCCCATAAGTGAAGATACCGTCTGATTCTATCACAAGGGGAGCTAGCACTTCATCCGTCTGAGGTTGGATTTTGCTGATGCAAAACTGATGATAATCTTTTTCTAATTGGTAGCCGTTTTTTAGGCTGTGACGATAATTGGCCTTGGATCGTAAAATATGGAGAACTTGGTCAAACTGAGCAGCTGTCAATTGAAGGTCTGGAAATTGTTCTAAATATTCTTCCAGAAGAAAACTTTGTATAGCCTGGGTTTGCTGCTGAAAATGTTGGAGGTTGGTGATTTCTACATCTTTGGTCAAATCACGCAGGGCTTGGACCAACTGTTGGCTTTCGGATGCTAACTGGAGGAGATTCTTATCCAGCTGAGGATTTTCCTGTCTCAATTGTGGCAAATAGGTATTTCGGATACGGTTTCGTAAATAAGCTGGACTGGTATTGCTAGAATCTTCAAAATGAACTGTTGCTGGAAAATCGGATTTTTGAAAGGTCAGCAAGGGACGAATCAGCTGGCCAGGTCCGAAGTCTTGGACTGGCTGAATCGCTGAGATGTGACGCAGTCGATTGCCGCGGAGAATCCGCATGAAAACTGTCTCAGCCTGGTCGTCCGCATGATGCCCCGTGACCAGAGCAGTATAGCCTTTCTGGTCCATGACTTGTTTGAAAAAGTCATAGCGCCATTTCCGCGCAGCATTTTCCGAGAAAGCTCCTTGAAAATGTGAAATATAAACAGGAAGTCGTAGTTGAGTCGCTAATTCTTTGATATAGCGCTCCTCTTCCTGGGATTCTGGTCGTTGCTGGTGGTTGATATGTGCTATGCCTAGTTCAATATCTAGCTTCTCCCTGCTGTCGTATAGGAGCTGCAAAAGTGTCAGGGAATCCAGTCCACCGGATAAAGCCACCAAAACTTTTCTGTGTTTATCAAAAAAGTGACCTTGGCGTGTCACTTTTATAAATCTTTCTTTCATTACTTCAAAATCTCGTAAATATCCTTGGCAATTTGTGAAATGTCGTCGTAGCTTGCCTTGTCCGTGAAGATGGACAAGATGAAGGGTGAGTCTGTGTAGACAAGAGCAACGTCGTGCCTGAAATCATAGGCGTCACCTATCTTATGGGCCACCGGAACCGGAATGTCCTTGGGAATGCGCTGGTCATCGAACCTGGTTTCCTTGAGACTATCAAGTACAAACCCACCCTGATGGTAAATAGCTTCCATCATTAGTCCAGCTACTTTTGGAGATGTTTCACGTGTAACCATGTCCCATTTTTGACCAGTGATGGAGGTGATGTCATCGTAAAACTGCTGATTAAACTTGTCAGCCAGGTAGTAGCCGACAATATTGCTTGCGACATTGTCAGACTCTTTGGCGATACGGTTGAGCAGGTCGTCAACTTGGTATTCTTTATTGTCAACTCGCTTGCTGATGGATCCACTGCCTGCAGGGTCATAGGCTCCATCAAAGTCCTCTGTCTCCTTTACATACTTGACCTTATCTGTCAATTTAAAACGCCCTAAATCAATTTGTTTTTGGGCATAATAGAGTGTAGGAAGCTTAGAAACACTGGCTGCATATAGAATCTTATCCTGATTGATACCTGCTTCTAACTGACTTGACACTTGCTTGACATATATAGAGTAGTTGTCTTTGTTGTATTTTGTGTCTAGGAGTTTTTGAACTCCTTCCATCCTATTATCTTGGGTTGACAAGTGGTCAAGTAGAGCCCAGCCCTTGCCGACAATCTGAACAAACTGACCTCTCGGTGTCTCCACGAGTGTGTCAACCTGAACAGGCTGATAAGGAGGAAGAGTACTTTCTTTTTCATCCTGCTTTGTAGAAACAGGACTAGTTAAAATTCGAGTATTCTCCTTGGTCCAATAGGTCTGTTCAAGACCTACCTGGTTTAAAATCCTGTCATCTGCTACTTGGTCTTGACTAGCCAAAACATAGGTACCATCCGATAGTGTGAATACCTGCTGGTGGTGGTTATTTACCTCTAAACCTGCTAGTTCCAAACTGGAATCAGGCCCTATCTTGTGACTATAGTGGGTCAGGTCCATATCCTTAAACACATGGAGTTCTGTCAGGGAAATCGGGTTGCTAGGTAGGCTATGAAAGATGGGTTGGTATTCTTTTTGATTGAAAGTTACGTACTCTTCTTGCGTGATTTCAAAGGGGACTTCTGTGCTGTCCACAATGGTTGCAGAAAATAAAATTGGCAAGAGGAGTATGACTAATTTTTCCTTCATTCTCCATTCTTTCTATTTGGAAATTTCTTGTTGTGGATCAACGGACACTTTTAGCTGTTGATTTTTTTCAGTGAGTTCTTCTAATTTGTCATCGGAATAGGACAAAAATAACTCAACATTTTTTAATAAATCTTCTGTCATTTGGGCAACAATCCTGGAATATTGTAGATAAACTCGCCATCTTTTGAAAACTGATACTTGGCACGGACATATTTTGCAGCATATTCTTCATCCTGCAATTTTTTGACTAGGGCGTCACGAAGTTCCTTCTCACGAGAAAGGTCTTTGTACTGATTTTCCAATTCAACTAGTTTGGCTTCATTTTGCTTCAATTTCTGATGAGTAGCCACTAGATTATAGGTTGGCAACATAAAGAGAAAAATCACCAAGACAATGACCGTCGCTAAAAAACGGTTTTTTTGCTGTTTTTCTAGCTCTTTGCGGTGAAATCTTTCCTTCTCAGCATCAATAAAACGATTGCTGATTTGGAGAACCTTAGATTTTTTCATCTGCTTCTATCCTTTTTTCGCTAACGATTTCGTACATTTTCAGAGCGTCTTCTTTCTTGGTCGAGTCTTTCATTTCCAAGACCTTGACTGTCAAGAGTTTGTTTCCAAATTGGATTTCGATTTGATCATTGATTTTGACATCCGTTGAAGACTTTGCCAAAATTCCGTTGATTTTGATACGGCCCTTGTCTGCCACTTCTTTTGCAACTGTCCGGCGCTTGATAATACGGGATACTTTTAAATATTTATCTAGTCTCATTTGAATTACCTCAACTAAATATTATATCATTTTTTAAAGTTTTTGGTAGAATAGGATAACTTTGTTACCAAAATGTAAAAAGAGAGTTTGGAAACTCTCTCACCAAAATATGAGTGCTGAAATGACTACTCCTGCGAAGAAAATGAGAATTGATGCATTCAATGAATTAAACAGTTCGGCACAATCAACCTTTACTTAACTTAATTTGGGCCAATTTTTCTGCGAATTGGATCAATTCCTCCAAGATTTCATAATCCTTCTGTTTTTGAAGGGTAAAAATTACTTCTAAACGGCCCCGATTCTCTGCAATTTGGACCTTGAGATTGGTCACCGATAGGGCCTGGAAATAATCCTGGGTCAGGAAAATTTGACCAGCCATGGGCTCAAAGGAAATTGTAATCTGCTGTTTCTTTCTAAGGACACTATGGCAGAAAACCTGGTCCAGATAAGATTTGAGGAGACCAATTTCTAGCAAATAAGCTACAACATCCGGATAGTCTCCGAAGCGATCGACCAACTCTTCCTGCAATTCTTGATAGTTTACACGGCTGTCAATGTTCTTGATCCGCTTGTAAATCTCGATTTTTTGACGCTGGTCTGAAATGTATTCACTCGGCAAATAGGCATCAATCTGCAAATTAATTTCCGTATTACTCTTCTGACGCTGGCCAGCTTTACCTTGCCTTTCAAGAATGGCCTGTTCCAAAAGCTGAGAGTACATTTCATAGCCGACTGAGTCAATAAAGCCAGACTGGGCTGCACCGAGAATATTTCCCGCACCGCGGATGGACAGGTCCTGCATAGCAATCTTGAAGCCAGACCCCAGTTCTGTAAAGCCTTTGATGGCTTCTAGGCGTTTTTCAGCCACTTCTGTTAAGGACTTGTCAGGCCGATACATGAGATAGGCATAGGCGATACGATTGGAACGGCCGACACGACCACGAAGTTGATAGAGGGTTGACAGTCCCATATGGTCGGCATTTTCAATAAAGAGGGTATTGGCATTTGGAATATCAACCCCTGTTTCAATAATGGTAGTCGTAACGAGAACATCGTACTCCCCTTCCACAAAGGTATAGAGGGTATTTTCCAGTTGGATTTCAGACATTTGTCCGTGAACATAACCGATGCTGGCCTCTGGAACCAACTCTTTCAGCTCTGAAACTTTTTGCTCAATGGTGTCAACTTTATTGTAAAGATAGTAAACCTGTCCGTCACGGTCTAATTCACGGATAATGGCATCGCGAATGACTGTTGGATTGGTTTCCATGACATAGGTTTGGACAGGATAGCGATTAGTTGGCGGTGTTTCAATAACAGACAAATCACGAATTCCAAGCATGGACATTTGCAGGGTCCGAGGTATAGGAGTTGCGGTCAAGGTCAGGACATCAATTTTCTTTTTCAGCTCTTTAAGGCGTTCCTTGTGCTTGACACCAAAGCGTTGTTCCTCGTCAATGACCAGTAAACCTAAATCGGAAAATACCACATCTTTGGAGAGTAGGCGATGCGTACCAATGATAATATCCACCTGACCTTTTTTGAGCTTCTCCAGCGTTTTCTCCTGCTCTGCCTTGGTCTTGAATCGGCTCATCACGTCAACATTAACAGGAAACTCAGCAAATCGCTCTTGGAAATTTGCAAAATGTTGCTGGGCTAGGACCGTTGTCGGCACTAAAATTGCAACCTGTTTGCCATCATTGACCGCCTTAAAGGCTGCCCGCATGGCTACTTCTGTCTTACCAAATCCAACATCCCCGACCAAGAGCCGATCCATGGGCGAATCCTTCTGCATATCCTTTTTGATTTCGTCAATCGAGCGAAGTTGATCATCGGTTTCCACATGTGTAAAGTAGTTGTCAAACTCTTCTTGACTGGCATCATCAGGTGAAAAGGCAAAACCTTTGAGCTGACTGCGCTCTGCATAGAGCTTAATCAAATCATCCGCAATGTCTTCAACCTGCTTTTGCACCTTCTGCTTGGTCTTTTGGAAACGACCGTCGTTTAGCTTATTGACCTTAGGTGCCTTGCCGTCTGATGCCAGGTATTTTGACAGGAGGTCAATCTGCTCTACTGGAATGGAAATGCGGTCAGCATTCTGATATTGCACAGTAACATAGTCCCTATGAACACCCGATATTTCAATGGTTTCAATCCCTAAATACTGACCGATTCCGTGAACATGGTGGACTACATAATCTCCGACTGAAAGCTCACTATAATCCTTAATCCGCTCCGCATTGGACATGTTTGTCCTGCGGATTTTGCGCTTGATTTTCTTATTAAAAATTTCCTTTTCAGTGATGACAACCAGCTTTTCATCCATAAGGTGAAAACCAGCTGACAGCTGACCGACGGTGATTTGCTGCTGCCCAGCGACTAATTGTGATGCTGAATGGACTGGTAAATGAATCTCGTATTCCTGTAAAGATTTCTGTAAAGCTTGTAAACTTGTTTCAGAAGAAGCCTGGATAATGACCGTATTGTTTGATTTGGCATAACGAGCTAGCTCGTCTTTTAAAAGCGGAATTTGGTGGAAAAATTCCTGCATGGGATGCTGGGTAAATTGGTAAAGTCCATCAAACTTGACATTGCCCAGACCTTTCTGGAAACTAGAAAAGAAGGTGGCTGGCTTGTATTTTCTCAAACCAGCATAGGTTGACGCGAAGTAATTCAAACTTGACACTGATTTACCATTCTGTAAATCCTGTGTCAAGACATCCGCAACTTCTTTCTCAAACTGGGCCTGTTTATCAGAAATTTTATGGAAATCATCTAGAAAAATAGGTGAACCTTTTGGAAGGTAATCCAAAATAGTCCAGCTATCCTCATATAAGAAGGACAGGAATTTTCTGAGATCCGGATGACGGTAGGAAGACTGCATGTCTGCCAAGACTTCCTTGAGATAGGAAATCTGTTCTTCTTGATTGGAACGCTCAATCGTTTTCTGAATGATAGGAATAGCTCGTTGGTAGTCCTCTTCTGTCACAACCATTTCTGATGCTGGTGAAACGGTAATCTGTTCACAATTTTCCAGAGACTTCTGGCTATCGATGTCAAAAGTTCGGATGCCATCTATTTCATCACCGAAAAACTCCAGACGATAAGGATGCTCAGCCTGCATATCATAAATATCTAAGATGTCTCCTCGCTGGCTAAATTCTCCCTGGGTCAAGACACGAGAAACCTTCTTATAACCTGTATTGACAAGTGAATTGACAAGGGTGTCAACTTCCATTTCCTGACCAACTGAAAGTTCTAATCTAGCAGATTGATAGGCAGAAGGACTAGGTAGCAAAACACGGCAGGCAGCCATACTAGCTACCAGAATACCTGATGAAGTCTGGTCTTGTAGGAAATTCAAACTATCAATTCGAGACTGGGTTCGCTCTTTGGAGGCAAAAACAAACTCAGCAACTGGACTGTCATCTGTAAAGAAGTTGTAAACAGAGTCGCTACCAATAATAGCTGACAAATCTGTTGCTAAGCGCTCGGCCTCATTTTGGGTCGCCGTCACAATTAAAATCTTTTCTGCCAAGCTATCAAAGGCAGTTGCCATGACCAAGGACTTGCTGGTTCCTGATAGTCCTAGGATGAGTTGGCGAGTGAATTTATTCAGTCCTGCCTGCCACTGATTGATTTGCTTATTTTGGTGTAATAAATCCAGGATGTTCATTAGCCGTTAAACTTTCTCATGATAGTATCAAAGTCATCTTCCTGTAAATAGAAGTTGACAGCTTTGTCAAGTTTTTCAAGAGCTAGGTCAATGTCAATGCGGTCCTCCGTATCAAATCCAGATAAAACATGATGAACCACACTCATCTTGCCTTTGGGACGACCGATGCCAATCTTGATGCGGTCAAATTGATCTGTTCCTAGATACTTAATGATAGACTTAATACCATTGTGGCCACCGGCAGAGCCTTTTTGACGGAAACGGATTTTTCCAACAGTCATGTCCAAATCATCATAGGCCACCAGAATATCAGTCTCATCCAGTCCGTAGTAGGTCAGCAGCGCATGCACTGCCTTGCCCGATTCATTCATAAAGGTCGTCGGCTTGACCAGAAAAATCTTCTCTCCGTCAATAAAGGTCGTTGCAAGGTCTGCTTGGAAAATCTTATCGTGCGTAAAAGCCACATTTTCACGCGCTGCAATCTTATCAATCAGCATAAAGCCGACATTGTGCTTGGTTTCAAAATAGCGGTCACCGGGATTGCCTAGACCTATTATCAATCGTGTCATTTTTTCTCCTTAAACACCAAAAGGGTTGGAAGTCTTTCCAACCTACTATTTTTATAGTTGTTTTTTGATTGCTAAACATTTGCTTAGTCTAGGCATCAAAGTCACAGGCAGTACTGATAGTAAGGCAAGACGAGATAACAACGAATAAGCGAATGTTAGGCATCAGACATTGAAGCGGAACTCCATGATGTCCCCATCCTGGACCACGTACTCCTTACCTTCTTCACGAAGGCGTCCAGCCTCTTTAACAGCCTTCTCAGAGCCGTAGTGCATCAAATCATCATAGGACATTGTTACAGCGCGGATAAATCCTTTTTCAAAGTCTGAGTGGATGATACCGGCCGCTTGAGGCGCCTTGATACCTCGCTTGAAGGTCCAAGCACGGACTTCTTTTTCACCTGCTGTAAAGTAAGTACCAAGACCAAGTAAATGATAAGCTGCACGAGTCAGTTTGTCAACACCAGACTCAGTCAAACCGATTGCCTCCAAGAATTCTGCCTTGTCCTCGTCGTCGAGTTCCGAAATTTCTTCTTCGGCACGCGCTGAAATGACTACCACTTCTGCATTTTCTGTCGCTGCGAAATCGCGGATTTGTTGAACATACTCGATGCCGTCTGGGTCAGCGACCTTGTCCTCATCAACGTTAGCTACATAAAGGACTGGCTTGGTGGTCAAGAGGAAAAGCTGCTTGACAATTTTTTGCTCTTCGTCTGTAAAAGCTACTGTACGAGCTGATTTACCATCTTCCAAGACGGGCTTGATTTTTTCGAGAACGGCAAATTCTGCCACAGAATCCTTGTCTTTCTGGGTACGAGCCATCTTCTCCACACGCGCATAGCGTTTGTTGATACTCTCCAAGTCAGCCAAAATCAATTCTAGGTTAATCGTATCAATATCAGCAAGCGGATCAACGAAGGCATCTTCACGCCCCTGCTCCCGCATGACATTTTCATCGTCAAAGGCACGAACCACGTGAACAATGGCATCCACCTCGCGGATATTGGCCAAGAATTTATTTCCCAAACCTTCCCCTTTTGAGGCACCTTTTACGATACCGGCAATGTCTGTAAATTCAAAGGTGGTCGGCACGGTTTTCTTTGGTGTAATCAACTCTGTCAACTTGGTCAAGCGCTCATCTGGCACCTCTACCATTCCCACGTTTGGATCAATGGTCGCGAAAGGGTAGTTGGCAGCCTCTGCTCCTGCTTTGGTAATTGCGTTAAATAAGGTTGATTTACCAACGTTTGGCAAACCGACGATACCTGCTGTTAAAGCCATATTCTTAGTTCTCCATATAAAAATTCAATCATGACTATTATAGCAGAAAATTTAAAAAAAAGCTTGCGAATCAACAAGCTTTGTATCATCCAAAATGTAGCGTTACACTTGATGTGAGACTCTAGAAGTCAAAAAGAAGATTCCCTGATATGATAAGAGTACCACCTACTCATCAAAAAGGAAATCTTCTCATGACT
>NZ_JBIMJP010000025.1:0-16616 GCF_043674155.1 Streptococcus sp. A23 | reverse complement strand
GTAGCAACTCTTGTCCAAGTAAACGCTCAAATCGATGCAGTTCGTTCAAACGTTGAAGCCTTGGCCTTGGAATTGCGTAAGTTCTTGGGAACAGAGGATATCCAAGTATCACTTGCAGCGACTTCTACTAACCTACAAAACGTTGGTGATGAAGAAGGTATCCTTATCGAAACAGGTACAACTGCAACTCCAGATATGTCCGATCCAAACGGTGCAGCTGTAACATCAAAAGTTAGTGGATCCCTTAAAGCTACTGAAAATGCGGATTATTTGACAATTCAATATACACCTGTTGCATACTTTGATGCTGTTGCACCTGTCTATACACCTTTCAAAGAAAACGGTGGGCAGTCAACAGGTGGTGCTTACTTCCGTACATCTGTTAACCCAACCGATCTTTACGGCAAGCTCTTGGTAGAGTTGGTTGCAAACGACGGAACAGTTGTTGAAACTAAAAAAGTTGAGCCAAACACAGCTGTAGAATTTGATTACTTCAAGACTACACATGGTGCAGGCTATCCATTTGTATACACCTATGACCCAGACTATGATTCGAAAGATATGTTCGGTGTTATCCGTATTCAATGGGCTTACAACACAATGAGTGCTGTTAGTCAAAAGTTGATCCGACCAACCACTAATACGACTGTCTACAAGACAGAGGATGGTCAACAACTAGCTACCTATACGGTGTTAACAACACCAGACTTGAATACTACTCCATCTGAAAAGAGAGAGTTTGCGGGTTATACTTACAAAGAAACGACAACAACAACATCTAACGTCGTTCTCGTTCCATCAGAGCCATACGTTGAAGTAACTCGTTTTGCTACAAGTGGTGTACAGTTCAAGACTATCGTTGAAGCTGTGGGTACAGATGGAACTATTAAGAAAACCTACTACATAGCAGATCCGAACTACACAGGTACACAGAGTTATACAGATACTAACCTAGATGGCTTCCTACCAATCTTGGTAACAGATGACATGCCAGTTGGTACAGTGAATACAAACTTGAAGCTTCTTCCTTCTCTACTAACATCTGGCTATGAAGTTTATCGCGTAGATGCTTCAACTGAGCTGATTTATCCAGACAAAGAAGGGGATAAGCAACCAACTCCTGTCCGTGGTACCTTGATAACAGATCCAGCAGAGCTTGATTTTAGTACCTTGACTTCAGAAACACAATGGTTCCATATCAAATTTAACGAGAAACAAGATGGTACACTAGCATTTGCTCGTCTTCGCCCAGCAGCCCTAGGTAACGCATCGCGAATAACCTTTGAATATGATACTCGTACTAATGATGGTTCGACGGTTGATACGACTGGGTGGCAACCAGGTCAAGATTTTGGTGTACGTCCAAAGTCTTGGAATGGGATTCACCATACTATCAGTTTGAATAACAATGCCCAAACTGTTACTGAAACAACTCATATCTATACACCAGTTCCACAGGAAGCCATCATCCGTTACCAAGTTGAAGGTGCGACAGACTTCTTGGAAGATTCAGGTACCTTGACAGGTAACCCAGGTACAGATATCACTTACTCAACTGAAGATACCATTAACAAGTATAAGAAATTGGGTTATGAGCTTGTATCTGATAACTTCACTACTGATGCTGGTCAAGATTATGACTATGATTCATATAAATTGCAAGAATTCCTTGTTGTGATCAAGCCACGTATCGTTGATGTTCCTAAAGGTGTTGTTCCAGGGAAACCAGTAGATCCAACAGATCCAAACTCACCAGTATGGCCAGCAACATTAGAAAACTTGGAAACATCTCAAGAAGTAACCCGTACAGTTGAGTACAAGTATGAAGATGGTACACCAGTTCTCGTAGATGCTGCAGGTAATGTCTTGCCAAAAGGCTCTACTGAAGGAACTCCATTTGTCAAGACTGAAACAGTAACCTTCACTCGACCAGCTCAAGTCAATCTTGTAACTGGGGAGATTACTTACGGTGACTGGGCTGCGGATACAACAGATACACTTAAAGGAAATGTTCTTCCACAAGTTCCAGGCTATACAGCAAGCCGTACTACTCTTGAGGGTGCAGATGCGCCAATGACAGAGACAATCAATGCTAAGACAGTTACAGCAACTGATGCTGACATTAACGAAGTTGTTTACTTTGCTGAAAATCCTAAGTATGGTGATGTTGTTGTTAACTATGTAAACACAGATGGCAAAGTTATCGCAACTCCTGTTGTGGATACAAACGATGCTCTTGTAGGTACAGAGTACTCTACTGCTGACCGTGTACCAAAGAAAATCATTGAAGATGCTACTGGCGATGTTTACTATTACAAAGAAATCAAAGCTGAAGATGCAGCCAAAGAAACTGGTAAGGTTGTAGAAGGTACAACGGAAGTTACCTATGTTTATGAAAAAGCTGGTAATGTTGTTGTTAACTATGTGACGGAAGACGGTACGCCTATTAAGACACCTGTAAACGATGAAACAAACGCTCCAGCAGGTAAGTCATATGACACAACAGATAACAAACCAACTGAGATTATTGGCGAAGATGGTTCACGTTATGTCTTGATTCCATCTAAGACAATTGGTTCTGAAACAGGTACTGTTGAAGGTGGTAAGACAACTGAAATCACTTATGTGTACAAGAAAGTCGCTAACTGGATCCCTGAAATTCCTGCTACACCAGAGAATCCAACTCCAGTTAACCCAGTGATCCCTTATCCATTCGACCCAACGAACCCAGATAAGCCAATCGATCCAACATCACCTTACCCAGATGGTGAAGTTCCGTCAATTCCACATGTACCAGGTTTCACACCAGTAGATCCTAAGGACAACACTCCATTGACACCGGTAGATCCAGAAGATCCATCTAAGGGTTATGTACCACCAACTCCAGACGAGTCAGGTAAGGATACACCAATCCCTTACGTACAAAACGGTAATGTTGTTGTTAACTATGTGACGGAAGATGGTACGCCTATTAAGACACCTGTAAACGATGAAACAAACGCTCCAGCAGGTAAGTCATATGACACAACAGATAACAAACCAACTGAGATTATTGGCGAAGATGGTTCACGTTATGTCTTGATTCCATCTAAGACAATTGGTTCTGAAACAGGTACTGTTGAAGGTGGTAAGACAACTGAAATCACTTATGTGTACAAGAAAGTCGCTAACTGGATCCCTGAAATTCCTGCTACACCAGAGAATCCAACTCCAGTTAACCCAGTGATCCCTTATCCATTCGACCCAACGAACCCAGATAAGCCAATCGATCCAACATCACCTTACCCAGGTGGAGGAGTTCCATCAATCCCTCATGTACCAGGTTATGTGCCAGTTGATCCTAAGACTAACGAGCCATTGAAACCGGTTGACCCAACGGATCCTAAGAAAGGGTATGTTCCACCAGTTCCAACAACGCCAGGTGAGAACACACCAATCCCTTACGTACCTGTAACACCAACTAAGAATGTTGTAACAAACCACGTTGATGAAGATGGCAACCCAATTGCACCGCAAGAAGAAGGTACAACGCCTAACAAGTCAATCCCGGGTTATGAGTATGTACGTACAGTTGTAGATGCAGATGGTAACACAACCCACATCTACCGCAAGGTAAGCAACCCTGTTACACCAAAACCAGGAACTCCTACAAGTCCAGCACCTCAAGCACCTGCGACACCAAAACCACAGGCTCCTGTAGCTCCAACAACTGATAAAGCTGGTGCAGCTCAATTGCCAAACACTGGTGAAGCATCATCTGCGGCAGCAATTCTTGGTGCAGGTATGCTAGTTGCAGCACTTGCGCTTGCAGGTAAACGTCGTCGTAACGAAGACTAATCTGTTCTCATTCGTACATGTCCTCCCACTATACAAGTAATGAATGAAAATAGAAAACGGAAAGCATAGCTTTCCCAATAGGCTGTCCCTACGCTAGTTGTGGGCAGATAAAAGGAAGAGAGAACATGTGTTCTCTCAGACTGAAGACAAAGTTCTTAGAATTGATTTTCTAAGGGCTTTTCTTCGTGTTTAGGAGTACAATATAATAAAAAGGACTTGTGAGGTTCTCCTATGCTACACAAAGAAAAACCTGACTATAACTGCAATCAGTACGGTTTCTATACCCTTGACCAGCTTGTGCCTGCAGATCATTTCCTGCGCCAAGTTGATAAAGTTATCGATTTTGATTTTATCTACGGCTTAGTCGAAGAAGCCTATTCGTCTGACAATGGTCGTCCTAGTCTTGACCCTGTTATGCTGGTCAAAATCCCTATGGTTCAGTGTTTTTATGGCATTCGTTCCAAAGGAGGTATTTGCTTATTCTGCCCAAGTTGCCTGTGATAAGTATGGCTGGGCACTTGCTTATAGTGTTGAGGCTGGTAATATCCATGACAGTTCGGGCTATAAAACTCCCAGTATTGCCAAGTTTCTAATTGATAAGGAAATCACTCCTGTCCTTCCCGACACCCGTCCCCGTGGGAAGAAGGGACAACTTCGTCCCAAAGATTTTGTCTATGACGAACACTTCGATTGTGTCCTGTGTCCTGAACATCAGGCCTTGACCTATCGCACGACTACCCGAGAAGGCTACCGAGAATACAAAAGTGATCCTGCAATTTGTGCCAACTGTCCCCTATTATCAGTATGTACGACCAGTAAGAACCATCAAAAAGTTGTCACGCGGCATATTTGGAAGGAGTATTTGGAACAGTGCGAGGATATTCGTCATCAAAGAGGGATGAAGGAGCTCTACCAACATCGGAAAGAGACGATTGAACGGCTATTTGGCACAGCCAAGGAATACCATAATCTGCGCTACACGAGGGAAAAAGGCAAGTCCAAAATGGAGGATAAGATTGGACTGACTTTGGCGTGCTTAAATCTCAAAAAACTAGTTAAAAGGATGGCAAGAAGGCCTTTTTATTTTGTCCAGATGGGGTGGTTTCAGCATTAAAACAGCCATTTTTCTCTAAAAATAGTAAAAAAGACAAACACCAAAATGATGTTTGTCTGCAAACTGAGAGAACATATGTTCTCTCTTTTTTTGCATACGCCGGGTACGTCGTACATCTGAGGTGAAAGTCCTCTGTGGGCATCCGCTACCGGTGAACCCAATAGTGACTCCCAAGACTGACTATCGTGAGGTAGTGGATTAAAACGGTCTGGGGAGGGACCGTTTTAAGTCTGACGCTAGAAACCAAGACCGTCAGAGGAAGGGATAGTGAAATCGTAGCACTACGAACAGAAACGTGATATAAAGGCGTATATAGCGGATAATGTGGCAAAGAACACCAAAGTCCAAAAAGGTAGTCGTATCAAATAGTGGCTCAGAGGTTGGTACTGAAACGTGCCATATCAAAACCAGTCCTCGCTAAACGTGGACTGGTTTCTTGCCTAGATTATTATCTAAAACGACATGCGTTAAAAGTTAGTTGAACCGCCGTGTGCCGAACGGCACGCACGGTGGTGTGAGAGGGACTAGTCTTAGTCCCTACTCGATTACCATCCACCGCGACCTCCAGGTGCGCCCCCCATTGCGCCGGGGCCGGTTTGGACAATTTCAGTTTGTTTCTGGCCATTGACCGTGACATCTCCACCTGTAAAGGAGACGGAACCGTCAAAGTCAAAGGCTGAAGTAGGTGCAGTTATGTCAATGGTGCCACCAGAAATGATCAAATCACCATTGGAATCAAAGGCATCCGTATCGCCATTTCCGACAGCAACGGTCAAATCACCCCCGGTGACCTTGATGAAGATATCGCTGGCTGTATCGCTTGCAGCATTGATGGCATCATCAGAACCATAAACATCCAAGGTTCCACCATTGATAGTGATATTGGTTCCTTCCAAGGCCTCGGTTGACTCAGTTACTTTAATCGAACCATCTTCAATGGTCAAGGCAGATTCAGCTTTGATACCGTCGTCACCTGCTGTGACAGTGATGGTTCCGCCCGTGATAGTGGTATTTCCTTTCGTAGTATCCTCGTCGTTTGTCGCCTTGATACCATCGCCACCTGCCATCACGTCAATCCTACCACCTGTGATGGTCAATGAATCCTTACCGCGAATACCGTCATCCTGAGCTGTTACCGTAATATTTCCAGCCTCGATGGTCAAGTCATCGGTAGAGACAATCCCGTCTTGGAAATTGCCTTCAACGGTCAGTTTACCATTGCCAGTGATAACTAAATCCGACTCCGAATGAATAGCCCCTTCAATATCTGTATCGGAATGAGTGCTAGTGTCTGAGACAGTATTTTCGGTGCCATCTTGCAAGTTAATTTCAAGATTATCAGCAGATAGGACATTGATAGCTGCGGTATCTGTGCTAGAAATGGTAGCTCCGGCCAAAATCAAACGCACATTTTCCTGAGTGTCAATGGTTACACCTTTTGTCGTCGAACCGCTTAGAATATAGGTTCCGCCTTCAGTGATGGTCAAGCCCTCGTCAGACAAGGTAACTTCTTGACTAGGGAGTGACGACCAATCAATGCTAGAAGTGCTTGCGGTGTTGCTCGTGCTTGAATTGGTCGTCGTTACTTGGCTGCTGGTAATCGTCTTGCTGGTTTGGGTATGTCCTTGGGCAGAAGAACAAGCAGCTAACGTAGCGATAGTGAGGAGGGTAATGCCAGAGGCGAGTAGTTTTTTCGTCTTAGTTTTCATCATAATGATTTCCGTCTTTCTTTATAAATATTTCTTTTTAGGTGTCTGTTTATTGACAATGAAATTGAGTGGATTGGCTTCGACAATGGATTTTGTCAAGGCTTGGTCTGAGATGCTTGATTCCAAAACCAGAGAATATTCGAGGACCAGTGCCTGCTTTTTCTTTTTGTAGCTAATGGATAGGATTTCTTCCTCCTTACAAGCTGCTTTGAAGACCTTCTTGAAAAAATGTTGGTAATCAAAATCCAAGGGAACAGTTAGGAGAATGTGTCGTCTCCTGTGATCGGTTTGACCATAATTCACAGTTTCAAAGAGGAGCATGGCGCCGCAGATAATGAGCGTCAGGAGGCTGGCCAGTCCCAGATAACCGGTTCCTGTTGCTAATCCGATGGCCATAGCCAGTAGGACTGCCAGCATTTCTTTGGAAGAGCCAGAGGCAGAGCGGAAGCGAATGAGACTAAAGGTCCCAGCGACGGCTAAGCTAGTCCCCAGACTGCCGTTGACCAAGAAGATGATAAAGGCAATCAGGGTTGGCATCAGGGTCAAAGTTATGACAAATTCCTTGCTGTAGCTGGATTTGTGCTTGTAGGTCATTGCCAGTAGATAACCCAGCACCAAGCTGATCCCCATAATTAAACTGATTTGCAGGGCGATGGAGCTGGTGGTAGATAAGATACTATCGAATAGGTGCATAGGCTATCAACTCCTTTTCTGGGCTAGTCGCGAGGCGGTAAGCCGTTCCGTATTTGGAGAAGGATTTTCTATCAATGGCGTGCTTTTCAAGGAGCACGGATAGCCAATCTGGAATCGTCTCAGCTGCTTTGATTTCCATAATCATTAGGTCAGGGTCCAGCAAGACCTTTTCTTTTGCAGCTGATTTAAGCGCCGGATGTTTGTCTGAATAGGTAACGTTTTGGTCAATGGTCAAGCGGAGTTTTGGATCCTCTAGCCCCTTGAAGGACTGGCGTTCATAGCGAATGAGAATTTTCGGATAGAGATTGCCATACCGTTTCCGAAGCGATTGAATTTCTTGGCAGACAGGTTGGTCTGGCAGGCTGCTGTCGCGCAAACCTGTACGGAGGAAATATTGAATAATGCGCGGTGTTGATTCCAGTCGGTACTTGTAACCAATGCCATCGATTTTTTTCTTGATTTCCAAAAAGGCGGTGCTGTTGGCATGAGGATGAGCATCGTAGAGCCGAATCCGAACCTTTTCACGCTGATGCTTTTTGGCTAAGGCATCCTGCACCATGTCAAAATCCTCATTATCAAAATAAATGCTGGTAATGGTTGAATGAGCGTAGTCATCTGCAAGGAGATGGGGCTGGGCATCGCGGAGGAAGAGTCTCCAAGTTGCTTTGCTGAGGATGTATTTAGTTTCCCTACGTTTGAATTGTTTTTGGCTGATAGTGGTTTTCATGTGAGACCTCTCCAATCTATTGTGCTGATGCTTGTTAGTATAAAGGTCAAATATTAAACAAAACTGAAAGAAATATTAAAGAAAGCTTAAAATTCAATTTTGGGCGAAAAAAATCCCCCATCACGAGGATAGGGAAAAATGGAGTAAATAGGTTATTTTCCTGAACGGTCGACATTCCAGAAATCTGTGACAGCGCCTTTGGATGCGGACGATACGGTATGGGCATATTTTCCGAGCACACCGCGGCTGTAGAGAGGTGGAATAACAGTTGTTTTCTTGCGTTCTTCGATTTCTTGGTCAGAAACGTGCATGGTGATTTCTTTGGTATCTTGGTCCACCGTTACCAAATCGCCTGTACGTAGGTAGGCAATTGGACCACCATCCTGAGCTTCAGGTGCGATGTGTCCCACAACCAATCCATAGGTACCACCAGAGAAACGACCGTCTGTTAGAAGGGCTACCTTGTCACCTTGGCCCTTGCCGACAATCATAGAAGAAAGTGACAGCATTTCAGGCATACCAGGACCGCCTTTTGGTCCAACATAGCGGACAACGACTACATCGCCATCTACAATTTCGTCAGTCAAGACTGCTTCGATAGCTTCTTCTTCAGAATCAAAGACCTTGGCTGGACCTGTATGGTTGCGGACTTTCACACCAGAAACCTTGGCAACGGCACCTTCAGGAGCCAAATTACCCTTGAGGATAATCAACGGACCGTCGGCACGTTTTGGATTTTCAAGTGGCATGATGACATCTTGACCTGGTGTCAAATCAGCGAAATCTTCCAAGTTTTCTGCGATGGTTTTACCAGTACAAGTGATACGGTCGCCATGCAGGAAACCATTTTTTAGCAAGTATTTCATAACTGCTGGTACACCACCGACATTGTAGAGGTCTTGGAAAACATACTTACCAGAAGGCTTGAGGTCAGCCAAGTGAGGTACTTTCTCTTGGAAATCATTGAAATCTTCCAAGGTCAAGTCAACGTTTGCAGCGTGAGCAATGGCTAGCAAGTGAAGAGTAGCGTTGGTGGAGCCACCGAGTGCCATGGTAACAGTGATAGCATCTTCAAAGGCTTCGCGAGTCATTATGTCAGACGGCTTGATGCCCAGTTCTAACATGCGGACAACAGCACGACCAGCTTCTTCAATGTCAGCCTTCTTCTCAGGAGATTCAGCAGGGTGAGAAGAAGAGCCAGGAATAGACATCCCCAAGACTTCAATGGCAGAGGCCATGGTATTGGCTGTGTACATACCACCACATCCACCAGGTCCAGGGCAGGCATTACACTCCAAGCGACGGACATCTTCTTCGGTCATATCGCCGTTGTTCCATTTTCCGATTCCTTCAAACACTGAAACCAGGTCGATGTCCTTGCCGTCCAGATTTCCTGGAGCAATGGTACCACCGTAGGCAAAGACAGCAGGGATATCCATATTGGCAATGGCAATCATGGAACCAGGCATGTTCTTGTCACAGCCTCCGATTGCTACAAAGGCATCGACGTTGTGCCCTCCCATAGCTGCCTCAATAGAGTCAGCGATAATGTCGCGTGAAGTCAGTGAGAAACGCATGCCCGGAGTTCCCATGGCGATTCCGTCTGCAACGGTGATGGTACCGAATTGAACTGGCCAAGCGCCAGCATCTTTGACCCCTTCTTTGGCTAATTTTCCAAAATCATGCAAGTGAATATTACAAGGCGTATTTTCAGCCCAGGTCGAAATCACACCGACAATCGGCTTTTCAAAACTATCATCGGTCATGCCTGTCGCGCGCAACATGGCACGGTTGGGTGATTTGACCATTGAATCGTAGACTGAGCTACGGTGACGAAGGGTTTTAAGTGTATCTTTATCTGTCATTTCTCTTCTCCCTATCTTTCTGGTGATTGGTTTCCTTATTATACCATAGTTATGAGGGATATGAAAAAGGATTTGACAAATAATGGGAAATTTCTGAATTTTTTGAAAACAAAAGGAAACAGCTCCCATATATTAGCGGGGAACTGCTTCACTATATTGAAATTATATTGTTGGAGCAGCGGTTTTGGCCTGCTTGATGAAGAGACTGATTGCAGCTAGAGTCAGGAAGCCAGCCCCGACATACCAGTAAGGTTGATCCAGGGTTGTAGACCGTCCGGACAGGTTGATGATACCACGGAGGAGAAAACCTGCTGTAATGGTTGCAACACCTGAATTCCAGAGATTATAGGTCAGGCGAGAGAGTGTGCGATGGATGGTCATCAAGCCAAGTAGAAGACTTCCACCGATTAGGGTTACGCAGAACAGATAGTGCATATGGAAAGCTGTTTCTCCATAACTGAGGCTTTCATAGACCCGACTGAAGATGAAGAGGAAGGATGTTAGTGCTAAATAGGTCATGAAGGTGCGAATAGCACGCTTACTGTTTGAATTAGTAGCCGATGTAGACAATGTCGCTCACCGCCCTTTCTGAGATAGTATTTCCGTTTGTTGTTGGGTTGTTAATCACTTGACCGTTGAAGTAGAGGGTTGATGAACCACCGCCGTCTAGGTTGTAGGCAGTTGTTGCTCCGTATTGTTTCATAACTTCTGCCAGTTGATAGAGGGATAGACCTTCACTTTCAGAAGTACGACCGTCTGCCACAACGATGATATAGTGGTTTTCATCAATGATACCAATGGCTGAACGAGGGTTGGAAGGCATGGCCCGTCCAACTTCTGTTGATGTATCCACCACGATTTCACCATTTTCTACCAAGGTTGGCCCGAAGGCGAGCAAGTTGACAACGCCATTGTCAATTAACTCTTGAGCTGTTATTTCATTTTCATAGATAATTTCAAATGAGCCGTCAGCATAAATTGCCAAGTCACCATAAGAAGCATTGTCACGGACGGTATCACGGTAGAGGACACCATTCTTGATGACATAACCTGTTGAGTTGGCACCGTAGTAGTCGCCGTTGACCGCCAAGATGGCATTGTTGGCTGCAGCGGTTTCAGATGTTTTGGCTGTGACGTTGGTACCATAAGTATTTTGAGCTAAGGCTGTTTTCAAGTACTCAGGTGAGCTGACTTGGATATCCGCTACATAGACAGTTGTGTTGTTGGTTGTAATGGTTTCGAGTGTGATTTGGATGTTATCATCAGCGTAAGAGGTATCAGTTGTTGTCACATTGGTTGCGGTTGTTGCAGCGGTGCTACTTGCTGCTGTACTGGAATTTGTCGTTGCTGCAGCGGTTGTCCTTGCTGATTCTACTGTTGTAATAGCTTCAGAGAGGACAAAGGTTTTGAGCATGGAGTAGGTGAAACCACCAGTGAGTAATGTACCGAATAGTGATGCGTATATGAAGGGTTTTTTAAGCAATTTCATGGGTAAGTGCCTTCCTTTCATTGAAAATAATATGTTTTTGAATATACCAAGAGAAGAAAAAGAGAGAGAGGCCCACTGTGATTTTCACCAAATAAAGATTCAAGCCAAACAGTTGGTGGAAAATATAAATCAGAGAGGTGTCGCAGATGAAGAGGGCCAAAGCTAGGGTCAAATAACCTAGGCCGGTAGTTTGGACGCTCTGCTCGTTTTGAAAGACCAGCTTTTTATTGAGGTAATAATTGGACAGAGAGCTGGTAACACGAGCCAAGCCATTAGCAATGAGGATATGAATACCCGAGGGCAGAGCAGTCAAACTTGCGATAAGCAGGGCATAGGCACCGTAGTCTACCAGAAAGCTGCCAAGTGAGGCCAGGGCAAATTTGAAGAGGTTTTTGTAGATGAGTAAGCCATCCTTGATAGGTCGGAAATGCGAGCTAGCATTATCATCTATATAAATGGTCTGAATGGGAACCTCGGTAATGGGGAACTCTTGGCTAGCTTGAGTCAGCATATTCATTTCGTACTCATAACGTTGGCCTTCGATTTTCAGCATAAAGGGCAGGAGCTTGGAATGAAAGGCGCGTAGACCAGTCTGGGTATCGCTAACCTTGACACCAGTTTGAAGGCGGAAGAGTAGACGGGTCAGCTTATTACCAAAACGACTGCGGAAAGGCACATCATTGCTAAATTGACGGACTCCCAGAACCAAGTGATTGGGCAAATTCATAGCAGCCCGGGCCACTCTATCCATATCGTTGACGGAGTGCTGGCCGTCCGCATCAGCTGTTACGATGACAGAATTGGAGTCACGTTCTTGAATATATTGAAAAGCAGTTTTCAAGGCCTGGCCTTTTCCTAAATTACGCTCGTGGTGAAGAACGGTTGCGTAGGAACTAGCTTGCTCGATGATGGCTTTCGAAGCTTCAGTGCTTCCATCGTTAACTACAATAATCTTGCAATTGAGCCGATGCTTTAAAGCGTTCAATAGCTCCAGTAATTTCTGATCTGGCTGATAGGCGGGGATGATGACATAATACATGGGAATACCTCGTTTCGTTTTTTGCTATACACCCACTATAGAGGAGTTTTCTGAAAGAAATCTGAAAATAGCCTACATCTTGATTTGACTTAAGTTTGGTTTAAGATTTCGGCTTGAAATAAGGAAAACGAACAAATGTAGGAATTTTCAGAATATTCCTTGACATTTAAGTTCCATGTGTTATGATAGTAGATACAACATTGCAGAGAGGAGGAATACATGTGCAAGAAATCCAATTAGATCAACCGCGTTCAGGTTCCTATTTAATCTTAGATAGCTTGCATCAATTGGGTGTGGACCTGGTCTTTGGCTATCCAGGTGGGGCAGTCCTCCCCTTATATGATGCTATCTATCAATACGAGGGGATTCAGCACGTCTTGGCTCGTCACGAACAAGGAGCGGTCCACGAGGCGGAAGGTTATGCCAAATCATCAGGAAAGGTGGGCGTAGCCATCGTCACATCTGGACCAGGGGCAACTAATGCCATTACAGGGATAGCGGATGCCATGGGTGACAGCGTGCCTCTTCTGGTTTTCACAGGACAGGTTGCGACGCGCGGTATCGGTAAGGATGCCTTCCAGGAGGCCGATGTCATTGGTATGACCATGCCAATCACCAAATACAATTACCAGATTCGGGATACAGCAGATATTCCTCGAGTGATTACAGAAGCCTATCATATTGCGACCACAGGCCGTCCAGGTCCAGTAGTCATCGATGTGCCAAAGGATATCCAGGAAAGAATTGTTGAAGCCTATCACGATCCGATGGTTCATTTGCCAAGCTACCAACCAACGGTAGAGCCAAATGGCTTGCAGGTTAAGAAAATTCTCCAGCAGCTCAGTCGGGCCAAAAAGCCAGTGATTTTGGCTGGTGGTGGGGTCAACTATGCAGAAGCCCAGGAAGAATTGATTGCTTTTGCAGAGAAATACCGCTTGCCTGTTGTTTCAACCCTGCTTGGGTTAGGAGCCATGCCGATTGAACACGAATTAGCCCTAGCGATGGGTGGCATGCACGGAACTTACTCAGCCAATATGGCCATGAATGATGCAGATTATATTATCAACATCGGTGCCCGCTTTGATGATCGCCTGACGGGAAATCCGACAACCTATGCGCCTAATGCGACTATTGCGCACGTGGACATTGACCCAGCAGAGATTGGCAAGGTCATGAAGACGGCAATTCCAGTAGTCGGAGATGCCAAAGCGACCTTACAAGCCCTGTTGAAATGCGAAACCGTTGAGACAGACTATGCTGACTGGACGGAGCAGGTATTGGACAACAAGCGTCGAGCACCTTTCTGGTATGAGGAAGATGCCAACTTTATCAAGCCACAAGCAGCTATCGAGCTGATTGGTCAATTGACAAATGGCGATGCTATCATCGTGACAGATGTGGGACAACACCAGATGTGGGCGGCTCAATTCTATCCTTACAAGCACCAGCGCCAGCTGATTACTTCGGGCGGCATGGGGACTATGGGATTCGGAATTCCAGCAGCAATCGGCGCTAAACTAGCCAATCCAGACAAGGAAGTTGTAGTCTTTGTCGGTGACGGTGGTTTCCAGATGACCAACCAGGAATTGGCTATCCTCAATGGCTATGGTGTGCCCATCAAGGTTGTCTTGATTAATAACCATTCCCTGGGTATGGTTCGTCAGTGGCAAGAATCCTTCTATGAAGAACGTCGCAGTCAGTCAGTATTTGATGCAGAGCCAAACTTCCAGCTCCTAGCGGAAGCCTATGGTATCAGCCATTACAGTTTTGACAATCCGGCGACCTTGGCAGAAGATATGAAGGTCATCTTGGAAAACAAACCAATGCTGATTGAGGTCCATATCTCCAAGGCCGAACATGTGGTGCCAATGGTACCAGCCGGCAAGAGCAATGCGGAAATGTTGGGGGTGAAGTTCAATGCGTAGAATGTTAACAGCAAAATTACGAAATTCTTCAGGTGTCCTCAACCGCTTTACAGGTGTCCTATCCCGGCGCCAAATCAATATTGAATCCATTTCAGTCGGCCCGACCGAAGTTGCAGGTATTTCTCGGGTAACGGTCATCGTTGATGTTGCGACCATGGACGAAGTGGAACAAATTATCAAGCAACTCAATCGCTTGATTGATGTGGTCCGTGTCCGCGATTTGACAGACATTCCGCACTTGGAACGGGAAGTGATTCTGATTAAAATCGTTGCTCCGCCAGCTAAGCGGGCAGAAATTTTAGCCATTATCCAACCCTTCCGTGCCAGCGTTGTCGATGTGGCACCTCACTCCATTACCATTCAGATGACTGGTGACGGAGACAAGATTGACGCCCTCCTGCGTGTGATTCAGCCTTATGGCATTAAGAACATTGCTAGGACAGGGGCAACTGGTTTCAGTCGTGACTAACCTAGTCACTCACTTGTCTTTTGCTTCGTCGTTAGCTCGGCTTGGCATACCTCAGCTTGGCATACCTCAGTATAGCCTTCGCCTCACTGCCTAGAATTAAAAGAAAGTTGAGCAACTAGGGATGCACATGATAGACAAAATTACAGAATGTTCATTTTCTTTGAACATCCGAATTTATAAGTAAAAAAATAGAAAAGAGATTAACAAATGGCAGTAGCAATGCAATATGAAAAAGATGTAACAGTTCCAGCACTTGACGGCAAACGTATCGCCGTTATCGGTTATGGTTCACAGGGCCATGCCCATGCCCAAAACTTGCGTGACACAGGACACGATGTTATCATCGGCGTGCGTGCTGGTAAATCTTTTGATAAGGCAAAAGAAGATGGCTTTGAGACCTTTGAAGTAGCTGAAGCAGCAAAACAAGCGGATGTTATCATGATTTTGGCTCCAGACGAAATCCAAGCGGACCTTTACAATGAAGAAATTGCTCCAAACTTGGAGGCAGGAAATGCCCTTGGTTTCGCTCACGGTTTCAACGTTCATTTTGAATTTATCAAGGTTCCTGCTGATGTAGACGTCTTCATGTGTGCGCCAAAAGGTCCTGGTCACCTTGTTCGTCGTACTTTTGAAGAAGGTTTCGGTGTTCCAGCGCTTTACGCGGTTTACCAAGATGCGACTGGAAATGCCAAGCACATCGCAATGGACTGGGCTAAAGGTGTTGGTTCTGCCCGTGTTGGTCTCTTGGAAACAACCTTCAAAGAAGAAACGGAAGAAGATTTGTTCGGTGAGCAAGCCGTTCTCTGTGGTGGTTTGACTGCCCTTATGCAGGCTGGTTTTGAAGTCTTGACAGAGGCTGGCTATGCGCCAGAATTGGCTTACTTTGAAGTATTGCACGAAATGAAACTCATCGTTGACCTTGTTTACGAGGGTGGTTTCAAGAAAATGCGTCAGTCTATCTCAAACACTGCTGAATACGGTGACTACGTATCAGGTCCACGCGTGATTACTGACCAAGTTAAAGAAAACATGAAAGCTGTATTGGCAGACATCCAGTCTGGGAAATTTGCTAATGACTTCGTCAACGACTACAAGGCTGGTCGCCCACAAATGGAAGCCTTCCGTAAAGAAGCTGAAAACCTTGAAATCGAAAAAGTCGGTGCAGAACTCCGCAAAGCAATGCCATTCGTAGGCCGCAACGACGACGATGCCTTTAAGATTTATAACTAAAACAGTCCAGTGGACTGTTTTAGCCCTCGCCTAAAAACGAGAAAGCGAGGTAAGTCCAGTGGACTGTTTTAGCCCTCGCCCAAAAACGAGAAAGCGAGGTAAGTCCGGGGGAGTGAAAGAGTCTGGGGATAGACTCTTTCAGCTGGTCGCCTAGAAATGTGAGAGCGACCATACGCCCTCGCTTGACAACAAGAGAGCGAGGCAGCCTGCGGATAGGCTATTCTAGCCCTTGCCCAGAAATTCGATAGCGAGGCCAGGGGAAGTTTGTCTACCGACAAACTCTATATCCAACATTCAACAGCTCCCCAAACTGTTGAAGTCCAATCTCGAAATCGTAGAGTTAGGTAGCTCTACTTGAATTAGAAGTCTCGGGGTTCTGGTCAAAGAATAGTAAAGAGCTGGCTTGCCAGCTCTTTTGACCATTCTGAGAAAATAAAAAATATTCCCGCGTTGTAAAATGAAGTGCAACAAAAAAGACATGTTCGTCTGATATACTAGAATTCCCCAACTCAGTATAGA
>NZ_JBIMJP010000024.1:0-19466 GCF_043674155.1 Streptococcus sp. A23 | reverse complement strand
GAGCTAGGGGATAAATTTATTCGTGACCTCATGCAGTCAGATTTGGAAGTGATGATTAGCCTACATGCTAAAGGCTCTACCAAGTCTGAAACCATGACCAAGCTACGAACCAAGAAGACCTTGATGGAATCGCAAAAGATTGGGGAACAACAAAAGATGGCTCGGACTGGAATCTATTTGGAGAAGGTCGGCCATGTTCTTGAGAACAACATCAATGAAGCAGAAGCTCTTCTTCAAACCATGACCCAGACAGGAGATAAACTGTTTGACACCGTATTTCTAATTGGCGTGCTTGCGGATACTGAAAATCAACTCAAACAATCTCTTGATATTATCAAGCAAGTGGCAGGGTCTAATGATATGATTATTGATAATTTGACCTATATGCAAGAAGCTGCTTTTAATAGTCTCTTGCCATTTGGGAAGAACTATCTCGAAGGTGTTTCTCGGTCTCTATTGACTTCAAACATTGCCGTGAATGCCCCTTGGACTTCCGTAGATATTCAGGACAAGGGTGGGAAATTTTATGGTATCAATCAAATCTCAAGTAATATCATCAGTATTGACCGTGGCAAGTTAAATACTCCGTCAGGTTTGATTTTAGGGACTTCTGGAGCGGGCAAAGGGATGGCGACAAAACATGAAATCATCTCTACAAAGCTCAAGGAAGCAGATAGTGATACTGAAATTATTATTGTTGACCCAGAAAACGAGTACAGTATTATCGGTCAAGCCTTTGGTGGGGAGAGTATTGATATTGCCCCAGATTCTACCACCTTCTTAAATGTCTTAGATCTATCTGATGAGAATATGGATGAGGATCCGGTTAAGGTTAAGTCCGAATTTCTCTTGTCTTGGATAGGGAAGCTCTTAGATCGCAAAATGGATGGTCGTGAAAAATCCTTGATTGACCGTGTGACACGACTCACCTATAAGCATTTTGACACACCATCCTTGGTCGAATGGGTCTTTGTCTTAGCTCAACAACCTGAACAGGAAGCTAAGGACTTGGCACTGGATATGGAACTCTATGTGGAAGGGTCGCTGGACATATTTTCACATCGGACCAATATTAAAACAGACAGTCATTTCCTGATTTACAATGTCAAAAAGCTAGGCGATGAATTAAAACAAATTGCCCTCATGGTTATCTTTGACCAAATTTGGAATCGGGTGGTCAAAAACCAAAAGCTAGGGAAGAAGACCTGGATTTACTTTGATGAAATGCAGCTTCTCTTATTGGACAAGTATGCCTCTGATTTTTTCTTTAAACTCTGGAGTCGTGTCCGTAAGTATGGGGCGATACCGACAGGCATTACTCAGAATGTAGAAACTCTTCTTTTGGATGCCAACGGCAGACGCATTATTGCCAATAGCGAGTTTATGATTCTTTTAAAACAGGCTAAGAGCGATCGCGAAGAATTGGTACATATGCTTGGACTTTCCAAGGAACTGGAGAAATACTTGGTCAATCCTGAAAAAGGGGCAGGCTTAATTAAGGCCGGTTCCACCGTTGTCCCATTCAAGAATAAGATTCCACAACACACCAAGCTCTTTGACATCATGAGTACGGACCCTGAAAAAATGAGGACATGAGATGAAAGAGGATAAAAAGCTAGTCAAACAGGCTAGGCAAAACTTTCGAAGCAACTTAAAATCAGCCCGTATGCATTATCGGAAAGAAGTTAGGACCTTAAAACAGACTGTTCCTAAAAAAGGAAGATTTCTAAAATCAGCCAAAAATACACTGTTTCAGGGAAAGAAAACAGAGTTAAAAGGAAATCTACTCAGTAGCCAAGAGGAAGAAGAAGAGAAGTTCCTAAAGGAAATTACCTATGTGTCTCCTAGACTGTTGAGGGTAAAGGAAATTAAGAACTATCGACTTCCGCAAGCTCAAGAACGTTTGCGGACGGCAAGAAAACATTTGTCAGATGTGAAACTGAATGAAAAACAACAGGCAGTTAATCCCAAGTTTACTTTCCAAAAAGAAAATCCTTCCCTGAAGTCTCGCTTTCAGTTTCACCAAGAAAAATCATTTGATCGACTAAGTGCAGAAAAAGACGTAAGTTCTGCCAAGCGTGAGGTTAAACAACTCAAGAAAGTCCGAAAGTCTAAGAAAGGTTCTACCAAAGTCAAAGCTGGATTAGGCTTAGTTGCATCTGAATCCCTTGACCTGATAGCACAGGAGGATGATTTAGATGGTCTAAGATCCATGAAGGATATTAGTTTGAAAGCCAGACGCTATGGAAGGTTTACCTTTCAAGCAGGTAAGGTGGTAGTAAAAAGTGGACAGACAGGTGTGAGGTTTACCAAAACAAAATTTTCTCATGGAAAGGAACGATTCCAGAACTTCAAAAAGGGAAAAGGATTCACACGCCAGAAACCTCTTAAACCAAGAAGACGTTACCAGACCTTTTTAAAGCATGTGAGAAAACAAAGTGTCGCAGGTATCAAAGGAATCGTCCAAGCCATTAAGGGAAGTGTGACTTTCTTTTCTGTCCTTGCGGGAAATCCTTTGACTTGGATTGTCTCAGGCATTCTCTTGATACTCCTTTTGATGATGAGCTTTTTCATGAGTGTTTCAGGTAGTAGTGTCATTCAACAAGATGAGATGGAGTTGACCAAGGCCTATACCCACATGACGTGGGAAGATGCGGAACATACGAGAACCAATGAAAAAGGGATTGCCTACTACACCAAGATTGATGAGATTATGGTTTACATGAATCATCAATACCAAGACTACCAGCTTGACGATTTCATGGAAACAGGTGGTGCGACCTACAAAGCGTTTCTCAGTCAAGTCTGGATGGACTTAAATGGTGGAGATTCTATTAAATCCATGTCTGACTTATATAAAGAACCTGCTTACAAACTGTCTGATGAGGACCAAGAAGAACTAAAGGAATTGACCGAAGAAGGCAACTATTTAGCTCTTCAAGAATTGGACAATCCCTTTCAGGGACAGACCGATGAGGATAGCTTAAACATGACCTACCGATATGGTTATGAGGTCATTGATGAGAAACCAACGCTTCATCACCATATCATCTTAGAAGCAAAAGAAGGTCAAGTCATTGTGGCTCCTATGGATGGCAAGGTATCTCTTGATGGAGAGAACGTTGTTTTGACATCTGGTAAGGGAGTGAGTAAGACTAAACTAACCTTGTTTGGCATTCATTCAGGTCGTGTGAGTGAAAATCAACAAGTCTTGGCAGAAGACATTATTGGTGAGACCAAGGATGGAATGGGTCTAAAAGTCACCTATCAAAAGGTTGATGATGACACGGATAAGCTAGTCTATGTCAATCCAGCTTTCTACTTTCCAAAAGTGATCCAGGTTCAGACCACCATTCTTCCAACTATCGGTCAGTTTGGCGGCGATGAGTTCGAGAGAGCCAAGGCAATTTATGACTATCTTAAAAGCAAAGGTGCGACCAATCAAGCTATCGCAGCCATTCTAGGAAATTGGTCGATAGAATCCTCTATTAATCCCAAGCGTGCGGAGGGCGACTATCTATCTCCCCCTATTGGTGCGACAGACGGTTCGTGGGATGATGAGGGCTGGCTTTCACTCAATGGTCCAACTATATATAATGGGCGTTACCCAAATATTCTCAAACGTGGTTTAGGCTTAGGCCAATGGACAGATACCGCGGATGGGTCACGCAGACATACCTTATTGCTCGAATATGCCAAAGGAAAACATCAAAAGTGGTATGACTTAGGGTTACAACTGGATTTCATGTTGCATGGGGATAGTCCTTATTACACCAACTGGTTAAAGGACTTCTTCAAAAATACAGGTAGTCCAGCTAGTCTTGCCCAACTCTTCCTCATTTACTGGGAAGGAAATTCAGGGGATAAGCTACTTGAGCGTCAGACACGGGCAAGTGAGTGGTATTACCAAATTGAAAAAGGCTTTAGTCAACCCAACGGTGGGACAGCACAAAGTGATCCAAAAGCACTTGAAGCTGTACGAGGAGACCTTTTTGAAAACTCTATTCCAGGAGGTGGTGACGGGATGGGTTACGCTTTCGGCCAATGTACTTGGGGAGTCGCAGCCCGTATCAACCAACTGGGGCTAAAACTCAAAGGTAAAAACGGTGAGAAGATTCCAATTATCAGTACCATGGGCAATGGCCAAGATTGGGTACGAACAGCCGCAAGTCTCGGTGGAGAGACAGGGACAAGTCCACAAGAAGGAGCTATACTTTCCTTTGCGGGAGGAGGACATGGCACCCCAACAGAATACGGACATGTGGCTTTCGTCGAAAAAGTCTACCCAGATGGCTCATTCCTTATCTCCGAAACCAATTACAATGGCAATCCCAACTACACCTTCCGTAAATTATCTGGAGTGGATAGTAGCTTGAGTTTTGCCTATACGACGAAATAAAAAAAGGATATGCTAACAAAATGTATTAATGTTAGCATATTCTTTTTATTTTATCAAAAATATTGCATTTTATTATACAATTTGATAAAATGCAAATATAATGATAAAAAGGAGCGAAAAATGGACTTTGCCAAAATTAATAATGTTATGAGAGCTTTTCATTTTGAAGCTCAAATACAGCAAATAGACCTAGATCTTCCAATCATTTTTCAAAAGCGCTATGAATTTTCTACATTGACTGTAAAAAATAAGTTTTTCCTTTTGGTTAAAGAAAAAAGACCAGGGAGCTTAGATAATTTTGTTAAACAAGCTCAAGCTATTCAAAAGCAGGTTAATAAAGATGTGATTTTAGTTTTTAATAAACTGTCAGATGAACAGAAGAAGAAATTATTACAAATTGGTGCCTCTTATATTGATTATCAAGAAAATACATTTATTCCACAAATAGGATTTCTATTTTCTAAAGCAAGTGAAAAATTTGAACCAAGTGATCCCTTATCACCTACAGAACAAAGGCTACTAATTGCCTTGTTACTGCATACTCCTGATTTGACCATTGATTTAGTTGAAATCAGCCTTATAACACGTCTATCGATCCCTAGTTTGTATCGCTATTTAAGAGCCTTTAAAGCACGAGGGTGGCTTCATAACAAGCAGAAAACTTATCAATTTGTGAAACCTAAACAAATGATTTTTGAAGAAGTTAAACCATTACTCAAAAATCCAATTAGGGAAGTTTTAGTAATTAGTGATAAAGATTTTCAACAATTACACAATGAAGGGGCATTAAAAATGACCTATTTACAAGCATTATCACAATTTAGCATGCTTGCAGATTCAGAAAACTATGGAAGCTATGCCATTTCTAAGAAAAGATTTAAGCGTATTGAAAAAAAGATTCAGCAAAACATCTTTCAAGGTCATCGTCTTGAAATTTGGAATTATGAGCCAGTACCTTTTGATTACATCAAGAATAATTGGTTTGAAAATGGAGATGTTATAATAGTTGATCCAATTTCGCTCTATCTAACTTTGAAAGATGAAGATGATCCTAGAGTTGAAGAAGAGGTAGAAATGTTAGAAGATAAGATAATAAACACGCTAGGAGAGAAAAATGCCCGCTAATTTAAAACCTATTTTTCAAGAAATGTTTCGTGATTATCAAGATTACTATGTCCTAATTGGTGGAACCGCAACCTCTATCGTATTGGATGCGAATGGTTTTGAAAGTCGAAGTACCAAAGACTATGATATGGTCATCATTGATGAATCAAAAAATATAGATTTTTATAATACTTTAACTAGATTTTTGGAACTTGGTGAGTATCAAGGTAGTCAAAAAGATAATAAAGCCCAACTTTTTCGTTTTACAACCAAGAAACCTGGTTTTCCCGAAATGATTGAATTATTTAGTGTTCTGCCAGAATTTCCACTAAAAAAGATGAGTAGAGAAACTCCTGTTCATTTTGATGAGGATGCGAGTTTATCTGCCCTGCTATTAGATAAGGATTATTATCAGTTACTGGTTAAGGAACGCGAAGTGATAGATGGTTATTCAGTATTGAGTACTAAAGGATTGATTGTATTTAAGGCCAAGGCTTGGCTTGATATGAAGAATCGTTCCAAGAATGGTGAACATGGTCTTACTAAAAAAATAAAGAAACACTTGAATGATGTGACTCGTCTATCAGCCTTACTTCGTGAAGAAGAGTCTTTATCAGATTTGGAAGTCTCTGAAAGTGTTAAACAAGACATGGCTCAATTCGTCTCACTACTATCTTTAGAAATAGAGTCAATTCCACAGAATTCAGATTTTATTCTTTCAAAAGAAGAGGTTTTTGACATTTTACGAAGCTTTTTAACGAGATAGGTAATTACAAAATTTAACTATAACGAGTGAAAGCTTGAATATTCATTACTTTGTCACCCAATTTTATGGGTGGCTTTTTTCTTTTCCCTGAACTGATTGTGATAACAAAATCAAGCCTTCTTTTTTATGATGAGAAAAGAGTGACAGTTTGTTGCTACATAAAAAAGAAAAGAAGGACTATTTATGACCAAAACATGTAATCATCACTTTCTTGTCAATCAGGAAAAAGGCGAGAAACACGTCTTTCGCAAGAGTAAAAAATATCGCACTCTATGTTCCGTTGCCCTTGGAACCATGGTGACGGCTGTTGTTGCTTGGGGAGGAACGGTTGCACATGCTGATGAAGTCACATCATCAGTTGACACCGCCATTCAACGAACGGAAAATCCAGCCACGAATTTACCAGAAACACAACCAAACCCTGTATCTGAACAAACTGAAAGTTTAGGGTTAACTGGGCAATCTAACGGTGCAATTGCAGTCACCGTACCACATGATACGGTAACACAAGCAGTTGAAGAAGCAAAGGCTGAAGGTGTTTCTACTGTTGAAGATAGTCCAATGGATTTGGGAAATACAACTTCTGCGGCAGAAACCAACCAACAAATTTCAAAAGCTGAAGCAGATGCCCAAAACCAAGTTGTGGCTATCAATGAAGTTACTGAAACCTACAAAGCTGACAAAGCAGCTTATGTGGATGAAAAAGCACGCATCGAACAGGAAAATAAGGAGCTGTCACAGGCCTACGAAGGGGCCAACCAAACTGGTAAAGAGACAAATGCTTGGGTTGATACCAAAGTCAATGACCTAAAAACTCGGTATGTAGATGCTGATGTGACAGTAAATGAACAAGTAGTTGCATCAGGAAATGGGACATCTGTACTTGACTATACAAACTATGGCAAGACTGTTGAAACCATTCAAACAACTAACGAACAAGCTGTAGCGGATTATCTAACAAAGAAAACAAAGGCAGATGATATTGTTGCGAAAAATCAGGCCATTCAAAAAGAAAATGAAGCTGGACTTGCTAAGACAAAGGCAGATAATGAAGCCATCGAAAGGCGTAATCAGGCAGGTCAAGCAGCTGTAGATGCTGAAAACCGTGCAGGTCAAGCCGCAGTAGATCAAGCTAATCAGGAGAAACAACAATTAGTTTCAGATCGTGCAGCCGAGATTGAAGCTATCACAAAACGTAATAAAGAAAAAGAAGCCGCAGCCAGAAAAGAGAATGAAGCGATTGATGCCTACAATGCCAAAGAAATGGAACGCTATCAACGTGATTTGGCCGAGATTTCAAAAGGTGAAGAAGGTTATATTTCTGAAGCCCTTGCTCAAGCCCTCAATCTCAATAACGGTGAGCCACAAGCACAACATGGAGCCAATACCCGAAATCCTGATCAGATTATTTCAACTGGCGATGCTTTGCTGGGTGGCTACTCAAGAATTTTGGATTCCACAGGATTCTTTGTCTATGATAGCTTCAAAACCGGTGAGACTCTTAGTTTTAACTATCAAAATCTTCAAAATGCACGATTTGATGGTAAAAAGATTAGTCGAGTGACTTACGATATTACCAACCTTGTATCACCAGCTGGAACCGATGCCGTGAAATTGGTTGTACCAAATGATCCTACCGAGGGCTTCATTGCCTATCGAAATGACGGAAACGGTGATTGGCGAACAGACAAGATGGAGTTTCGTGTAGTTGCCAAGTATTTCTTGGAAGACGGTTCACAAGTTACCTTCTCCAAAGAAAAGCCTGGAGTCTTCACACATTCTTCCCTCAATCATAATGACATTGGTCTAGAATATGTCAAAGATTCATCTGGGAAATTTGTGCCGATTAATGGCTCAACCGTTCAAGTGACTAATGAAGGTCTAGCACGTTCTTTGGGTTCAAACCGTGCAAGTGATTTGAATTTACCTGAGGAATGGGATACCACATCAAGTCGTTATGCTTATAAAGGAGCAATTGTCTCAACAGTTACATCAGGCAATACCTACACAGTAACCTTTGGCCAAGGCGATATGCCACAGAATGTTGGATTGTCTTACTGGTTTGCCTTAAATACCCTACCAGTTGCACGTACAGTAACACCGTATAGTCCTAAACCTCATGTAACGGTGGAACTTGAACCCATTCCAGAACCTATTACAGTAACACCAGATGTCTTTACTCCTAAAACATTTACACCAGAAAAGCCTGTAACCTTCACGCCAAAGCCTTTGGATGAAGTACTGCAGCCTAGTCTGACCTTGACGAAAGTAACCTTACCTGTCAAACCTATTCCAAAAGAACTTCCAACGCCACCACAAGTACCGACAGTCCATTATCATGCGTATCATTTGACGACAACTCCTGAGATTATGAAAGAAGTGGTCAATAGTGACCAAGCTAATCTTCATGAGAAAACTGTCGCAAAAGATTCAACGGTGATTTATCCCTTAACAGTTGATGCCTTATCGCCCAATCGTGCTCAAACGACTAGTCTTATTTTTGAGGACTACTTGCCTGCTGGTTACCTATTTGATAAGGAAACAACACAAAAAGAGAATGGAAACTATGTCCTTAGCTTTGATGAGACTAAGAATTTTGTGGCCTTAACCGCAAAGGAAAACTTGTTGCAGGAGGTAAATAAAGATTTAACCAAGGTTTATCAACTGAACGCTCCAAAACTCTATGGTTCTGTTCAAAATGATGGGGCAACCTATTCCAATAGTTACAAACTCCTTTTGAACAAGGGCACAACCAATGCTTACACAGTCACTTCGAATGTTGTAACGGTTCGTACACCAGGTGATGGGGAGACAACCACGCTCATTACACCAGATAAAAACAATGAAAATGCGGACGGTGTCCTCATTAATGACACGGTCGTAGCCCTTGGCACAACCAACCACTACCGATTGATTTGGGATTTGGACCAGTATAAGTGGGACGGCTGTTACAACCCTTGACGGTCAGAAGGTATCAGGAATTACGGTTAAAAATTATGCTTCCCTAAATGAAGCCCCTAAAGACCTTCAAGATAAATTAGCTCGTGCTAAGATTACACCGACAGGTGCCTTTCAAGTCTTTTTGCCGGATGACAACCAAGCCTTTTATGACCAGTATGTTCAAACAGGAACTTCTTTAGTTCTTTTGACCAAAATGACGGTTAAAGATATTCTCTATGGTCAAACTAATACCTATACAAACAAGGCTTATCAAGTTGATTTTGGAAATGGCTATGAAACCAAGGAAGTGACCAACACCCTTGTTTCTCCAGAACCCAAGAAACAAAACCTAAACATGGATAAAGTGGATATCAACGGGAAGCCCATGCTAGTGGGAACTCAAAATCACTATACTCTCTCATGGGACTTGGACCAATACCGAGGGATTAAAGCTGACAACTCTCAGATTGCACAAGGATTTTACTTTGTGGATGATTATCCAGAAGAAGCTTTATTGCCGGATGAAGCAGCTATTCAGTTTATCACAACTGATGGCAAAACAGTTTCAGGAATTATGGTGAAGTCCTATGCTCAATTCTCAGAAGCTCCTAACACCTTACAAGCAGCCCTTTCTAAACAAAAAATTCAGCCTAAAGGAGCTTTCCAAGTTTTCATGCCTGAAGACCCACAAGCCTTTTATGAATCTTATGTGACTAAGGGGGAGAATATTACCATAGTTACTCCGATGACGGTTTTGGAAACCATGCTTAATTCAGGGAAGTCTTATGAAAACGTGGCTTATCAGGTGGACTTTGGCCAAGCTTATGAAACCAATACGGTGACCAATTTTGTCTCTAAAGTAACTCCACACAAGTCCAACACCAATCAAGAAGGCATTTTAATTGATGGAAAGACTGTCCTTCCGAATACGGTCAATTATTATAAAATTGTCTTGGATTACAGTCAATACAAGGACATGGTCGTGACGGATGATGTTCTTGCCAAGGGATTTTACATGGTAGACGATTACCCAGAAGAAGCCCTTACCCTAAATCTTGATGGCATTCAAGTTTTGGATAAGGAAGGCAATCGTGTATCTGGTATTTCTGTTAGCACCTACGCAAGTTTGTCAGAAGCTCCGAAAGTCGTCCAAGATGCCATGGCTAAACGTCAGTTTACACCTAAAGGAGCTATTCAGGTCCTTAGTAGCGATAATCCAAAAAACTTTTACGAGAACTATGTGAAGACTGGTCAAACCTTAGTTGTCACGCTTCCGATGACGGTTAAAAATGAGCTGACCAAAACAGGTGGTCAGTATGAAAATACAGCCTATCAGATTGATTTTGGCTTGGCCTATGTCACGGAAACAGTCGTCAATAATGTTCCCAAACTAGACCCACAAAAAGATGTGGTAATTGACTTGTCTCATAAAGATGAGAGCCTTGACGGGAAAGAAGTGGCCTTGCATCAAACCTTTAACTATCGCTTGGTTGGAGCGATGATTCCAAGTAATCGTGCGACAGAATTATTTGAATATGGTTTTGAAGATAACTATGATGAAAAGCATGATGAGTACAATGGTGTTTATCGCAGCTATCTGATGACGGATGTTTCCCTCAAAGACGGTTCTGTCTTAAAAGAAGGAACGGAAGTCACGAAATATACCTTGCAACAGGTAGATACAGAAAATGGCCTCGTGTCAATTTCATTTGATAAATCCTTCTTAGAGACTATCTCTGATGATTCAGCCTTTCAGGCAGATGTTTACCTTCAGATGAAACGGATTACGACTGGTCAGGTGGAGAATACCTATCTCCATACAGTGAATGGCTATGTCATCAGTTCAAATACAGTTGTAACACATACACCTAAACCTGAAGAACCAAGTCCAAATCAACCCATACCACCTCAACCACCAATTGAGACTATTGAACCGCCTGTTCCAGCAAGCGTTTTGCCAAATACAGGGGAACAGGAATCCCTTTTGGGCTTGATTGGAGCTGGTATTCTACTTGGTACGGCTTATGGACTGAAGAAAAAGGAGGAGAAGTAGATGAATCCAAAAAGCATTTATGAAAAGGATTCAGACCAGGATGGTCTGACAGATGCTCAGGAACTAGCTTTGGGAACCAATCCGCAGTCTGTTGACACAGATGGTGATGGTCAAGCTGATTTAGAGGAGCTACAATCTGGACATTCACCATTAGTCCCACAAAAGGAGTTGTGTGATGGCTTGGAACTTTGACACCATGAAAGAGGCTTTTTCTGAAATGGAGAAGGTCGATTACCAAGAGTTTATCAAGGCTTTTCTCTCTTTGGAATTAAGTATTTCTGATAGAACAATCCTAAATCAGGTTTATCAAGATTATATGGATGAGGATGACTTATCCTTGATTAGTGATGAGCTACGAGTTAAACTGGATGGCTATCTGGATGAAGTACAGGCAGATATGACTGATATTCTGGAAAAGCTGTACCGAACAGGGGAAGGCTCTAGTTTTATTATGGATTTAATGTCCTCAAATAGTCTTTCAGACACCTTGGAACAATATGAAGTTTTGGATAGTGACGATTATTCACCACTTAGCCTTGAAACCTTACAGGCCATGATTCAACAGGACTTGGCCATTTCCAGTCAGGATTATTTTGGAGACTTGGTTCACCTTGCCTTGCAAAAAGATTTACTAGACCAGAAAAGTCAATTCTTACAATACTACGTGGCTACTGTAATGGAAGGTATTCCACAAGAAAGAGACCAACGAGCCTTGGTCCTAGATTAACGCAAAGGGCTGAGAAACACTCTCAGCCTTTTTGAAATGGGAGGGAAAAATGAATCAAGAAGTCATACTACAAATGATGAGAGCCACCATTCCTCGTGATAGAGCCTTGCTTGAGGCATTTTTATATTACCAAGCAGATCATTTTGATGAGGATTGGGATAGTCTTATTCGTCAGTTTTTAACCAATAGGCAAGAAATAAATAAGTCTGTTCAAGTACTTCACTTTGAGACAGATGTTTCAGCTTTTGTTCAGGCTAGTCCTTATGATACTGCTCATGATCTATTGACCTATACACAAGTATTCGGCCAAAATGGCCTCCAAAAACTTGACAAATTATCGCCGTCTGAAAAAGACTTGGTGATAGAAGTGGCCATGTTCAATCTTGCCACACGTTTTCAACTATTGGATTCCAATGGTCACTACCAAACCATTTCGACGGCTTCTCTGCTAGAAAAAGGGAAGGGAGCTAATCTGGTCAATGTGTACCGTGTGGCTAATAATTTAGCGGATAGGATCAGCCGAGATATTGAGCAGTTTCTCTTGACTTACGAGCCTGAGCTTGAAACAAGAGCGGATGAAACTGTTCTAGAAAATGAAGAAACTGTTGATGAGCACAAAGAGAGTAGTAATCAGGCAATATCTTTTCGAGAAGAGGGCTCTCTGGTTATTGCTAGTTTGGATGTAGATTTGTCTCAACTGGATATCCGAACTGGAAAAACAAGTCATTTGCCAGCTTATGAAGAGTTATCTTTACGACGTAAATTTGAGATACTAACATATTTTGACCAAATTCGAAATGAACGTTCAAAAGTCCCAAGTTTTAGACGAGGTGATTTTGACACTGAAATGGAAATGACACCAGTCTTTGAAGGAGAAGAGTTACTTACCTATCTAGAGGCTGATGGCAGCCTCTATGAGCTGAAACGGACCTTGACTCAAGTTGAGGAAAAGGAATTAGAAAAAATTGGACAAGCCATTAGGGTAGAAAATCAAGAAAAATTGACTCAGGTAGGGATTGATTTATCTCAGTTTGACCCTGACCAAATCGGTATTTTATTGGATGCCGCAGGTCGTTTTCATCTGAAAAATGCGGATTTGGCTTTATTAGGTGGCTATCCAAATGCCTCTGTAACTCAACTAGCCCTTGCGACAGAACTACTCCAAATGGGATTGAGTCATGAAAAAATTGAATTTTTCTTTGGCAGTCAACTTTCTTTAGAAGAGCTGCGACAAGTTGCCTACGCCTTTTTACACCAAGAACTTAGCATAGAAGACGCGGAGCAATTTGAAAAAGATAAAGGCAATCAGCCAGATTTAACCCTCAGAGATTGGAAGAACAAGCTAGAGAAAGCTGAGGGAAAAGAAGTAGTTGATGAAGCGTTTGAGGTAAATCCACTTGTTCAGATGGTTTTGGACAACTATCCGCTTGGGACGTTGGTTTCCTATAAAGGACAGGACTTTGAAGTGACGTCGGTCAGCGATGCACGATTAAATGGTTTGATTCGAATTGAGTTGGTTAATGATTTCTCCGATATCATTGAACAAAATCCAGTTCTTTATTTGAGAACATGGGAGGAAATTAGTCAGGTGCTTCATATCCCAAAGCCAGAACCAAAAGTAGAGTTGGACGAACCAGACCAAGAGTTGAATCTTTTTTCATTTCTGGAAGAGGAAACAAGTCAATCCGTTAATGAAGCTGTTCAGAACATTGGAGTTTTGGATCCAGATGGTTCAGAAAAAGGTCATAACGATACTGATCTTGAAGATACAGATAATCAAATTCCTGAAGAGGAGGTAGTCGAAATAATTCCAGATAGTCCAGTAACAGACTTCCATTTTCCAGAAGATTTGACGGACTTCTATCCTAAGACTGCTAGAGATAAGGTTGAGACAAACATAGCTGCTATTCGTTTGATGAAAATACTTGAAGCAGAACGCCGTAAAGCAAGTCCGAGTGAACAAGAACTGCTGGCCAAGTATGTAGGCTGGGGAGGGCTTGCCAATGATTTTTTTGATGACTATAATCCGAAGTTCTCGAAGGAACGTGAAGAACTCAAAAACTTAGTATCAGATAAAGAATATTCAGATATGAAACAGTCCTCACTGACGGCTTATTACACGGACCCTGCCCTTATCCGTCAGATGTGGGATAAGTTGGAAAGAGATGGTTTTACAGGTGGTAAAATCCTAGATCCTTTGAGCCGAGAGAAGCAGGTTACCTATATCAATGACAAACTTGAGCAACTCCGAGAAATCAAGCTAGGAAGTGACAGTGATTACACGGTGAAAGAAGCGGAACGTTCGATTAAGGGATTGGAACACCAGTTGGAAGAACTCCAAAAACTAGAGCGAGATACCTTTATTGAATTTGAAAATCTTGGCATTGATTTTCTCTTTGTGGATGAGGCTCATCACTTCAAGAATATCCGACCAATCACTGGACTTGGGAATGTCGCGGGTATCACCAATACCACTTCAAAAAAGAACGTAGACATGGAAATGAAGGTGAGACAGGTTCAGGCAGAGCATGGCGATAGAAATGTTGTTTTTGCGACAGGAACACCAGTCTCAAACTCCATTAGTGAACTTTTCACTATGATGAATTACATTCAACCCGATGTCTTGGAACGATACCAGGTATCCAATTTTGACTCCTGGGTTGGGGCTTTTGGGAATATCGAAAACTCTATGGAACTAGCCCCGACAGGAGATAAATACCAACCTAAGAAACGGTTCAAGAAATTTGTCAACCTTCCTGAACTCATGCGAATTTACAAGGAAACAGCTGATATTCAGACTTCAGATATGCTTGATTTACCTGTACCTGAAGCTAAGATTATTGCGGTGGAAAGCGAGTTAACGCAAGCTCAGAAATACTATTTAGAAGAACTGGTAGAGCGTTCAGACGCTATCAAGTCAGGTAGTGTTGATCCAAGTAGAGATAATATGTTAAAGATAACCGGGGAAGCTAGAAAACTAGCTATTGATATGCGGTTGATTGATCCTGTTTATACCTTATCAGATAATCAGAAAATCCTTCAAGTGGTTGATAATGTCGAGCGAATCTACCTTGAAGGAGCAGGAGAAAAGGCTACTCAGATGATTTTCTCTGATATTGGAACACCTAAAAGTAAGGAAGAAGGCTTTGATGTCTACAATGAACTGAAAGCTTTGCTGGTTGAACGAGGGATTCCAAAAGAAGAAATTGCCTTTGTCCATGATGCCAATACTGATGAGAAGAAAAACTCACTCTCACGAAATGTCAATAGTGGGGAAGTACGGATTCTCATGGCTTCTACGGAAAAAGGTGGAACGGGTTTAAACGTACAATCACGCATGAAAGCTGTCCACCACTTAGATGTTCCCTGGCGTCCCTCTGATGTAGGACGGATTTTGCGGACATTCAAAATAAAAAAGAATGTGGAGGTAACAGACAATGGCAAAGACAATTTTTGAGGAAATGGGCGGCAAATACGAAAGGCAAGGCGATTATTTAATACCGTGCTTAACTGTACCCGCCGAAGAAGAACAGCCGATAGGCATCTGGGGACAGTGGCATTTGGATTATCTGAAGCATCACTGCAAAGTTACATACACCAATCTTCTTACAAGCGGCAGACTTAACGCTTACCTTGCCGACATTGACAGACAGGCACAGGAACGCTTTGAAAGGCTCATAGAGGGTATGAAACAGGCACAGGGCATAACGGAACAGCTAAAGGCAGAAAACGCCTTAGAATGGACAGGATGCCTCAATAACATAAGGGCTTGTGCGAGGGAGATTGTGGAAAAGGAAATTATTTTTGCATAAACAGATGATTAGTGGCAGGGGGAAATCCTGCCGCTTTTTCTGCTTTAGTTTGTCAGCTTGACAAATAAAGGGTTAAGGAATATAATTAGATTCAGTATTATACAAGGAGTTAATAAATATGCGGCAAGGTATTCATAAATAAACTGTCAATTTGATAGTGGGAACAAAAAGTAGCAGTCCCGTTTCACTTTTAATATGGGGCTTAGTTTTTTGTACCCAGTTTAAGAATACTTTTATCATGTAATTTTATATGCCCGAAAACATATAAGTGTTTTGGGGCTATTGGAGTTATTTACCCAGTGATAGGAGTATTTATCACTGGGTATTTTTATGCCCTTTTTTGGGTGTTGATAGGAGGAAAATCACATGAAAATAATTAACTTAGGCATTCTGGCTCACGTTGACGCAGGAAAGACAACATTAACGGAGAGTTTATTGTATACCAGTGGTGCAATTGCAGAACCAGGGAGCGTAGATAAAGGCACAACAAGGACAGATACAATGAATTTGGAGCGTCAAAGGGGAATCACTATCCAGACAGCAGTGACATCTTTTCAGTGGGAGGATGTAAAAGTCAACATTATAGATACGCCAGGCCATATGGATTTTTTGGCGGAAGTATACCGTTCTTTATCCGTATTAGACGGAGCAGTATTATTAGTTTCTGCAAAGGATGGCATACAGGCACAGACCCGTATACTGTTTCATGCACTACAGACAATGAAGATTCCGACAATTTTTTTCATCAATAAAATTGACCAAGAGGGGATTGATTTGCCAATGGTATATCGAGAAATGAAAGCAAAGCTTTCTTCGGAAATTATAGTGAAGCAAAAGGTTGGGCAGCATCCCCATATAAATGTAACGGACAATGACGATATGGAACAGTGGGATGCGGTAATTATGGGAAACGATGAACTATTAGAGAAATATATGTCAGGGAAACCGTTTAAAATGTCAGAACTGGAACAGGAAGAAAACAGGAGATTCCAAAACGGAACGTTATTTCCCGTTTATCACGGAAGTGCTAAAAACAATCTGGGGATTCGGCAGCTTATAGAAGTGATTGCCAGTAAGTTTTATTCATCAACGCCTGAAGGTCAATCTGAACTATGCGGGCAGGTTTTTAAGATTGAATATTCAGAAAAAAGGAGGCGTTTGGCTTATGTGCGTCTGTACAGCGGCGCATTGCATTCGAGGGACGTTGTCAGAATATCAGAAAAAGAGAAAATAAAAATTACAGAGATGAGTATTCCTACAAACGGTGAATTGTGTTTAGCAGATACGGCTTACTCTGGTGATATTGTAATTTTACCAAATGATGTTTTGCAGCTAAACAGTATTTTGGGGAACGAAATACTGTTGCCGCAGAGAAAATTTATTGAAAATCCGCTCCCTATGCTCCAAACAACAATTGAAGTAAAGAAATCCGAACAGCGGGAAGTGTTGCTTGAGGCACTTACAGAAATCTCAGATGGCGATCCTCTTTTAAAGTATTACGTGGATACTACAACGCATGAGATTATACTTTCTTTTTTGGGGAATGTGCAGATGGAAGTCATTTGTGCCATCCTTGAGGAAAAATATCATGTGGAGGCAGAAATAAAAGAGCCTACTGTTATATATATGGAAAGACCGCTTAGAAAAGCAGAATATACCATCCACATAGAAGTCCCGCCAAATCCTTTCTGGGCTTCTGTCGGGTTGTCCATAGAGCCGCTCCCTATTGGAAGCGGAGTGCAGTATGAAAGCAGAGTTTCACTTGGATATTTAAATCAATCGTTCCAAAATGCGGTTATGGAGGGGGTTCTTTATGGCTGCGAGCAGGGGCTGTATGGATGGAAAGTGACAGACTGTAAAATCTGTTTTGAATATGGATTGTATTATAGTCCTGTAAGTACCCCCGCAGACTTTCGGCTGCTTTCCCCTATCGTATTGGAGCAGGCTTTAAAAAAAGCAGGGACAGAACTATTAGAGCCATATCTCCACTTTGAAATTTATGCACCGCAGGAATATCTCTCACGGGCGTATCATGATGCTCCAAGGTATTGTGCAGATATTGTAAGTACTCAGATAAAGAATGACGAGGTCATTCTGAAAGGAGAAATCCCTGCTAGATGTATTCAAGAATACAGGAACGATTTAACTTATTTCACAAATGGGCAGGGAGTCTGCTTGACAGAGTTAAAAGGATACCAGCCAGCTATTGGTAAATTTATTTGCCAACCCCGCCGCCCGAATAGCCGTATAGATAAGGTTCGGCATATGTTCCACAAGTTAGCTTAACAGCTTGCAAAAGTCATATAAAATGAGATTTGAAAGGATTAGAGACTAATTATGATGAAATGCGAATGGATATTGTGTCCTGTTTGTGGGAGCAAAACCCGTAATAAAATTAGGAAGGACACTGTTTTGGAGAATTATCCCCTTTATTGTCCAAAATGCAGACAAGAAAGATTGATTAAAGTTGACAACTTGAAGATAACTGTCATCAAAGAGCCAGACGCTTAAGACGCAGAGCCGATGAAATTGTGGAACAATTCACGAATCATCGGCTCTTTTTGTTTCGTATTTGAAAGAACAAACTCACCAAATAAAAAAACGATATTCGGGTGGGTTATTTTGTTATACTTATTTGTCCTATAAACTATTTAGCAGCATAATAGATTTATTGAATAGGTCATTTAAGTTGAGCATATTAGAGGAGGAAAATCTTGGAGAAATATTTGAAGAACCCGATTACATGGATTGGATTAGTTCTTGTGGTTACGTGGTTTTTAACTAAAAGTAGTGAATTTTTGATTTTTGGTGTGTGTGTCTTGTTGTTAGTATTTGCTAGTCAAAGTGATTAAATAGAATTCATATCCAATTTATTTTTTTCTTAACAAGGGAGGTGTTTTTTAACATGACTAAAGTAGGGTATGCACGTGTCAGTAGCAAAGAACAGAACTTAGATAGACAACTGAAAGCGTTAGAGGGCGTTTCTAAGGTCTTTTCAGACAAAGCAAGCGGTCAATCGGTCGAACGCCCACAATTACAAGCTATGCTTAACTATATTCGTGAAGGGGATATAGTTGTTGTTACTGAATTAGATCGATTAGGACGAAATAATAAAGAATTAACAGAATTGATGAATCAAATTCAAATTAAGGGGGCAACCCTGGAAGTCTTAAATTTACCCTCAATGAATGGTATTGAAGATGAAAATTTAAGACGGCTGATTAATAATTTAGTGATTGAATTGTATAAGTACCAAGCGGAATCTGAACGCAAACGAATTAAAGAACGCCAAGCCCAAGGAATTGAAATTGCTAAGAAAAAAGGAAAATTCAAAGGGCGACAACTGAAATTCAAAGAAAATGATCCACGTTTACAACACGCTTTCGATTTGTTTTTGAACGGTTTATCCGATAAAGAAGTTGAAGAACAAACTGGAATTAATCGCCGAACGTTTAGAAGGTATCGATCAAGATACAACGTGACAGTCGATCAAAGAAAAAACAATGAAAAGAGGGATAGTTAATGAGTACGGTTATTTTAGCTGAAAAACCAAGCCAGGCATTAGCCTATGCAAGTGCTTTAAAACAAAGGGTTCTGTTGCAAAGTTTAAAAATCAAATACAAGGTTTATAATCCTTCTTGTTCTTAAGCTAATATTCCCATTAA
>NZ_JBIMJP010000023.1:0-26142 GCF_043674155.1 Streptococcus sp. A23 | reverse complement strand
CTGGCAAAAAGACCGACTATCAGACCAATAAACAGAAAAAGACAAACGCCTCTTAAGTGTTTGTCTTCAGTCTGAAGACCAGACTAAGTCTGGCATTTTCCGGAGATTATATGATACCTAGCTCTTGTCGCTTGCGACTTAGAGCTAGGGACACCTTTAGGTGAAAAGTATTTCTGCTATTTTTAGCTTGGATAAAGTATAACTCGTCAAACTTAAGGGAAACTAAAACAGGATTTACGCTTATTTCTTTTCAATAATCCGCAAAAATCGCTCTAGATAGTGCGAATCTAACTCATTATACTGACTTCCCTCTGTCGAACTTTCTTTGGTAATTTTCAGATTCATCAACTGCCCATCAAACTCCTCTAGTTCGATGTAGGTATCGTCAGGTACCAAGTTCTGATTAACAGCTGGTTGCATAAACACAATTTCCTTTCCGTCAAGCTGAATGCGATAGCTAAACTGCCCCTGCTTTTCAGCTTCATCCAAGGTAAAAACCTTTGCTCCAAATCCTGTCCAGATAGACTTGACATCGCTGTAAAGATATGACTTGGACGGAGCCAGCAGATTGATGTCGATAATCTGGTCTTTGGTCACTGCTGTTGTGGTAGAAATCAGCAGAGCGGTCAATAGGATACAACCGCCTGCCAGACCCAAGCCATATTTCCAAGATACTTTCACCAGCCTCGCCAGTTTTCCCAAAAGAAAAACGAGAAAAACCATGATAAACAATGTAGCAACCTTACCCAGACCAGTCGAATACTCATAGAAGTGCCAATCGCTTGGTAGGAAAAATCTTTCGGTCAACCAGTCGACAAGAACAAAGTAGGCAATCCCACCTACGAGGGAGATGAGACCAATCGGAATCCACCAAGCCTGACTACGATTCTTCTGGCGAACCTTGTCTCGATGTTTCCACCAGGTCACGATGTAATCTCTCCAGAGAAGCGTTATCCAAGCGGTTGCTAGCAGGGAAACCACTGCTAGTAGGAAAAGATTTTCCTGACGACCCTCTTGGATTCGGGTAAACAACCAGAGAATCGGACCTGATAGCGACAAGGTCTGCAAGAGAGTCATCCAAATACTTGGTAGCAAGGCATCTTCTAAATCTTGTTTGAAGTCTTGAAATTCACCGCTTTCCACAAAAGCAATGGATTCCTGTGCTTCTTCCAACCAATCCTCTTTCTTACCCAAATCTCTGACCACCTGGTCCAACAAATCAACCTTGTCTCTCAATTCTTCTGCTTGCTGATTGATTCCCCGCTTTTTCTCATGCAAGGCTGACTGCAAGTCCTCCTCTGGCAAGGCTAGGAGGTCCGTAATCTCTGCTAAGGAAAACTCAAAATAGCGGAGCAACTTAATCAAGCGAAGCTGACGTACATTTTCCTCCGAATAATCACGGTAATCGTTGAGCGGATTTCTCGCCAGTTCAATCAGACCCTTTTCCTCATACAGCCGAAGCGCCTTAGTTGACAAGCCTGTCAACTTCTCCACATCTTTGACCTGCATAAGCAACCTCCATCTGTTTTAATAGTCCTAACATACACTATTACCCTAGGGATGAGTCAAGGATTTTTTGATTTTTTATACAAAAACAGTCAGCTAATTCTTGCTGACTGTTTTCTGGAGATTATATGAAAAAGAATGGGCTATTTCTAGCTTGAATAGAGTATAAGTCGCCAAGCTTAAGGAAAACTAAAAAATTCTCTGGAAAATCCAAAGAATTTTGATTTTTTATAATCCAAGTCGTTCAAAGATGTCATCCACCCGCTTAGCATAGTAGTCTGGGTTGAAGAGTTCATCGATTTCTTCTTGACTGAGTTTAGCCGTCACGCGCTCATCCGCTTCGAGAAGGGGCTTGAAGTCCACTTGATTATCCCATGACTGCGCCGTTTTTGGTTGCACCAAATCATAGGCTTCCTCACGGGTCATACCTTTCTCAATCAAGCTGAGCATAACACGCTGGCTGTAAATCAAGCCAAAAGTCGACTCCATATTGCGTTTCATATTTTCAGGGAAGACCGTCAAGTTCTTGACAATATTACCAAAACGATTGAGCATATAGTTGATAAGAATGGTCGTATCCGGAGTGATAATCCGCTCCGCTGACGAGTGGGAAATATCGCGTTCGTGCCAGAGAGCCACATTCTCAAAAGCCGTCACCAAGTGACCACGCACCACACGAGCCAGACCGGTCATATTTTCAGAACCGATAGGGTTGCGTTTATGGGGCATAGCAGAGCTGCCCTTTTGGCCTTTGGCGAAATACTCTTCGACTTCACGTTGTTCAGATTTTTGCAGTCCACGGATTTCTGTCGCCATACGCTCGATAGACGTTGCAATCAAGGCTAGGGCTGAGAAATATTCTGCGTGAAGGTCACGAGGAAGGACCTGGGTAGAAATTTCCTGCGGACGAATTCCCAATTTGCCACAAACATACTCTTCCACAAATGGAGGAATGTTAGCAAAGTTTCCAACCGCACCTGAAATTTTACCAGCTTCAACACCCTTGGCAGCCACATCAAAACGCTCCATATTGCGTTTCATTTCGCTATACCAAGTCGCCAGTTTCAAACCGAAGGTCGTTGGCTCTGCATGGACACCGTGGGTCCGCCCCATCATGATGGTGTACTTGTGCTCACGCGCCTTGTCGGCGATGATAGTGGTAAAGTTTTCAAGATCGCGACGGATAATGTCGTTAGCCTGCTTGTAGAGGTAGCCGTAAGCCGTATCCACCACATCGGTCGATGTCAGACCGTAGTGGACCCACTTGCGTTCCTCACCAAGACTTTCCGAAACCGCACGCGTGAAAGCCACCACATCGTGACGGGTTTCTTCTTCGATTTCTAAAATGCGGTCGATGTCAAAAGTCGCCTTCTCACGAATCAAGGCTACATCTTCCTTGGGAATCTCGCCCAACTCAGCCCAAGCCTCATCTGCGAGGATTTCCACCTCCAACCAAGCCTTGTACTTGTTCTCTTCACTCCAAATAGCCGCCATCTCTGGACGGGAATAACGATTGATCATTGTTTCTCCTTACATTTAAAAAGTTTACTTATTGCTTATCCAATCTATCTCAGATTTCCTTTAACAACTTGACGATTTAATTCCATAAATAAACCATCAATGCAAAGCTAGCAACTAAATAGCATTGATACTGTAGCCACACTACTACAAGGCCACCTCAACGTCATCCGTCAACACCGTCACATGTCCCATTTTGCGATTGTGCTTCGCTTCTAGTTTACCATAAAAGTGGGGATGGGCGGTAGGATTTTCTTGAAGAAAGGTTTGGACTGCTTCCATGTCTTGTCCTAGGACGTTAATCATGACAGCTGGAGAGAGCAGGCGTATAGGAGATAGAGGCTCCCCTAGAATGCCTCGGATTTGGGTATCAAACTGTGAAAAATCACAAGCTTCAATGGAATAATGTCCTGAATTGTGTGGTCGAGGGGCAATCTCATTCACAAGAATTTCTTGCCCTGCCACAAACATTTCAACACAAAGGGTACCTGCTAATTGAAGTTTATCTGCGATTTGCAAAGCCATAGTTTTGGCTTTTTCAGCAAGTTCATCTGAAATACGGGCAGGCACGATAGTTTTGTAAAGTATATTATTGCGGTGGATATTTTCCTGCACAGGAAAGACGGTGTAGTCGGAGCCATTGCCAGACACAAGGACGGAGATTTCCAGGTCAAAATTCACAAACTCTTCCAAAACACACTCGGCAGAGTTAGCCAACTGACTAGCCGCCTCCAAGTCCGCCTCTTCTCGAATGACCTTCTGGCCATGTCCATCATAGCCCCCAGTGGCTGTTTTCAAGACGTAGTTTTTGCTGAGGTCCAGACCTTCTAAATCTAGGCTAGAGGTGACGACTTTGTAAGGGGCGACTTGCACGCCAGCTTTTTTTGCCAAAAAATCCTTCTCAAAAATACGATTTTGGGAAATGCGAAGGAGGTCTGTCCCCTGAGGGAGCTGGCCGTCCTTGATGACCGCGTCCAGTCCGTCGGCATCGACATTTTCAAACTCGTAGGTCAGGACATCGCACCGCTCCGCCAACTGTTTGAGGGCCGCCACATCGTGATAGGGAGCAACGATAACCTCGCTGACCTTGGAAGCTGGGCAGTCCGCCGCAGGATCCAGCGTGATCACCTTGTGACCCATGTAAATAGCAGAAATAGCCATCATCTGCCCCAGCTGACCGCCGCCGATAATTCCAATTGTCTTAGATGAGGTCATCTGTCATCGCCTCCGCAATTTTTTCTTGTTCCTTGGCAAAATCTGCCAGCTGAGCTGCAATGGTTTGGTCTTCAATGGAGAGAATACGAAGAGCGATCAAGGCTGCATTGGTGGCACCTGCTTCACCGATTGCCATGGTCGCAACAGGTACACCACCAGGCATTTGCACGATAGAGTAGAGCGAATCCACACCGCTGAGGGCACGAGATTGGACGGGAACACCGATAACAGGCAGGGTGGTTTTGGCTGCTACCATACCTGGCAAATGAGCCGCACCGCCCGCTCCTGCGATGATGACCTTAATGCCACGACCGCGAGCTTCTTCGGCGTGACGGAACATGAGGTCTGGGGTGCGGTGGGCAGACACTACTTTCTTTTCATAGGCTACGCCAAATTTGTCCAGCACGTCTGCTGCTTTTTTCATGGTTTTCCAGTCAGAACTAGAACCCATGATGATGGAAATTGGAATGTTCATGATTGTCTTTCCTTTTCTTTATCCCTTATTTTACGGCCTTGCTTCCAATATCTGTCCGATAAAAGAGGCCTGTCGTATCTTGATTTTTCAGCTCCGAGTAAATTTTTTCTTGGGCTTCTTGGACGGTGTCTGCTGTGGTGACTAGCATATAAACCCGACCGCCGTTTGATAGCAGTGCTCTGCTATTTTCCGCAAAACGAGCCCCTGCATAGTAGGTCGTGATGTCGCCCTCGGTCTTCGCTGGCAACTCTACGCCTTTTGCGTAGTCCAGAGGGTAGCCGTTTGAAGCCACGACTACGCCCAGCGTCACGCCGTTTTCCAGCCAGGTTAGCTGGGTAGGACGTTTGTGGAGGATGTCGTCAATGCTCTGAGCAAAGTCGGAGGTCAGACGAGGCAGGATAATCTGGGTTTCTGGGTCGCCAAAACGGGCGTTAAACTCGATGACCTTGGGACCTTGGTCGGTCAGAATCAAGCCAGCATAGAGCACGCCAAGATAAGGTCGCTCTTCAGCAATCATGCCGTCCAGAATAGGTTTGACAATGGTGTCAACCGCTGTGTCCACCACGCTTTGAGGCAGGTGGGGAACAGGAGCATAAGCCCCCATACCGCCTGTGTTGGGACCTTGGTCGCCGTCAAAGGCACGCTTGTGGTCCTGGGCTGTCGGCAGGATATAGAACTGGTCGCCGTTGACCAAGGCAAAGAGGGAAAACTCCTCGCCCACCAAGAACTCCTCGATGACCACGCAGGCACCTGAGTCGCCGAACTTGTTGTCCAAGAGCATCTCCCGTGCTGCTTCAACCGCCTGCTCGACGGTTTCCGCCACGACCACGCCCTTGCCCAGTGCCAAGCCGTCCGCCTTGACCACGATTGGTGCACCCTGCTCTTCGATGTAGGTTTTGGCTTCTTCGAAGTTGGAAAATGTGCCAAAGGCTGCTGTTGGAATACCGTATTTGACCATGATTTGTTTGGCAAAGTCTTTTGACCACTCCAGCTCCGCGGCTAGACGACTCGGACCAAAAGCCTTTAGTCCCGCCTGTTCAAAATCATCAACGATACCTGCTGCCAAAGCATCATCTGGACCAACAAAAGTCCAAGCAATATCATTTTCCTTGGCAAAGTTGATGAGAGCGGAATGTTCGGAAATTCCGATATTAACCAATTCAATACCGTCTAAAGTCATTCCGTCATTTCCAGGAGCAACAAAGACCTGTTCTACCTGCTCAGACTCTATCAATTTCTTTGCAATAGCGTGTTCACGACCACCAGACCCAACGACCAAAAGTTTCATTTTTCCCACCTCAAAAACGGATTTTCTATAAACAGTATAGCAAAAATAGACGGTTTTTGATAGAAAGAACAAGGAAACGTTCGGGAATGGAAAAAGCTCACACAAGGTGAGCAAATTTGATTATCTAAACAAATCATATAAGTAACCTTGTTTTAGCATGTCGAGATTGAAGACATGGGTTATATGACCAAATGCTTCTGCTAAAGGAAGATGGGCAGTCTTCCATCCCTGACCATCCGTTACCCAAACAAAATTCACATCATCTACCGATTTTGTTACAAATTGGCTTAATTCTGTAAATTCTCCAGCTACAGCCTTTAACTTACTACCGCCTCCACCATAATAATTCGTTTCAATTAACCATACTTTATGTTTATCTTTTGAAAATACAGCAACATCAAATCGGCGTTCCGACTTATCAACAGGGACCTCAATCCCCCAATTATCCTTTATAAATGGAGCTGTTGCTTGTGCCTTAAACTCCAATCCATATTCTTTACAGACATGTGCTACTGTTCGCTCTAAAATCCCCTCCATGGTAGTTCCGCTTCTATTCTTACGAGCATTACTGTCAAGTCCCGCCTCTACTCCATAAACGTAGTCCACTAGAGAGCGATTGGCTTTCTTTTGCAAAAAATCTAATAATCCTGTTGCTTCTACAAAGTTAGTATAATCTACAATTCTATCCTCATCAATTTTTGCAAAATCTAAGTTATCAAAACTCATATTATCATCGGCATCAATTGATAAAATATCCAGTGTTTTATCACGACTTGCAATCAAACTTGGTATAGCTTTTAATAAATTTGGTTGTTTATTAAAAAGTTGCAACGCTTCGTTGTATATATCATCTTTACCAATTAAATAATTCAAAGTATTTAATTCTAACTCATATTTTTTTGTTTCTCGTGCAACCTTAGACCAATTGACATAGTAATCTGGCGTTCGATTAGTAACTGATAAAGTACTTAAAAATATTTTTAAGCGTTCTTCAGAAGATAAATTTATATAAGCTTGCAAATTCATTAGTCCATCTCCATTTCTAATAACTCTTTAATATTTTTATTCCGAATATCATGGAGATTGTACAATCTTGGTATTCTTTCAAATGCCTCCTCTAAATTAGATTTAGACCTTTGCCAACCTTCACCATCTGTTATCCAAACAAAATGAACATTCGAAATTTCAGTAAGTTTTTCTGCTAAATTTTCATATGAACGTGTGGTTTCATTTGGTTTTGACCCTGATTTAGAATAGAAATTTACTTCCGTTAAATACAATTGACCATTTGCGTGAATTGCAAAATCGAATTTCTTATGATTTTTACCATTATTCGTTATGGCACTTAAATCAATATGAAATAGTGATTCAATTTGCTTAGTACTTATTTGTTTATAGTAGTCCGTTTTTTCTTTTAGTCCTGCATTCCAAAGTTCTCTTTCAACCAAAGCTTCCATTATCTTACCCATTCTATTTTTACGACCATTTGAATCTAACCCGACTTCTACACCGTAAACATAGTCCTGTAAGTTTTTAACTAGATGTGATTGCAGTAGTTCAAAAACACCTGTATTCTCTAGCAAATCTGCATAATTCTCTATGGTATAGTTAGGAGAATAAAAATCAAAATCGTAGCTTATTATAGCATCGTCCCCATACTCGCGAATAGGTAAAGCAATTGGTTTACGATTTTTTCCTCGGCCTTTAGATTCCAAACGTATAGCCAAAAGAATTGGTATGATAGTTAACACATCTGGATACTTTTCACAGATTGCGATAAAATCTTCTCGAATTTGTTTACTCCCTACCAACGTATTCAAGATATTCAAATTAGTTCTCAAATACAGGTCGTTCATATTATTAAAAACTTTTGTAAAGTCAACATAGTAGTTCCAATCAGCAACCGTATCTGTAAAAGTTTCAAACCAACTATGAAAAATTCTTCTTGCCATCTTCCTTATCCAATCTAGTTCTCGCGATTTTTAAATAATCCCGTTCAGCATCAATCCCAATAAATTTTCTTCCTAAACGTTTGGCAACCACTCCTGTCGTCCCGCTTCCTACAAATGGATCAAGTATGTAATCTCCTTCTTGAGTTGAAGCTAAAATAATACGTTCTAAAAGATATTCTGGTTTCTGAGTCGGATGCTTACCTGCCCATTTTTCAGATTTTTTTGTTAGTCCTCCAACCCAAACATCTTTCATTTGTTTGCCATCATTGAGTTCTTTCATAAGTTCGTAATTATAATAATGACGAGCTTTTTTATCATCTTTTCGAGCCCATAAAATAGTTTCCGTTGAATGAGTAAAGTAACGACAGGAAAGATTTGGGGCAGGATTTGTCTTCTGCCAAGTAATATTATTTAGTATTTTAAAACCTTCTTGTTCTAAGGCCATCCCCACTGAATAAATATTGTGAAAGCTCCCTGAAATCCAAATGGTCCCATTTGGTTTCAACACATTTTTGGCTAAGCGAATCCACTCCCTATTAAATTTATGTTTTTCTTCTAAAGAATTAACCTTATCCCAATCCCCCTTATCTACGGAAACAACTTGACCTCCAGAGTTAGAAATTCCCCCATTACTTAAAAAATATGGAGGATCTGCAAAAATCATATCCATGCTCTCTGGTTTCATTTTATTCAAAAATTCAAATGTATCTGCGTGTACCAAAATAGCTTTATTTTTATGATAGTATGGTTTGTTCATTAAGACCCCTCCATACTTATATTCGTTATTCGCCATAATTTCTTACAATAATTTCTTGAATTTTTCCACGACTGGAATTACTTGCTCCATTCGTTCTCGATACATCTACTCGGGAAATATTAAAACCAGCGTACAATTCTTCAACTACTGGGCTTGAAGAGTTAGAAAGCATTACATTAACTCCTCTTCGGTCTAAATCTATGAAAGTATCTCTTAATCGACGCTGATCCTCATCCGAAAAACCTTCATGCGTATAGGAAGTAAAAGAGCTAGTAGCCGTTATAGGAACATATGGAGGATCAAAATATACAAAATCTCCTGCAACAGCTTCTTCAACTGCCGTAACAAAATCACCTTGCATAATTAAAATATTGTTATCATTTAAGTATCTTGATACACTAAGAATAAGTTCCGAGTCTACTATCTTTGGATTTTTGTACCTACCGTAAGGAACATTAAACTGATTTTTAGAGTTCACCCTATATAGACCATTAAAATCTACTCGTAGCATATACAGTATGCGTGCTGCTCGCTCTACATCGGACATAGTTTCTATTCTACCATCTCTGTCAACCGAACGAACATTCAAATAATATTCCTTGGAATTGTTCTCTTGATGGATATGTAATAAATCAAGCAATGCTTCTGGATTATCCCGTATCTGTAAATAAGTATTTATCAATTCCTCATTAAAATCGTTTATTACGGCATTTTCGGGAGCTAAATCAAAGAATAGTGCTCCTCCCCCAACAAACGGTTCAAAATATCTATTGTATTCTAATGGCAAGTGTTCATGTAGCTGCGTTAATAACTTCCGCTTCCCACCTGTCCATTTCGTAAAAGGTTTTAAAATCATAGAACTATTATACCAAAAACCACCCCAACTTCTCCAGCTGGGGTGTCTTTCTTGCATCAAATTTCTCAATGTCTAAAATGTCTTACTCCTGTAAAGACCATGGTCAAGCCGTACTTGTTAGCCATGTCAATGGAGTCTTGGTCGCGAACAGAGCCACCTGGCTGGATAATAGCCTTGATGCCTGCCGCTGCGATTTCTTCCACATTATCAGCAAATGGGAAAAAGGCATCCGATGCCAATACGGCTCCATCCAAACGCTCCTTGGCTTGCTCGATAGCGATGCGGACGGAAGCCACACGGTTTGTTTGCCCCGGCCCCACGCCCAAGGTCATCTTGTCATTAGTGATGATGATGCCGTTGGACTTGACATACTTAGAGGACTTCCAGGCGAACTCCATGGCTGCCCACTCTTGCTCGGACGGTTGACGCTCGGTCACCACCTGCCAGTCCGCTGGGCTTTCCACCACCACGTCCTGATCCTGCACCAAAAGCCCGCCGACAACGCCTGTGAACTCTTTTTCCACTTCGCTTGCATCCTGTGCGTCAAAGGCCAATTCCAAAATCCGAAGGTTTTTCTTTTTATTGGTCAAAATAGCTAGCGCTTCTGCCGAGTAGCTAGGTGCGATAATGATTTCTAAGAAAATCGGGTGCATCTTTTCAGCCGTCGCAGCATCCACTTCCCTGTTCAGCACGACGATGCCTCCGAAAATTGATACTGGGTCAGCCTCATAAGCGTAATTCCAAGCCTGTTCAATAGTTTCAGCCTGACCGATACCACAAGGGTTCATATGCTTGAGGGCCACAACAGTTGGACGGTCCTTAAAATCACGGATAATCCGAATGGCCGCATCCGCATCCCGAATGTTATTGAAGGACAATTCCTTACCGTTTAACTGCTTAGCAGCTGCAATAGAATAGTCTGTCGGAAGGGCATTTTGGTAGAAATCCGCATATTGCTGAGGATTTTCTCCGTAACGCATAGGCTGATTAAGATCGTAGGTAATGGTGAGTTTTTCAGGCTTCTCTTCACCGACTTGCTTGGTAAAGTAGTCTGCAATAAGGGCGTCATAGGCTGCGGTGTGACGGAAGACCTTGGCAGCCAATCGCTGACGCGTTGGGTAGGTCGTCTGACCCTGCTCTGCTATCTCCCCTAAAACCGTCGGATAATCTGCCGGATCCACCACAACCGTTACGCTGGCGTGGTTTTTGGCTGCCGAACGAAGCATGGACGGACCGCCGATGTCGATGTTCTCCACCGCCAAGTCGTAGGTCACATCTGGACGTAAAATAGTCTCTTTGAAGGGATAAAGGTTGACCACTACCAAGTCAATCAAGCCAATTTCATGGTCTTTAGCTGCTTGCAGGTGGCTGTCCAAATCCCGACGAGCCAGCAAACCACCATGGATTTTGGGATGAAGCGTCTTAACACGGCCGTCCATCATCTCAGGAAAACCAGTCACATCGTCAATGGCGATAGTCGTTACGCCTGCCTGATCCAAGGCAACCTTTGTGCCTCCTGTCGAAATGATTTCCCAACCAAGCTTGGTCAATTCTTGGGCAAATTCTACAATACCATTTTTATCTGATACGCTAATTAGTGCGCGTTTTGTCATGATTTCTCCTTATTTTTTCACTGCCCCCAACACCTCCAAAACTGCTGGATAGAGTTGGTACTCGGCTTCATGTATTCTAGCTTCAAAGGTTTCTAAGCTATCGTCAGCCAGCCTTGGTACTCGGACTTGCTGGATAATTTGTCCTGTGTCGACGCCGCTGTCAACCCAGTGGACTGTTACGCCACTTTCAGACACGCCTGCCTGCCAAGCATCTTCAATCCCGTGAGCTCCTGGAAATTCAGGCAAGTAGGCTGGGTGAATGTTGATGATACGACCTTCATATTGAGCTAACAAGGTCGGACCAACAATCTTCATATAGCCTGCCAAGACAACCAAGTCAATCTGATGCTGGTCTAAGAGTTGGATGAGGGCTTCTTCGTAAGCCTGCTTATCCGCAAATTCTTTTAATTCAAAAGTAAATGCTGGCACACCAAGTTTTTCAGCCCGTTCCAGGACATAGGCATTTCTACGGTCTGAAAAGAGGAAGGCTACTTCAAACTGCTCTGCGATGACTTGGAAATTAGAACCAGACCCGCTGGCAAAAACAGCTATTCGTTTCATTTGATGACCACGCTCTTGTCTTCCTTAGTGATAATGCGGCCGATTTCATAGACTTCTTCGCCTACCAATTCACGGACTTTCTCCACCTGCTCTGGACTGACAGCCAGTACCAGACCGATACCCATATTGAAGATTTCAAACATTTCTTCATGTTTGATCTGGCCGTATGTTTCAAGGGCTGTAAAGATTGGAAGGACTGGAATCTTATCTTCCTCAATTTCAGCTGCAAGATTGCCTGCAAACATACGGGGAATATTTTCAATGAAACCACCGCCTGTGATGTGGGCAATGCCGTTGACCAGCCCTGCTTTTACCAGAGGCAACACCTGCTGGACATAGATACGGGTCGGCTCTAAGAGAACATCCTTCAGAGCTCTGCCATTGAGCTCTGGTAACAGAGCATCGCCAGAAACATCCGCAAAGACCCGGCGCACCAGTGAGTAACCATTGGAGTGGATACCACTTGAGGCCAAGCCGAGCAAGACATCGCCTTCTTTGACCTTGCTGCCGTCGATGAGCTGGGATTTTTCTGCAATACCAACCGCAAAACCAGCCAAATCGTAGTCGTCCTCGCCGTACATGCCAGGCATCTCAGCCGTCTCGCCACCAATCAGCCCACAACCTGCCTGGACACAGCCTTCCGCAACACCTGCAACCACCTGCTCCAGCTTGGCTGGCTCATTTTTTCCAGTCGCGATGTAGTCGAGGAAGTAAAGCGGCTCCGCACCTGCTGCGATGATGTCGTTGACGCACATAGCCACGCAGTCCTGACCAATGGTATCATGTTTGTCGTACTGGATAGCTAGCATGAGCTTGGTTCCCACGCCATCTGTCCCAGATACCAAGACTGGCTCTTTGACGTCTAATTGCGTCAAATCAAACATGCCACCAAAACCACCGAGGGCCCCCATGACACCTAGTCGTTCAGTACGGGCTACATGCTTTTTAATCCGCTCAACCACTTCGTAGCCAGCTTCGACGTCAACGCCCGACTGGGCATAAGCATTTTTTGACATATCAATCTTCCTTCTTAATTATTTGACCTTTTCGATGTAAAAACTTGTCTGTTCTTCTAAACTACGCAAATATTCTTCCTCATAGTCATAAAGAGGCGTTGGATACTCACCATCAAAATAAGCTACACAAAGTCCTCCATTGGGAGCATCTGTGTCAATACCGATGGCTTCAATCATCCCCTCAAGAGAAAGATAGGTCAGGCTATCTGCTCCAATAATCTCACAGACTTCCTCAACGGTGTGGTTGGCTGAAATCAGCTCCCGACGGGTCTGAATATCAATACCATAGAAACACGGGTACTTGAGCTCTGGACTGCCGATTGCCACATGGACTTCTGCTGCCCCTGCCTCTCGCAAGAGCTGAACAATCCGCCGGCTAGTCGTTCCACGCACGATGGAATCGTCAATCATGACCACACGTTTGCCCTTAACAACCCCAGAAACAGCAGACAACTTCATGCGAACTCCCTGCTCACGGAGCTCCTGGGTTGGTTGGATAAAGGTACGCTGAGTGTACTGATTTTTCACCAAACCCATCTCATTTGGCAAGCCTGATTCTTCGGCAAAGCCCATGGCTGCGCTGAGAGAAGAATTTGGCACACCGACCACAATGTCGGCTTCATGTTGAAATTCCTGCGCTAAGCGTTTGCCCATATTTTTTCGTGCCGTGTGGACATTGACACCATGAATAGTCGAATCAGGTCGGGCAAAGTAGACATATTCCATCGAACAGATCGCCAATTGGGTATCACTTGTGTAACTATCATAGTGGATACCCACATCATCGATGATGACAATCTCTCCAGGTTCGACATCCCGTACCCACTCAGCTCCAACTACTTCAAAGGCACAAGTTTCGCTGGCAATAACCCAGGCTCCATTTTTCATCTTCCCGATAGATAGGGGACGGAATCCATTTGGATCCAAGGCCGCAATCAGCTTGTCCTCTGTCATCAAGAGATAGGCAAAGCCTCCCTTGACAATGCTCAAAGCCTCCTTGACCTTACCCATAAAATTTGGATTGTGGCTGCGACGAATCAGGTGCATGAGAATTTCAGTATCTGACGAGGCATTGAAAATAGCACCTTGCGCTTCCAATTCTTTTCTGAGAGAAATTGCATTGGTCAAGTTCCCATTATGGGCTAATCCAAAAGCTTCATCATGAAATTTATAAAGAAAGGGTTGGATATTTCGAATGTCCGCTGAACCAGCTGTTGCATAACGAACATGTCCGATTGCCGCATTCCCTTTTAACCTTTCCAAATCAACTGGATTTTTAAAAACTTCAGATAAGAGTCCTGTAGCTCGATGTCCATAAAGCGTTCCCTGATTGTTCGAAACAATCCCTGCTCCTTCTTGTCCTCGGTGCTGCAAGCTATGCAGACCAAAATAGGTCACCTGAGCAGCCTGCGGGTGTCCCCAAATGCCGAAAACCCCGCATTCTTCATTGAGTGATTTAACTTCGTATGTCATAGTTATTTTCCTGTAAAATAGCGAACTGCTGAAACAAAGAGTCCTTGGTCTTTCATGCCTGGAATGTTTTGGAAGAGACCGTCCTCGTACCGCTCCGAGTGTCCCATTTTCCCGATGATTTGTCCATTGCGGCTAGTAATACCTTCAATGGCATGGCTGGATCCATTTGGATTGTACTTAGAATCCATGCTTGGCTGACCAGTAAAGTCAACATACTGACTGAAGATTTGCCCATTATCACGCAAAGTAGCAAATTCCGCGTCCGTCACTACAAATTTTCCTTCACCGTGGGAAACTGGGATAGCATGAATGTCACCGACTTGGACACCTGCCAACCACGGTGAGTTGACATTGGCAATCCGCGTTTCCACCATTTTGGCAACGTGCTGGTTGGCATCGTTGTAGAAGAGGGTCGGACTGCTTTCACCCGCCTCCTCAAAGTTTCCATAAGGTAGCAAGCCCGATTTGACAAGTGCCTGGAAACCATTACAAATACCGATGATGAGGCCACCTTTTTCGATGAAACGGTCAATAGCAGAGCGGACCTTGGCGTTTCGTAAGATAGTCACGATAAACTTAGCAGACCCGTCTGGTTCATCCGCAGCGGAGAATCCACCTGCGAAGAAGAGAATGTTGGCCTTTTCAATGTTGTCAACCATGATGTCAACCGACTGCTCAATACTTGCCGCATCCAGCGTCACGAAAGGAACCAATTTGACCTTGGCACCAGCCTGTTCAAATGCTTTGGCGGAGTCGTATTCTGAGTTAGTTCCTGGGAAGACTGGGATGTAAACAAGCGGTACTTCTACTGTTTCCTTGGCTTGTAGAACTGCTGAACTGGTAATTGCTGGAACATCCTGTAAGTCTGTCGCCTGTTCAAAGGCTGTTGGATAGACTTCTTCCAACTTACCTTCAAAAGCAGCTTTTAAGTCTTGTCCGGCTAGATTGACACCATTGACAAGCAGTGCAAAGTCTGTAGTCGTTTGACCGATTTTCACAGCATCTGGAATGTCTTCTTTGGATGTGAAGACAAAGCCACCTAGCTGACCTGTCAGGCTAGTTTCAAGTTCCGCCAGCTCGACTTCTGCACCGATTTGGTTACCAAAGGACATGAGGGCTAGACTTTCTAAGACACCACCATACTTGACTGCACTAGCAGCCGTAATCGCATAATCGCTCTGCCATTTTTCAAAAGTCTCAAAATTAGACTTAATCAAGGCGAAATCAATGTCTTCCGACAAGGCTTGACCTGGTAAATAATAAATATACTCACCAGCCGCTTTGAACTCAGGCGATAGAACCTTGCGACTGTCTGCCGTTGTCACACCAAAGGCAACCAAGGTCGGCGGTACAGTCAAGTCCTCAAAGGTACCAGACATGGAATCCTTGCCACCGATAGACGGCAAGCCAAGCTGGATCTGAGCCTCGATAGATCCCAGTAGTGCTGCTACTGGCTGACCGAAACGCTCAGCCTGCTTGTCCATGCGCTGGAAATACTCCTGATAGGAGAAGCGAGCCTTGGACCAGTTAGCCCCTGTTGCCACCAAGCGAGCTGTCGCTTCGATGACCGCATAGGCTGCTCCGTGGTAAGGTGACCAGTCTGCCAGATACGGATGATAACCCTGAGCCATGACGGAAGCCGTTGTCGTCACACCGTGTTGGACAGGTAGTTTCTGCACAGAGCTTTCTGTCGGTGTCAGCTGGTGACGACCTCCGAGTGGGTGGTTGACGGTTGAACGACCAACAGATGAGTCGAAAATGGTCTGCAAACCTTTTTGACTAGTATGGTTGAGGTCTGATAAAAGTTCTTTCAAGTCTTCTTGCAGGGTTTCAGCAGATGTTTTACGCATTTCTGGTAAATTGACAGTGCTGTCAACCACCTTGGCATCCACCACCACGCGCACACCATTGGTATCAAGGAAGGAACGTTTCAAATCGACTATGGTTTGACCATTCCAAGTCATGACCAGGTTTGGTTTTTCAGTGACTTTGGCTACAACAACCGCATGAATATTTTCCTGACGGCAGGCTGCGATAAAGGTTTCCACATCTTGAGGACGGACAACTACACTCATCCGCTCTTGTGATTCAGAAATGGCAATCTCCGTACCATTCAGGCCAGCATACTTGAGTGGAACCTTATCCAAGTCGATTTCAATACCGTCTGCCAGCTCACCAATGGCTACGCAGACACCGCCTGCACCGAAGTCATTGGATTTTTTAATCAAGCGAGTCACGTCACCATTACGGAACAAACGCTGAATTTTGCGTTCTTCAATGGCATTTCCTTTTTGGACTTCCGCTCCAGACGTTTCCACAGACTCAACCGTCTGCACTTTGGAAGAGCCTGTTGCCCCACCGATTCCGTCACGGCCTGTTTTGCCACCCAACAAAATGACCACATCGCCTGCAGTTGGTTTTTCACGAACCACATTTTCCTTTGGAGCGGCACCGACCACGGCACCAAGTTCCATCCGTTTAGCGATAAAGCCTGGGTGGAAATACTCACGCACATAGGTGGTCGCCAGACCAATTTGGTTTCCGTATGAAGAATAACCATGCGCCGCTGTTTTTGAAATGATTTGCTGTGGCAATTTCCCTGAGCGAGTAGCTGTCAGAGGTTGGGTAATATCACCTGCACCTGAAATTCGCATGGCCTGATAAACATAGGAACGACCTGACAAGGGATCACGAATGGCTCCACCGATACAGGTTGCGGCACCACCGAAAGGTTCGATTTCTGTTGGGTGATTGTGGGTTTCATTCTTGAACATAAGGAGCCATGGCTCTTTTACACCATCCACATCCACTTCAATTTCCACCGAGCAGGCATTGATTTCATCTGACACTTCCATATCATCCAGACGACCATTTGCTCGCTCATAACGGCCAAAAATCGTCGCCATATCCATAAGCGTCTGTGGCTTATCTGTCCGACCCAACTCAGTTCGCATAGCAAGATACTTGTCATAAGTCGCCTGCAATTGCTTGTGGAATTTTGAAGCTGAAAAGTCAATAGACCTAAGTTCTGTCTCAAATGTCGTATGGCGGCAGTGGTCACTCCAATAGGTATCCAAAACCTTGAGCTCTGTTTCGGTTGGCACACGACCGATTGACTTGAAATAGTCCTGAATGAAAAGCAGGTCTTCCACTTCCATGGCCAAACCAGCCTCACGCTTGTAGGCCGCAAAATCTGCTTCCGTATACGTTTCAAAAAAGTCCAAGGTCGGAATTGTCGCATCAGATACAGAAAATTCCTGAGATAACAAAGGCACATCCATATCCTTAAAACGGGAATCAACTGGGTTGAGCAAGTATTTCTTAATCGCAGCTAAGTCGTCTTCGATCACATCTGCATTCAAAATGTAAAGCTGACCGGTATTGACACGAACCTCTTGACGGCTACCTAAGAGTAATAAGGCTTCCTGGGCACTAGCTGCGCGCTGGTCAAATTGTCCCGGCAAGGCCTCAATCGCAAAAGAAACAGCCTGATTTAGCTCCAAATCTTTCTCAGTCAAGACCTTATCCGTCACCTGTTCTGTAAAAATATGCTTGACTGCCTGCTCAAACAAGTCTTCTTCCAAGCCAAAGACATCGTAAACCTGCACCAAACGCAAACTAGACAGACTGTTCAACTGCAAATTGTGGACTAATTCCTTGAGCAAAACCTCCGCCTTAATCTGAAAATCTGCCTTCTTCTCAACAAAAATCCGTTTCGCCATATCTAAGCTACCAATCCCCTATTTCACTTCCTGCAATTTTGTCAATACCAACTCATAAACATCCGTTAGAGACCCAAGATTTCTCCGGAAAACATCCTTGTCCAGATGATTACCGTTCGCATCCCACAGTCGGCAATTATCCGGAGAAAATTCATCCGCCAATAGAATATTACCATCCTTGTCATAGCCAAATTCCAGTTTAAAATCGACTAAGCGCAGACCAATCTGAGCAAACAAATCCTGCAAGAAATCGTTGATTTTCCGCGTTTCTGCCTTGATATAGGCAAGGTCCTCCGCACTTGCTAAATCCAGAAAAGCAACGTGTTCGTCATTGATAAAAGGATCATCTAAGTCATCGTTTTTATAGTAAAATTCTACAATAGGCGTCGCAAGTTCTAGCCCTTCTTCCACCCCAAAACGTTTGGAAAAAGAACCAGCCGTGACATTGCGCAAGACCACTTCCAGCGGAATGATGTCCACCTTTTTATTGAGCTGCTCGATATCAGACAGGCGTTTGATAAAGTGAGTTGCAATTCCTGCAGCCTCCATCTTTTCAAAAATCAAGGAAGAAATCAGATTGTTGAGTCGCCCCTTGCCAACTACCTCTTCTTTCTTCCCACCATTAAAAGCCGTCGCCTGATCCTTGTAAACCGCCACAATTTGCTGGCCATCCGTCGTTGCGTAAATATCCTTAGCTTTTCCTGAATAGATAAGGTCTGTTTTCATGAAAATGTTCGCCTTTCGTAAGATATACTAGTCTTTCACTCTATCTTATCAAATAATATTCGTCAATTCAAAAAATAACCTAATTATTTACAAAAAATAAAGAAAAACGCCCGTAAACTACGAACGTTTTTGTTTTTCATCATAAATAAAATCTGCTATATCAGCCAAGGTCTCGAATCGCTCAATGGCAGCATCTGGCACGTCGACACCAAATTCATCTTCCAAATTAAGAACAAATTCCATGACCTCAACTGAATCTTGGGCAATATTGTCCATCAAGGAAGAATCAGGCTGGACAAGAAAGTCCTCTCCCTTCTCCTCTTGAATCATCTCCACAATCTTCTGATAAACTTGCTCTCTAGTCATGATTGTTCTCCACTGGTGAAAATTTGGCCACTGATTTTTCTACTATATTAGCATCCAAAATCTGACGAACCTGCTTTATCGTATAGAAAATAGCTGTTGCATCGCTAGACCCGTGCGCTTTAATAACCGGAGCTTTGAGTCCCAATAAGACTGCGCCGCCTGCCGTCTTGTAATCCAAGGCTCCTAGAGCCTTCTTCAAGGTCGGTTTGAGCAAGAGACCACCGATTTTGGCTAGGAAACTACCTGATTTGATAGCACCTGTCAACTGACCGACGATAGACTTAGCCGTTCCTTCAACTGTTTTCAACACAGCGTTTCCCGTGAAACCATCGGTCACAACCACATCAGCAACGCCGTTGAGCAACTCACGCGCCTCCACATTGCCGATAAAGTTGATAGACGGTTCCTGACTGAGAAGAGCAAAAGCCTCTTGATGCACAGGTGTTCCCTTGGTTTCCTCCGTACCATTGTTCAAGAGAGCCACGCGCGGATTCTTGACCCCACGCACATGCTCCGCATAAAATGAGCCAAGAATACCATACTGATAGAGGTGATGAGCTGTATTTTCTGCATTGGCCCCCAAATCCATCATATCAAAGCCCTTGCCATCCATAGTCGGCAGAGTGGACATGAGTCCGGGACGATCAATATTCTTGATGCGACCGACAACAAAGACACCTGCCGCCAGAAGAGCCCCCGTATTTCCAGCTGATAGCACTGCATCCGCCTGCCCATCCTTAACAGCCTGAGTCGCCAAAACCATAGAAGAGTTTTTCTTGCGACGAATAGCTCGAACTGGTTCATCATCCGAATTGATTTTCTCATCCGTATGGATAATGGTCACTCGCTCCGACGCTGTCAAATAGGGCTTGATTTTAGCCTCATCCCCATAGAGCTGAATTTCAATATCTGAAAATTCCTTGAGGGCCTGATTAACCCCTTCAATGACCGCCTGAGGGGCATGGTCCCCACCCATAGCATCAATTGCAATACGTTTCATTCGTTTTCCTCATTTTCTTTCTTCATAATCTGCCCCCAAGACGACAAATCATCGATAAATTTCTTGGACTTCAAGTGAATACCGACATATTCCTCATAGAGCTGGTCGATAAAGAGCCGCAACTTCCGTTTCATGTCCGGCTTGATCGAAATGGTTTCTAAATCATCAAAAGAAATGGCCTGAAGTTGGTCCAGCAAGTAGGGCACATTGGGGTCCAGATGAGCCCTTCGTTCATCCTTATGATAATGTTGCGGACAGAGAACGCCACTGTATTGATAGGAATAGTCAAAAGGTAGGCCAACTCGGTGACAAAAAGCACACTCGTGAAAATTAAGCCCAATTCCAAACCGCTCCAGCAGTTGAATTTCAAAAATATTGGTCAAAATCTCATAGTCCAAGCCCGATTCCATCAAATCCAAAGTCTTAACCAAAAAGGCAAAGAGCGGCGCATCATGAACCCTATCCTGCAAGGCAGCATCCGCCAAGGCCATCAAATAAGTTGCGTAGCTGAGCTTGAAAATATCCCCATTGATTTCCTTGAAGGGCTGAACCTGATGAAAATCCTCGATATAGCACAGACCCTCTTCATTGATTTTGACAATAAAATCCGCATAGGTCAAGGGCTGAATAGCCGCAACCAACTTGGACTTAGAGGCATGTTTCACGAAAAACATCCGCTTGCCAGCCTGTTCCGTAAAAATCTTGACCAACTTGTCGTCTTCTCGGTAATTGCGATTATAAAGGACTAATCCCCTTGTCTCAATTCGCTCCATTTTCTTCTAAAAACTCTTTTAGACGGACCATGGCTGTTTGGATAGACTCCATGCTGGCTGCATAGGAAATCCGCACATAGCCCTCACCATATTGACCGAAAGCCGCACCCGGAATAAAGGCCACCGCCTTTTTCTGGGCAAATTCCTGTAAGAAGCTAAAGGAATCTTGACTATAGCCCGCAGGAATTTTCGCAAAAATGTAAAAGGCACCATCTGGCTTGATAATCTTAAAGCCCAACTCCGTCATCTTCTCGATAATATAATCCCGACGCTTGATGTACTCCGCTCGCATCGGTAGAGCATCATCCTTACCATTTTTCAAAGCCTCAACCGCGCCGTACTGCATAGCTGTCGATGCCGCTGTCACCAAGTACTGGTGGCTCTTGATAATCTGCGCAATAATCGGCGCCTGACTCATGATTAAACCAATCCGCCATCCCGTCATAGCATGGGATTTGGACAGACCTTGAATGAGAATGGTCTGCTCAGGCAAAAACTCCGCAATCGACGTATGAGGCTGACCTGTGTAGGTCAATTCAGCATAAACCTCATCAGACAAGACAAAGATTGGGTATTTGCGCAAAACATCTGCAAAGGCCGCAATCTGTTCACGTGAATAGGTCACACCAGTCGGATTAGCAGGATAGTTGAGAATGACCGCCTTGAGCTTGTCTCCCTGCTCGATAATGGCTTGTTCCAGCATCTCTGGTGTCAATACAAAATCATTGGCCGTCGTATCAATTTCCACAATATCTGCCCCGACCATATTAACAATCGGCTCATAACCAGGATAAGCTGGCGCAGGCAAGAGCACCGTATCTCCAGCTTCTAAGATAGCCACCAAGCTAGCCGACAAAGCCTCTGTCGCTCCAATAGTTGACAGGATTTCTGTTTCTGGATTGTAGGACAGATTGTACTTTTCAAATACAAATTCCGCTGCCGCCTGACGCAATTCCAAAAGACCTGCCATACCAGTATAATAACTCTTGTTGTCATCAATGGCCGCCTTAGCCGCTTCCTTGACATGGTCTGGCGTCGTAAAATCAGGCTCGCCCAGCGTTAATTTCAAAACTCCAGGAATATGAGAAATCGACTGATCAAACTGACGAATCATAGACACTTCAATTCGATTGAGATTTTTATTAAAACGATCTAATAAATTCATACATTCACCTCAAAAAGATATAGGTTTATTATAATACATTTCCAGCAGAATGAACAGAAAAAAAGAAGAGAAGCTTGCGCTCCCCTTTACCCTCATTATCTTTTATGTGATTCAAACAGCGGTGACAGCGGACGTTTTTCATGGATACGAATAATCGCTTCCGCCAACAAATGCGCTATAGAAATCTGCTCAATCTTATCAATCAAACGGTCTTGTGGAATCTCAATGGTATCCAAGACAACCAGTTTCTCTATGGCTGACTTACTGATATTATCCATAGCAGGTCCAGACAAGACAGGGTGGGTACAAGATGCATAGACAGCTGTTGCACCAGCTTCGGCCAGAGCATCTGCCGCATGGCAAATTGTTCCTGCCGTATCAATCATATCATCAATCAAGATACAGGTCTTGCCCTTAATATCACCGATGATATTCATAACCTCAGAAGTATTCATCTTATCGACACTACGGCGCTTATCAATAATGGCAATCGGTGTTTTCAAGAATTGGGCCAACTTCCGTGCACGGGTCACACCACCATGGTCTGGAGATACAACCACATAACCATCTCCCATCATGCCACGACGCTCAAAATAATCTGCAATCAAAGGCGCACCCATCAAATGGTCGACCGGAATATCAAAGAAACCTTGAATTTGTGCCGCATGGAGGTCAATGGTCAAGAGACGATTTACACCTGCGGTCTCTAACATATTAGCTACTAGTTTTGACGTAATTGGCTCACGAGAACGAGCCTTACGGTCCTGGCGTGCATAACCATAGTATGGCATCACAACGTTAACTGACTCAGCAGAAGCCCTCTTCAAGGCATCTACCATAATTAAAATCTCCATCAAGTTATCATTTACAGGAGAACTTGTTGATTGAAGGATGTACACATGGCTACCACGAATCGATTCTTCGATATTTACCTGGATTTCACCATCAGAAAATTGACGAACACTTGACTTCCCTAAAGGAATTCCCATTTCTTTTGCTACTTCAGCTGCAAGCTTTTGATTGGATGATAAAGCAAACAACATTAAGTCAGAAAACGCCATGACTGCCTCCTAAAAATTTCTACTTATCTATTTTAAACCTTTTTTCTCCATTTTTCAAATAAAAATAGAACGCCTCCAATAGACGTCCTATGAAATTTTAATTTGGATAAATGTAGCCAGCAATTCCTGAGGAGCTAGCATTAAACCAGCCACGGAAATTACTTACATAACGATTACCGTTAAAGTTTGATTCCATTACCTGAATTTCAGATCCATTTACAGCTGTTACTACTGCAACGTGACCATAGTAAGAATTGGTCCATACTGCAACTGCGCCAACTTGTGGTGTCGAACCAGTTCTGAAACCAGCTGCAGCTGCAGAACCAAGCCATTGACCACCATTACCCCAGTAGTTTCCTACCCAAGGAGCAATCTGTTTAACACCCCATGTACATTCACCTACAGGATAAGTATTACCTGCAGAGTAAGTAACAACTGGTGTGGCAACCGTTGTCGCTTCAGCAGCCGGTGTAGCTGCCGCAACTGCTGGAGCAGGAGCCGGTGTAGCTTCCTGTGCTTGAGCTGGCGTCTCTGCCGCAGGAGTCGCAGGAGCTGGTGTGGCAGCTGCAACAGTATTAGAAATAACTGGCGCTACAGCCTGTCTTTGTTTAGCCGCAAGCTCAGCTTGACGAGCCTGATAAGCTGCTTGCTCTTCAGCCGCCTTACGCGCTGCTTCTTCAGCTGCTGCTTTTTGAGCAAGCAAAGATGCTTTTTCATTTTCAGCAGTTGCTTTTTCAGCAGCCAAGTTCAATTGAGCTGCTTTCAAAGATGCTTCTTGTGTTTTCAACTCAACCGCTGCATCTTCTAATTTTTGCTTGTTAGCATATACAACGTTAATCGCTTCTTGGTTAGCGATTTGTTTTTCTTCAATAGCTTCTTTATCTAATTTTTGTTGTTCCAACATACGTTTGTTTGCCGAAACAATTTCACGCATAGCGTTAACACGAGATACTGCATCAACGAGCGATTTTGAATCCAATACAGTATTGATATAGCTAGTTGCAGAACCATTTACTTGAGCACTACGAGCTTGCTCTTTTAAGACACCATCACGTGAAACAATATCCGCAGACAGACGCTCAATTTCAGCGCTCAATTGAGCAGATTCTTCTTCTAACCGTTCATTTTCTGCATTCAATGCATCCTGTTCTGCATAGATGGCATTGACTTTTCCTTGAAGTGCTTCAACCTCTGCTTGTGCTGAAGCTTGTTGAGCTGCAATCGAATTTATTTTCTCATCTTGAGCGGCAATTTTACTATCAGTATCATTTGCACTGATTGTCGCTACATTACCTACTTGAGAAAGAACGATCGTGCTCAAAAATAGTGTAGCAATTACTTGTTTCTTCATATTGCAAGATACTCCTCTATACTTTCTGACTTCTATTATTCTATCACAAAAAATGCGCCCTAATATTACGCGTTTATTACACTTTTATGTCTTAACTGTGATGGAAAAAAAATCGGCCTAGCCATGGATAAATAAATATAAAAATCAGAGTATTGATAATCAGAGTTGGAAGTAAATGATAGAAGAGAAAAATGAAAATAGACAGATGAGATAAGCTAAACACTCGTGCCAAAAGAAAGCCAATCATTTCAAAAAAGAAAATCATGACAAACTGCATCATAAGCAAGGTCCCAAATTTCCAAGGTAACTTATCACTAAAATAATAAACGAAATACAAGAGAACTGGGAATAATACCGTAGCCACACCAATAAGATCTAAGTAATAAATATCAAAAAGAAAACCTAAAATGGCCACTGGAAGAACTGTCTGAGAAAATCGACATTGCAAACTAACATACAAGGCATAGAAAAAAAGAAGATAGGAACTCGCTGACAAAAATCCCGGTAAAAAATTTGTATACAAGAGGGCTAGTTGCCCATCCAATAGAAAAATAAGCACAGAAAAACTTAGGAATAGAATAGGAAACCATTTATTTCTCATATTATTTACCAATCATTAACACCGAATATAGATTGGAAAAATCAGCCGCAGGTGAGACAAATACAGACTTTTCACTGCTACTTGCATTTTCCTGCACAGACTGAACCTTCCCCACTGGCAGATTTGCCGGCACAGTTCCACCAAAATCGCTCGTCACAACCTGACTCCCTACCTTTATCTCCCTTTCTTCATTCAACTGCGAAATGATAAAGCTATTTGATTCAACATCATAACCAGATAGAATACCATAAACCGAGTCAGATCCCAGAATAATCTTGACGGGCACTTTTAACTCAAAAGAGTCATTCGTAAACAAGGAAACTACTGAACTAGTCGACGTCATATCTGAAACAAAACCAATCAAACCATTATTTGACAATACCAAACTGTTTAAGGTTATTCCATCATTTTCCCCCATATCGACCGTTAGGGTCTGGTTCCAAGCCATTGGCGAACGAGAAACAACCATAGCAGCTGTAAAATCTAAGCTAGAATACTCCTCCTTCATAGCAAGATTCTTTCTCAAGTTTTCGTTTTCTTTCACCAAACTTTCATTCTGTGATTGAACATTGCCAAGTGCCATAATTGAAGACTTAAGGTCACTATTTTCATCGTAACTGGCAAATAAGTCTTCTACAATATTCTTCTGTCGCGCTAAGGATTGAAAAGGCCAACCAACAAACCTATGAACAGTTGAAAGTCCATTAGTAACGACTGAAAATCCATTAAATATATTGACCCTCGTCGAAAGAAAAAGCAAAGAAAACGATATAATTACAACTGAAAGAGCGTATAAGAGATAGCGAAAAAATTTATTCATGACTGTCACCCAATTTGTGTAAAATAAAAAGAGATTATCTAACGATATCTCTTTACTACGGAGAATAAGGGATTCGAACCCTTGCGCCAGTTACCCGACCTAACGATTTAGCAAACCGTCCTCTTCAGCCTCTTGAGTAATTCTCCTTAATAACGAATGAAATGGGCACGAGTGGAATCGAACCACCGACCTCACGCTTATCAGGCGTGCGCTCTAACCATCTGAGCTACGCGCCCAAGATGATCTTGGGTAATGGCGCGAGACGGAATCGAACCGCCGACACATGGAGCTTCAATCCATTGCTCTACCAACTGAGCTACCGAGCCA
>NZ_JBIMJP010000022.1:0-28741 GCF_043674155.1 Streptococcus sp. A23 | reverse complement strand
TCCTCGAACACCCAGACATAATGGCAAGGTTGAGCGCAGTCATCGAAATGATAACCGACGTTTCTACCAGCACTTGAACTTCTATTCCTATGACGATCTTATTAAGCAGATGAAGAGCTATCTTTATCACTCCAATCGACTTCCTATGCAAACTTTAGGTTGGAAATCTCCTATCGATATCAGAAAAGCTTTACTAGGAGCTGGCTCCTAGTAAAGCTTAACAAATCGATTGCTTCAAAACGATATTTCGGGTCTCACATCATTGACAAAGGTACAATCAACAAGCTTTGTATCATCCAAAAATAGATGGCAAAATATGAGGTAGAAACCAAGATAAATATCCCAAAATAGAGAGCACTATCCACCAATAGCCAGCAATAAATTGCCAAATATCCATTTTTTGCTCTGCTGTTTGATATGTTCCTGTTTCCTTGGTATTGTTCTCAGGTTCTTTTCCTAAAACCAGATAGTCTATACTGACATCAAAAATTTCTGCCAGCTGGACCAGTTTATCAATATCTGGCGTTGCCTCACCATTTTCCCATTTGGAAATAGCCTGACGGGAAATATAGAGTTTTTCTGCCAATCCATCTTGGGATAAATTCTTAGCTGTGCGTAAAGCTCGAATTTGTTGGGCTAATTGAGTCATGATAGATTCCTCCTGATTTCTAAGATTAGTATAACTTAGACATGAGTAGCTGACTAGCAACACTTCAGAAATTTTCTCAACCAGCAGTTGCAAACTGTCAACTAGGACTCGCTATCAAGAACTTTCTTCATTTTCCGCTCAAAATCATGCCGGCTCATCATAACCACATGGTCACAGTTGCTGCAACGGATTTTAATATCTGCACCTAAACGAATGACTTCCCACTTATTGGCTTTTTTGCCAGTCGATTTGATGACACAGGCATGAGGCTTTTTCATTTCGACAAATGTTCCTAATTGATACATGTTAACTCCTTATAGATAGATTTTTCTTTCTTGGCAAGTCAATGCAAACTCTGTCCCCGCCAGCATTTCACCATCCGTTTGAAATAGGATTTGCTGACTGATTTTGATAGAAATGGTTTGGCACTGGATATGTTTGATATATTTGGATTTCTTATGACGCTTAAGGACCAAATCGAGCAAGGCCAGCACACGTCTATGAATTGGGCCGTTTTCAATATAAACCAAATCGATTTTCTGCTCATGAGCAGAGGCTTCCGGCCAAATCATGATACCACCGCCAAAGTAGGTATTGTTGGCAAGAGACAGGAAAAAGAGATTCTTCAACTGTTGTTTCTGGCCATCAATGACCGCGTCCAATGTCAAGGACTGCGCATCTAAAAGACTTCTGATAGCCATTATCAGATAGGTCAATTTGCCAACTTTCACGCGCTTAAGCCAGTTTTTGAGCTTAGAGGATTCTGAGCGTGCAATCACCTGGGCAGCAAAACCAGCATCCATACTATTGACAATAATCCCAAAGGACGTCTTCAAAACACAAATAGACTGCGTTTTTTCTGTCAAGAGGGCAGTTAGGACAGTATCTATCTCTCTGATTTTCATTGATTTGGCGAAATCATTGCCCGAACCTGTCGGATAATAAGCAAAAGGTAGTTGGCTTGGCCAATCCGTCAGGCTTTTAGATAGCGTACCGTCTCCACCTAAAATGAGCAGTCTATCCCCATCTCCATAGCCTTCTAAAATCTTTTGAATCTGAACTTTCTCATCATGCTTACCCTGGGTCAGATAGGTCTTAAATTCTACTTGTGGATAAGTTTTTTTAAGCTGGTCTATTATACTCTCTGCAGAATGGCTGCCAGCATTTGGATTTGCTAAAATGTGTACAATCATAGGTAATTTTAGTATAACATAAAAACGGCTCAATGGCCGCTTTTACTGTTATTAGTTGGTACGAACAGGGGTTACCAATTGGATAAAATCGTCATCCTCACTGATTGGTACCAGAGTAAATGGACGAACGTTGGAAATAAAGCTCACCTTCACCTGCTCACTGTTGGTCGCTTTGAGGGCTTCAATCAGATAAGTTGGGTTGAAGCTGATCACCAGATCCTCACCTGAAACGTCCAAGGTATCGATTTCTTCATTGACGCGGCCTACTTCTGGAGAATTGACATGGGCTGAGACAATACCCTTGGTAATTTCCAGTTTCACCGTTCCATTCTGAGTAGCATTGGACAAGAGACGAGCACGCTCCATAGACTGACGGAGGTGGGAGGTATCAAAAACAGCTGTCGTCTTAAATTCTTTTGGAATGAGACGGTCGGTATCTGGATAGGTCCCTTCCAAAAGACGGGTATAGAAACTAATATACTCGCTTCTGAAGAGGATTTGGTTGTTGGAGAAGAAAACCTCTACCTTTTCAATTTCATCGGTAAATACGGCCGTAAATTCGCGGAGAGAGCGGCTTGGGATGACCACATTGAAATCATCTCCTGCAGTCTCCAAGACCAATTTACGCTGGCTGAGACGGTGGGAGTCGGTAGCCACTGTTTTGAGCTGTTTATTATCTGTTAGCACAAAGTGCACACCAGTTAGGATTGGACGACTTTCCTGAGTTGAGGCCGCAAAGGCTGTTTCGTTGATGGTTTGCTTAAGGACTTTTGTTTCCAATACCAGAGGTTTTGAAGTTGGCACTTCTTGCAAACGTGGGTATTGCTCTGCTTCTTTTCCTTTGAGGGTAATTTCAGATTTACCACTAGTCAAGACAATCTGCTTTTGTTCGATTTCATTAAAATCAAGAACTAAATCAGGCATGCTAGAAACTACGTTGATAAAGAAAGCTGCTTCCAGAAGGATAGCTCCGGTTGAGCTAATCAAAAGACCAGCATTTTTATCTTGAACAGAAATAAAGTGTTCGATAGAAATTTGACCATTGGAACCAATCAGGGTAATACCTTCCGTATTAACAGCAATTTTAACAGTAGATAAAATAGGAATAGCATTCTTGGTACTGATAGCACGTTTGGTAATATTTAATGCTTGTAGGAAAACAGTTTTGTTAATGGAAAATTGAATCATGGATTCTCCTTTATTTATATATAATAAGGGTTAGTAATAGTAGTAGAGCCTGTGTATTCTGTGGAAAAGTGTAAGCAAGCGCATCAGAATAGGAAAAAAGGCTTGTTTACAACTTGTGGAAAACTGCGCACAAGTATGGGATTACATGATCTTATTTTTGATATTTGTAATTTCAATCAGGAAGCTTTCGTTATTCTTGAGCATGTCCCTTATTTTTTTATAGGCATGCATGACAGTTGTGTGGTCTCGATTACCGAAGGCCTTGCCAATTTTTGGAAGGGAGTTGTCCGTCATTTCCCTTGCTAGATACATGGCTACCTGACGGGCTAGGACAATATTTTGCAATCTCTTGCTTCCCTTTATTTCCTTGAGGCTAACGCCGTAGAATTTTCCGACCTCAGTCTGGATGGTTTCAATTGGGATAACAGAATTTTTTGGTGCTGCCTGATTGCGTCCTCGGATGGCCTCAGCTGCAATGTCGACGGTGATAGTGGTCAAATTTCTCATTCCAGCCAGGAGGCTGATATCTTTGAGAATACCTTCTAAATTTCTGACATTGGACTGGATTTGGCCTGCCAGATAGGTCAGGGTATCATTTGGAAATTCAAATGGATAGGTGGCACACTTGGTTCTGAGGATGGCCTCGCGCGTTTCGATATCTGGTGGGTAAATCTGGCAGGTAGCTCCCCAACTAAAGCGGGATACCAGGCGGTCTTCCAAATTATCCAGGCTATCTGGATTTCGATCGCTGGTTAGGACAATCTGTTTTCCTTGGCTCAAGAGAGCATCAAAGGTGTGGAAGAATTCTTCCTGTGTTGAAGCCTTCCCCTTTAAGAGCTGGATGTCATCAATGAGCAACAGGTCAAGATTTCTATAGTGCTCCTTAAATTCTTCCATGTCCAGTTCTTTTTTGGTGAGATAGTTGACAAATTCGTTAAGGAAGGATTCAGATGTGACATATTGAACACGCGCGTGTGGATTGTCTCCCAGGACTTGGTTACCAATTCCGTTGAGCAAGTGAGTTTTCCCAAGACCAGGTCCTCCCCAGATAAAGAGAGGATTGTAGAGCTGTCCAGGTGAATGAGCTACAGCTAGAGCAGCAGATTTGGCCATCATATTACTACCACCTTGGACAAAGTTATCAAAGGTGTATTGGGGCTGGATGCCTGATTGAATCGGAAGAAAACTGGATTTGCTGGGCTTGCCTATCGGAGCTGGAGTATCTGCTTCTGCTGGTGTTGTAACGACCTTATCAGCTTTATAGGCCTTGTCAGATTTTGGTTCTGATACAGATTGATAGGTATGGTAGGTGACGGAAATTTGCTCACCCAACACTTCTAAACCAGCAATCAGTATCAGTTCTTCAATATTTTGTTTCCACAATTTTTTCTTACTGGCCAGTATACTGTCGCTAGTTCCAGCGAGAAAAATTGTTGCAACGCCATCCTGCAATTCAATCAGGCGCGCTTCTTCAACCAGTAGCTCGTAGACAGAATTGGAAAGACTGGACTGGGCTAGTTCAATAAATCGATTCCAAAATTCTTGTTCATTGTCCATTTGAAGCCTCCCTTCCTAAAAAGTGCTTATTCTAAGTTTACCATAAAAGGAAAAAGTTTTCCACAAGAATAAATATTTTTCCACACTGTTTATATCACTTATCCACAAGATGTGAATAAGTAAATTTATCACGATAAAATCGGCTTTTTCCACTATTTATTCCTGTTTATAAGTAGGGGGATTATTTTTATTAGTCACACAATTTTTTTAAGGTGTTGATAATTCTTTCGAATTCTTCGTTGGAATCAAAGGATAGGCTAAGCTTCCCCTGACCAGATTTCTGCTGTCTAATCGTGACCATGGTTCCTAGGAGTTTCTGTAATTCAGTTTCTTGCTCCTTCAAAAAGAGATTTGTTTTCGGTGGGGCTTGCTTTTTCTTCTTTTTCAAAGCATTTTCCAACCAACGAACACTTAATTGCTCCTGTTGGATACGCTCTATCCAGTAGACTTGTTTCGATTCAGGAAGACCGATTAAGAGGCGGGCATGCCCCTGGCTGATTTCTCCGGTTTCAATGGCGGTAATGGTCCTGTTACTGAGGCTCAGCAAACGCAGAAGATTGGAAATATAAGGGCGGGATTTACCCATAATTTGAGCAATTTCATCGTGGGTCAGCCCCTTTTCAATCAATTTTTGATAGGATGCTGCTTCTTCAATGGGATTTAAGTCCGACCGTTGGAGGTTTTCGATAATAGCCTGCAGCATGAGCTGGTCATCGGATAATTCCTTTACAAGGGCTGGAATTTCTTCTAGGCCGGCTAATTGACTGGCTCGTAAACGTCGTTCCCCAGCCAATAATTCATAGCCTATGAGAGAGGATTTCCGGACGATAATCGGTTGGATAATTCCATTTTCTCGAATAGACTGGGCTAGTTCCAATAATTTTTCTTGATCAAAATGTTTTCGTGGCTGAAAAGGATTTGTTTGAATATCCTTAATCGCTATCTTTTTTAATTCTTCCATACAGTGACATTCTAGCAAAAAAAAACTTACTTTACAATGCTGTAAAGTAAGGTTTTTGTTTCAACTATTAAGAAAGGTCATCTGTAGAGTGTGTCAACTTTATGTCAACCTTCTCTTCTTTGCCTTGACGGTAATAGGTGACTGTAATCGTGTCGTTAATTTTTTGTTTGTAAAGGGCACTCTGTAAATCGCTCTTGCTCTCAATTTTCTTACTATTGATCTCAGTAATGACATCGTAGGTTTTTAATTTGCCATCAGCTGGTAGGCCTGACTGGGTTGAAACAACTACTACACCTGAGGTTAAATCTGTATTTGCCAGACCTGCTTTTTCTAATTGACTGGTTGACAAATCGGTCACGTCGACCATGTGAACTCCCAAGGCTGGACGAACTACCTTACCATTTGTTTCCAATTGATTGATAATAGAAACAGCGTCATTTGAAGGAATCGCAAATCCCATACCTTCTATAGAGACACCACCATTATTGGCCAGAGAACTTGAAGTTATCTTACTTGAATTGATTCCGATAACCTGACCCTGAATATTGATGAGGGGGCCACCAGAATTACCTGGGTTAATGGCTGTATCTGTTTGTATTGCATTGGTGGAGATGGTTTGTCCGTCCTCTGTTTGAGAAGTGACAGTCCGGCTAAGGCTGGAAATAATGCCCTGGGTGACGGTATTGGCGTAAACACTACCTAAAGGACTACCGATAGCGATGGCTGTTTCTCCGACCTTAATGCTGTCTGAATTGGCAAATTCAGCGACAGAGTGGGCTTTCTCAGCATCAATCTTGATAACGGCTATATCTGAATAGGTGTCTGCTCCCACTAGCTGTCCACTAACTTTCTCACCAGATGCTAAGAGAATGTCAATTTTTTCAGCATTGACAATAACGTGATTGTTGGTGACAATATAGGCATCCTTGCCATCTTTTTTATATATAACACCAGATCCCTCTCCTGCCACGGCCAGCTCATCAGAGCTCTCAATAGTACCAAAAATAGAGCTGAGGCTATTTGGTGTAGGCTGCTGGTAATTGATGACAGACACTACGGCATCCTGTACTTTTTCCACAGCCTTGGTTGTTGAATTCTCATTTTGATACTGAACTTTGCTGATGGTGGTTTCACCAGACCCCGCTTGCTGTGGAGCTGCGGGATTTTGGAAAGAGGACGCAACCAGATAGCCACTGATTCCTCCTAGAAACCCAAAGGCGAATAGAATGATAAATTTCAAATACTTTTTCATGACTTTTTCCCTTTCAGATTTAATCCATTTTCTAAAGATTACACTCCCTTTCTTAATTATAACTTAAAATTTTCAAAATTCAATCCACAAGCTGTGGATAACTTTTTTCTTCTGTGTATAGACTCCCTATTTCCTTGCATTATTGTACATTTCATCTATTAGATAGTTTGTGGATATGTTACAATAGAAATATGAAAATAAAAGTGATAACAGTTGGAAAACTAAAAGAGAGATATTTAAAAGATGGCATTGCTGAGTATAGCAAGCGGCTCAGTCGGTTTACCAAATTGGAGCTGCTTGAATTAGCAGATGAAAAAACACCCGACAAGGCTAGTCAGGCTGAGAACGAGCAAATATTGGCCAAGGAAGCGGAGCGGATTTTATCTAAAATCAACGAGCGCGACTTTGTCATTGCTTTGGCCATTGAGGGTAATCAATTTCCTTCAGAAGAATTTAGCAGAAAATTAGAAGATATTACAGTAAAGGGATTTTCAGAAATTTCCTTTGTAATTGGAGGCAGCCTTGGATTGGCAGATTCGGTTAAAAAAAGGGCGAATTTGTTGATGAGTTTTGGAAAATTGACACTGCCCCATCAATTGATGAAGTTGGTTTTGATGGAACAAATATACAGGGCCTTTATGATCCAACAGGGAAGTCCCTATCACAAATAGTTTCACGTGAAACAAGGAAGATGAGAGAATGAGAGAGTATCGTGTGTATGAGGGGCTAAGAGTGGCTACCTGTCTGACCTTTGTCAGCGGCTATTTGAATGCCTTTTCTTATTTGACCCAGGGTGGCCGGTTTGCAGGTGTCCAGTCTGGTAATGTCGTTTTGTTAGCTAGTCATTTAGCCCAGGGCAGCATCAAGAGTACAATTCACTTTTTAGTCCCAATTGTATTCTTTACACTGGGGCAATTTTTTACTTATTTAGCCAAAAAATATTTTTTGAAACACCGCTATCCTTGGCATTTTGGGAGCAGTTTAATCATTTTATGCTTGATTGTATTAACAATCGTTCTGACGCCCTTTGTCAATTCATTTTTTACTATGGGCTTATTGGCCTTTACAGCTTCCATCCAAGTAGAGACTTTTAGAAGTCTTAAGGGTGTCCATTATGCCAATGTGATGATGACTGGAAATGTCAAAAACGCAGCCTATATTTGGTTTAAGGGATTGATGGAAAAGAACGCACACTTGCAGGAAACTGGTCGAAATATCTACATTATTATTTTTGGGTTTATGCTTGGAGTTTGTCTATCTACTCTGTTTTCCCAATCCTTTGGAGAATATGCCCTCATAGGTGTCCTCCCCTTTGTTTTGTATATCAATTGGGAATTATGGCAAGAAAAAAGACCTGCCAGAGCAGGTCGGAGATGATTCCAGCAGGATTCGAACCTGCGACCGTTCGCTTAGAAGGCGAATGCTCTATCCAGCTGAGCTATGGAACCTCTTTCAACTCTTCTATTTTACATGAAAGATAGGTAGCTGTCAAGTTGCCGGAAAGTGAAAAAAATCTGAAAAAATGTTGACAAAAATAGGGTCATGTATTATACTAGTTAGCGTACTGATAATGGTCCGTTGGTCAAGGGGTTAAGACACCGCCTTTTCACGGCGGTAACACGGGTTCGAATCCCGTACGGACTATATCATCCGCCATAGCTCAGTTGGTAGAGCGCATGACTGTTAATCATGATGTCACAGGTTCGAGCCCTGTTGGCGGAGTAAATAAACACTAGGAAACCTTGAGAAATCAAGGTTTTTTTGCACTATAAAAACCGAAGTTTAACCTCGGTTCTTATGTCTATTGAACAAATAATTATAGAAAATAAAGAAACAGATAGCTGTCGTGGAAATTCCTAATCCCAAGTAAAATCCATGTGGAATAAATGTCAAGACGGCCTGTCGTTGACCAGGCTCTACGTCCAGTTTCATAAAACCATTTTGTGCTTTTAATATTGTTACTTTTTTACCATCGATGCTTGCAGTCCATCCCTTATCATAAGGAAGGGTTAGGAGCAAACTAGCAGGATTTTGACTTGAAAATTCTACTTCTACCTTGTTCGACTTTACGGTGGATACAACTTGCTTACTGGCTAGTATTTCCATAGCCTCAGAATATTGGCCAAGGTCTAACCGAAAAAATTGCGGTTTATCAAAGCTAACTTGTTCGTTTTCTGGAAAATGAATAGAGAAGGAAAGTTCAGTATCCTCTAAGAAATAACCAATATTGAAGAAGGAAAAGCTGTTGTCAAGTGTGAACTCATTTGACAGGTTATTGACAGTTATGACAACTTTTTTGACAGAGTCGTTTGAGAAGCTAATATTTGGTAAATTGAGATAGACCTGGCTATTGGCTGGAACATTTAGTTTATAAGTAATAGTTGCATCGGTCTGATTGACAGGTTTATTTACAGTTATGCGGCCTCCAAGGTCAACACCATTGAATGATTGAACGTCCTTAATCTGATAAAAATACTTGTAATCCAGTCCTGTCAGTTCATTTAGAAAGGCAGATTGATTGTCCAAGGACATATTTGTAAACTTGACATCTTTGTAAACAGAATTGGTCAAAAGAGCTAATCCCTGACTGTAGTTATTCTTATAGAGACTGATACTATCGGTACTCTTCTGAAAATCAAATCCATATTTATTGGGATTTGTGCTTGCCAGATTGTAGGTTATGCCAAATAGGCTATCCGCAATCAAGGTGTTGTTCTGGTAACGCAGATTTAGATTGGTACCGTCTGAACGGAAACCCAGTTTATCTAAAGTAGAACTAGAAGCGCGATTGCGAATGGATGAAAATTGAGAAATACCATTATAATTGAACTTCATGCTATCATTACCGGTTTGAGGTAACAAGCGTTCCATTCGATAGAAGTATTCATTGTCACTCTTGGTCTCTTTTACAAGATTGTCAATATCTGTCAACTTTTCTTCGTAATTCGACCGACTAGGGAAATGCCACTCATCTGAAATTCCCTGAACCTGGTAATGAGTGTGGAGACCAAGTTCTAATAAGGTAAACAGTAAGAAAGAAAGAGGTATCCACTTGATATCAAACTTGAAATAATGAAGGCTGACAAATAGAACAAGATAGGCAAAGAGAAATTCAAAACTTAGTAAAAAGTTTACAGTGTCCAAGAAATAGTAGTGATTTTTAAAAATATATGTGAGGATAAAACCGGTTGACAGAATTGTAAAGGGAAGGCAAATTTGCCATATTTTAATGTTGGTCAAATAGGTGCTGGTTTCTGCTGCTAGATAAATAATGACAATAGATAGTACCCAGGCGTAGCGGTAGAGAAACATATTTGGCGCGTGCATTCCCTGCCAGAATAGATTGAGTGGTTGTAGATAAAAACTTGCAATGATAAAGGTTACTAGCAGTCCATTTGCTAATTTTGTCTGCCATTTTATTTCTTTGACAGTAAAGTAGAGCAAGGCTAAAATTAGCGGAGTTAGTCCAACAAAAATCATCGGAATAGATCCAAATTTTGTGGTGTCAAAACTTCCAACTAGGCTCTTAGCAAAAAAGTCTAGATACCAGGAGTCCTCAGTTTTTAAGTTGACAATCTTTGTAAATGTCTCTCCGTGAGTATTTAGGTCTAGATAGGTTGGCAGTAACATGACCATAGCAGTCAATGTTGACAGAATTGACACCACTATAAAGTCTATAAATCGAATAATTTTTTTATCGAATTTGGTTAGCTGAGCAAGTGTCCAAATCAATAAAAAGATGGCAGTCATGTAACCAAAGTAGTAGTTTTGAATGAAAAGACAGGCTAGACTGATATAGTAGATAATCCGACCTTTACCAGTCAGCATTCTGTGTAAACTCAGTAAAATAATAGGAATCAGAATAAAAACATCCAGCCAACTGGAAATTTCTAACTGACTAGTTGAGAAACTCATGAGAGCAAGGCTGGTGGAGAGAAGTAAGCTCCATTCAGTTTTGATGTTTTTATAAATGCCTCTCAGGCTAGTATAGGTTGACAAGCCTATCAAGCCAAACTTTACAAGAGTTGACAGATAAATATAGTCTGGCATGGACTGCAAGTCAAAGAAATATACTAAAGGCGATAGAAAAGAGCCCAGGTAGTAAGACGATAGGGCGTAGAAATTCAAGCCTATTCCACTTGTAAAGGTATAAAAGATTGAACTATTACCGTGTAAAGCATTCCGTAAAGTTTGATGAAAGATGACATATTGATGGAACCCATCGCTGGCCAAAATGGTTGTATCACTTCCCAACCAAATACCTTGGGTTGACAAGATAATGACCATTATTGTAAATGGAAGAAGAAAGGCTAACAGATAAAAAATGGACTTATGTTTAAAAATTGATTTCATAAATTTATAAGAAAAGGCGATAAAATCGCCTTTTTTGATTATGCTTTCCAGAGCTCTTGAACTTTTGCCTGTACTTCAGCATTTTCAAGGAACTCATCATATGTCTCATCGATACGGTCAATGACCCCGTTTTTCGAGATGACAACGATGTGGTTGGCAATGGTTTGGATGAACTCATGGTCGTGACTGGCAAAGATAACGGACTCTTTGAAGTCTTTCACGCCATCGTTAAGGCTAGAGATGGATTCCAAGTCCAAGTGGTTGGTCGGGTCATCCAGCAAGAGGACGTTTGACTTGAGCAGCATTAGCTTAGATAGCATGACACGGACTTTTTCTCCCCCTGACAAGACGTTGACAGACTTCTTGACTTCGTCGCCTGAGAAAAGCATACGACCAAGGAATCCACGCAAGAATGTATCGTCGTCTTCACCTTTTTCAGCGAACTGACGGAGCCATTCCAGGATAGATTCGCCAGTTGCGAAGTCTTTTGTATTGTCTTTTGGCAGGTAAGATTGTGAAGTGGTTACACCCCATTTGATGGTTCCTTCATAGTCGATGTCGCCAGCCAGGGCACGCATAAGGGCAGTTGTCTGGATGTCGTTTTGACCGATGATAGCAGCCTTATCACCTGGACGGAGGATAAAGCTGATATTGTCCAAAATCGTCTCTCCATCGATAACAACCTTGAGATTTTCAACTGTCAGTAGGTCGTTACCAATCTCACGCTCGGCCTTGAAGTTGATAAATGGGTACTTACGGCTGGATGGAATAATTTCTTCCAACTCAATTTTATCCAGCATTTTTTTACGAGAGGTTGCCTGTTTGGATTTTGAAGCGTTGGCAGAGAAACGGGCAACGAATTCTTGCAATTCCTTGATTTTTTCTTCAGCCTTAGCATTGCGGTCAGCCTGTAAACGGGCTGCCAATTCAGATGATTGTTTCCAGAAGTCGTAGTTACCGACAAAAATTTTGATTTTACCGAAATCTAAGTCCGCCATGTGGGTACACACTTTGTTGAGGAAGTGGCGATCGTGGGATACGACGATGACGGTATTTTCAAAATCAATCAAGAAATCTTCTAACCAGTTGATAGACTGGATGTCCAGACCGTTGGTTGGCTCGTCCAAGAGAAGCACATCGGGCTTACCAAAGAGAGCCTTGGCCAAAAGCACCTTAACCTTTTCACCGTTGGTTAATTCGCTCATGTTTTGGTAGTGGCGGTCTTCAGCAATGTTCAGGTTTTGGAGCAATTGTGAAGCCTCAGCTTCAGCTTCCCAGCCACCAAGCTCGGCAAATTCGCCCTCCAACTCGGCAGCACGGACACCGTCTTCATCAGAAAAATCTTCCTTCATGTAAATGGCATCTTTCTCTTTCATGATGCTGTAAAGTTGCTCATTTCCCATGATAACCACGTCAATCACGCGCTCATCTTCGTAGTCAAAGTGGTTCTGACGGAGGACGGACAAACGCTCGTCTGGACCGAGTGAAATGTGGCCAGTTGTTGGCTCGATATCTCCTGCTAAAATCTTCAGGAAAGTTGATTTACCGGCACCGTTGGCACCAATCAAACCGTAGGTATTTCCAGCTGTAAACTTGATGTTGACATCGTCGAATAATTTGCGGTCGCTAAAGCGGAGCGACACGTCTGATACTGTAAGCATAGTTTCTCCTATTTTCTGTCTATTAGATTTATTGTACTAGAAAGCAGTCTAAACTTCAATTATAATCATCCTGGGATCAAAATATCTTCGTCATAGGATTTATGATCTTTTTGTAAGCTGAAGCCGCGACCACGAACTTGGCTAGCTGGTAAGATAATAATAAAGGCTGTTTCGTCAATTTGGAGTATATGATTTTCCAATTTTTGTACTTCTGGGATAGAAACAGTTGTCATTAACATGCGTTTTTCAGACCCAGTATAGCCACCAATTACGGGCAATTCTGTTACTCCACGGTCCACTTCGGTTGTGATATAGGATTTGATTTCCTTGTATTTTTGGGAAATAATAAAAAGGTTTCGAGAAGAGTTTGTACCCGTCATCATACGGTTGATCACATAGCTGATGGTCATCAAGGCAAGGATGGAGTACATGACAGTATCAGGATCGAAGGCGATAAAGCCAAGGCCAACGATAATACCATCAATAATAACCATGGTTTGACTGAGTGATAGGGGAGAATACTTATGGATAAATTGGATGAGGATGCCTGTTCCTCCCGTTGATGAATTACCGAGAAAGACAAGTCCGAGACCAAAACCTAGAACAATACCGCCAAAAATTGCAGCAAGTAAAGGATTATCGGTCAAATTTGGCAAACCAGCTGTTAATTTCATGCAGAATGGATAGAGGATGGCACCGTAAACAGTTTTTACAAAGACAGATTTCCCAAGGAAATAGAAACACATTACCAGGAGAGGAATATTGCAGAATAGTACAAAGGTAGCTGGGTCCCAACCGAATAATGTGTTTAGGGCAATGGCCAGGCCACCAATTCCTCCAGATACAATATTACTTTCCAGAAAAAAACTATTGAAGCCAATAGCCATAATGATGCTACCCGCCGTCACAAATGAAATATCTTTTAACTTGTCTTTCATGATTTCTCCTTTAATACTATATTCTAATATACACGCACGTTCTATTATGCAGAATTTTAAGCCAATCGTCAAGGCTTTCTCAGCTTGACTTTCTCTTAGTTAGCAGTTATAATGATAATCAATCAGAAGAGTAGTAAAGGAACGGTTTTTAGAGAGCTTGTGGTCGGTGTAAACAAGTAATTCTTCTTTATGAATGGGCTGATGGTAAATAGAAATCTGAACAAATAAGGATTTGGCTAGCAGGCCTTATGTGCAAAGAGAAATGAATGGCTTTACTGTTCATAAGCTAAGGTGGTACCGTGTCCTTGACGCCCTTGCACAGACTTGTGCTGGGCTTTTATTTTTGTTCACAATAAGTTTACAGTGTTGTAAATAAGTGTAAAAGGAGAAGTTATGACAAAACCAATTATTTTAACAGGCGATCGACCGACCGGAAAATTACATATTGGTCATTATGTAGGTTCCTTGAAAAATCGTGTGCTCTTACAGAATGCAGGCAATCATGAATTATTTGTATTTTTGGCAGACCAGCAGGCTTTGACAGACCATGCTAAAGAACCGCAGAAGATTATTGAGTCGGTTGGTAACGTAGCCTTGGACTACTTAGCGGCAGGTCTCGATCCAGCTAAGACAACCATTTTCATCCAAAGTCAGATTCCAGAATTGGCTGAATTGACCATGTACTATATGAACCTTGTGTCAGTTGCTCGTCTGGAACGCAATCCGACTGTCAAGACAGAAATTGCCCAGAAGGGCTTTGGTGAAGGCATTCCAGCAGGTTTCTTGGTCTACCCGGTTTCTCAGGCTGCAGATATTACAGCTTTCAAGGCAAACTTTGTACCAGTTGGAACCGATCAAAAGCCCATGATTGAGCAGACCCGTGAGCTGGTTCGTAGTTTTAATCACGCTTATCAGACGGATGTTTTGGTGGAACCAGAAGGGATTTACCCTGAAAACGAGGCTGCAGGTCGTTTGCCGGGGTTGGATGGCAATGCCAAGATGTCTAAATCACTTGGCAACGGGATTTATCTGGCAGATGACATGGACACTTTGAAAAAGAAAGTCATGTCCATGTATACCGACCCGAACCATATCCGTGTCGAGGATCCGGGTCAGATTGAAGGAAATATGGTTTTCCATTATTTGGATGTTTTTGGTCGTGAGGAAGATCAGGCTGAGATTGAGGCCATGAAGGAGCATTACCAGCGCGGTGGTCTGGGAGATGTCAAAACCAAACGCTATCTTTTGGATATCTTAGAACGTGAGTTGGGGCCAATCCGTGAGCGTCGCATCGAGTTTGCCAAAGATATGGGACAGGTCTATGCTATGTTAGAGGCAGGCAGTCAAAAAGCTCGTCAAGTAGCAGCAACTACTCTGGACCAAGTCAAGGATGCTATGGGAATCAACTATTTTAAATAGGACTAACGAATGAAGAAGTGATGTTGAAAAACGTTGCTTTTTTATTTTTAATTGTGATTTTTTAAAACCAAAACGTTCGTAAATGTTTTATATTTTAGGAAAGAATTTTCTGGATTTTTATGTTTAATGATATTAAGACGAATAATGATTGACAAATATTCTTAAAATGTTATCATAGATAAAATAAATTTCAAACAAAAGAGAAAAGAGGAAATCATCCATGTCAAATTGGGAAACTAAATTTTTGAAAAAAGGCTTTACATTTGATGATGTCTTGCTCATTCCGGCTGAGAGCCATGTCTTGCCACACGATATTGACTTAAAGACACAGTTAGCTCCGAATTTGACCCTCAATCTTCCTATCATTTCAGCAGCTATGGATACGGTAACCGACAGCAAAATGGCGATTGCTATGGCGCGTGCAGGTGGTCTGGGTGTTATTCACAAGAATATGTCCATTGCAGAGCAAGCAGATGAAGTGCGTAAGGTAAAACGTTCTGAAAATGGGGTTATTATTGATCCTTTCTTCTTAACACCAGAGCATACAATTGCAGAGGCTGAAAAATTGATGGCGACTTACCGTATTTCAGGTGTACCGATTGTTGAAACCCTGGAAAATCGCAAACTGGTGGGTATTATTACCAACCGTGATATGCGTTTTATCACCGATTACTCACAGCCGATTTCTAGCAATATGACCAGCGATGGTTTGGTAACAGCTCCTGTTGGAACGGATTTGGAAACTGCTGAGGCGATTCTCCACCAACACCGTATTGAAAAATTGCCTTTGGTGGATGAAAATGGTCGTTTGTCAGGCTTGATTACGATTAAAGACATTGAAAAAGTGATTGAATTTCCAAATGCTGCCAAGGATGAATTTGGTCGTCTCTTGGTAGCTGGTGCGGTCGGTGTCACTTCTGATACTTTTGAACGTGCGGAGGCTCTCTTTGAAGCTGGTGCAGATGCCATTGTTATTGACACAGCTCATGGGCATTCTGCTGGTGTTCTCCGTAAGATTGCGGAAATTCGTGCCCACTTCCCAGACCGTACTTTGATTGCAGGTAATATTGCTACAGCTGAGGGAGCTCGTGCCCTTTACGAGGCTGGTGTGGATGTTGTCAAGGTGGGTATTGGACCTGGTTCTATCTGTACCACTCGTGTTATTGCGGGTGTTGGTGTACCACAGGTTACTGCTATTTACGATGCTGCTGGCGTTGCGCGTGAGTATGGTAAGACCATCATTGCGGACGGTGGTATCAAGTATTCAGGTGATATTGTTAAGGCCTTGGCTGCTGGTGGTCATGCGGTTATGTTGGGGTCAATGTTTGCAGGAACAGATGAAGCACCGGGGGAAACAGAAATCTTCCAAGGACGTAAATTCAAGACCTACCGCGGTATGGGCTCTATCGCAGCCATGAAACAAGGTTCTAAGGATCGTTATTTCCAAGCTTCTGTCAATGAGGCAAACAAGCTGGTTCCAGAAGGTATTGAAGGTCGTGTCGCTTATAAAGGTTCTGTTGCAGATATGATTTTCCAAATGGTCGGTGGTCTCCGCTCAGGTATGGGTTATGTCGGAGCAGGCAACCTGACAGAATTACGTGAAAATGCTCAATTTATTGAAATGTCAGGCGCTGGTTTGAAAGAAAGTCACCCACACGACGTTCAAATTACAAACGAAGCACCAAACTATTCCGTACAATAATTGACAAAACTGTAAATAAAAAAGAAAGACTTGTAAACGATGTTTACAAGTCTTCTTTTACAGTTCCCTTGGAAATATGGAATATTTTTAGACTTTCTGGGAGTTGATGGAGATGGTCTAGCGAAGTTGTCGTGATAAAGGTTTGAATTTTATCTGTGATGGTTTCCAGTAATTTGACTTGACGGCTATTGTCCAATTCACTCATCACATCGTCGAGCAGTAAAATCGGATATTCTCGCGTAATTTCTTTCATGAGCTCAATCTCAGCCAGTTTAAGAGAGAGAACGAGGCTACGATGTTGACCTTGGCTACCATAATGGGCATTCATACCATTGATGAAGAAAGCAATATCGTCTCTGTGAGGTCCCACTCCAGTATTTTTTTTGAACAAATCTCGTTTCCGACTTTTTTCTAATTCTGTCAAGAAATCGTCAACCAGGTTGACAGAGTCTGTCAACGAAACAGATGATAGGTAGTCAATCCGAAGTTCTTCTCTTTGACCAGAAATTTCGGCTACTTTTCGGCTACCAAATTCCTCTAATTTTTTGAGGAAATCAATCCGATGCTGGATAACACGACTACCGTAATCAGCTAGTTGATAGTCTAGTACGCTGAGAAAATCCATGTCAACTTTTTCGGTTGATTTTAGATAGGTATTTCGCTGTTTGAGAACGTGATTGTAGTTGGACAAGTCTGATAGGTAGACGGGTTTTATTTGCCCCAACTCAACGTCAATAAATTTTCGGCGGAGGGCAGGTGCTCCTTTGATGAGCTGTAAATCTTCCGGTGCAAAAAGAACAACGTTCAAGTGCCCGATATAGTTGGACAATTTGGCTTGTTTGAGGTGATTAACCTTGGTCACCCGCCCCTTTTCTGTCAAGTTGATATCAAGTGGAAGTTTACCGCTAGTCCGGTGGAGTAAACCTTGAATGGATAACTCTTTTTCTTCAAATTGGAGTAAATCCTTATCTGAACGAGTGCGGTGACTGCGTGTCAAAGCTAGAAAATAAATAGACTCTAAAATGTTGGTCTTACCCTGTGCATTCTGTCCCAAAAAGACATTGAGCCCTTGATGGAACTCAATATCTAATTGGTCATAATTGCGAAAGTGGCGTAGTTGTAATTTTTCTAACCACATCTTAGGTACCTGGGAAACGGACAGGTTTCCTGTCAACCTTCTTTACAGATTTCTTGACAGGAGGAGCTTGTTTCTTCTGCTTTTTGTTTTCTTGGTTGAGTTTTTTTACTATAGCAGCAACACGAGCTTTTTCAGCTTGCTCTTCTTGGTGCTGTAGAATTTCTTCCTGACTTGGAGCCACAAGGTTGATGTCAATGCCGTGGTCCGGTAGACTGATCTTGTCACCGACACGGATTTTCTTACCTCGTCTTTTTTCATCCTCTCCATTAAACAGGATGGTATTCTCTTCTAAAAAGCCCTTGATAGCCCCGCCGGAATGCACAATTCCAGTTGTTTTGAGCAGAGCTTGAAGGGTAATGTAGTCGTCGAATAATTTAAATTCCATAAGTCACCTCGTTACAGAATATTATAACACAATTTGGTATAATGGAAGGTACAATGTTTTGAAAGAGGCAAAGGATGAAATTACAAGAAGGTGTTGAGCTTCATTTTATTGAATCAGATAAATTCACGACCAATCGAATTCGTGTGCGGTTTGCGGCGGAGATGAGTGAACAGACGGTTGCAGGACGTGTATTGGTGGCGAATTTGCTAGAAATGGGCAATCAAGATTATCCTAGTGCACAACGCTTGCGGATGCGTTTGGCAGAACTCTACGGAGCTCATTTTTCAACTTCTGTATCAAAGAGAGGACGAGTTCATTTTGTGGATTTGACGATTTCCTACATCAACCCTCACTATTTGCCTGAACAAGAGGATATTACCGGTGAGATTATTGATTTTCTTGAGGCCTGTCTCTTCAAACCTTTGAAGAACGGCAGTGCCTTTAAGGAAGATGTCTTTGCAGTTGAGAAAAATAATCTAATTAGTTTTTTAGAAACTGAGGTGGAGGACAATTTTTATCATGCGGATGTTGAGATGAGTAAACTTTATTATGAGGATGAGGCAGTTCAAATTCCCCGTGTTGGACGGATTGATTTGGTTGAGCAGGTAACGGCGGAGACGGCCTTCAAAACCTATAGTAACATGCTGCGCTTGGATAAGATTGATATTTTCGTTCTCGGTCAGGTAGACCAGGCTTTGGTGCAAGAAAAGTTTTCATCTTTCAGTTTTAAATACCGTAACCCCAAGTTGGAATTAGAATACCAGCAAGCTTATTCTAAGGTTACTAGGGAGAGAGTTGAGCGAAAAGAGGCTCGTCAATCGATTTTAGAACTAGCTTACCATTTACAGGTGGTTTACAATGATGTAAACTATCCAGCCTTATTGGTTTTCAATGGTTTACTGGGTGCTTTTTCCCATTCAAAATTATTTATGAATGTGCGGGAAAAAGAAAGTTTGGCCTATACGATTGGCAGTCAGATTTCAATCTTTTCAGGAATGTTGAAGATTTATGCCGGTATCAACAGACAAGATAAACTCAAGGCTATCAAGTTGATTAGACAGCAAGTTATGGCTCTTAAGCAAGGGAAGTTTTCAGAGGATGACCTAAATTTGACAAAAAATATGCTGGTTCATTCTGCAACTCTGGCTCAGGATAGGCAAAATAATTTACTGGAACAAGTTTACAATCAGGTTACCATGGGTCAAAGGAATGTGACATTGGAAGAGTGGATTGAGGCTGTAAACAAGGTATCTAGAGAGGACATTTTACGAGTTGGTCAGCTGGTGCGTTTACAGGCTGTTTACTTCATGGAGGGCATTAAAGAATGAGAATTAGAAGAAAAAAGTACCCCTACATGAAGGAAGTACTCTATTATGCGACAGTTGACAATGGGTTGACAGTTACCTTTCTTCCCAAAACAGATTTTAAGGAAACCTATGGTATCTTGACCACAGAATTTGGTGCCCTTCATACTCATTTTAAAAAGAAGGGACAGGATTATTCCTATCCTGAAGGGATTGCTCATTTTCTGGAGCATAAATTATTTGAGACTGCTGATGAAGATGATGTGATGAATTTGTTTGCGGATTTGGGGGCTAGTGCCAATGCCTATACTAGCTTGAGGCAGACTAGCTACCTCTTTTCAACAACGGAAAATGTTTTGGAATGTCTGGCCTTGCTCCAGCAGTTTGTCCGTGAGCCACATTTTACGGCTGAAAATGTGTCCAAGGAGCAGGGGATTATTGGTCAAGAGATTGAGATGTATCAGGATGATGCGGACTACCGTCTCTATACAGGTATATTGTCGTCCCTTTATCCAGAAACAGCCCTGGCTCACGATATCGCTGGCACGATTGAATCTATCAAGGCTATCACTGCTGAGGATTTATATGAAAATTTTGAGACTTTTTATCATCCTTCAAAAATGAGCCTGTTTGTCATTGGGAATTTTGATGTTAAGAAGGTCTGGAAACATGTAAAAACTTTCCAGCTTGCCCAGAATGATACAGAGATTGAGCCGATTGAGCATTTGCCGGTTAAAAAGTTGGATATTTTGAAAAATCGGACTGAGTATTTTGAAGTGGCCAGCCCTAAATTGGCATTAGGTCTGAGAGGCAACGATTCCATTTCTCTCGCTCACTTACCATCCTATCGAATCAGCCTGCAACTTTTGTTTGCCATGCTTTTTGGTTGGACATCACAGCGTTACCAGACCTTGTATGATCAGGGGAAAATTGATTCGTCCTTCCATTTCCAGGTTGAGGTAACACCAGACTATCATCATGTCATTTTTTCAGCGGATACCAAGGAACCAATCAGTTTATCAGCCAGCTTGCGCAAGGCTGTCAGCCGTTTCGCCAAGGATCCGGATGTTTCGGAGGAACACTTGGCCCTGCTGAAGAAGGAAATGTACGGGGATTTTATCCGTAGTCTCAATTCTTTGGAATTTACGGCCACCCATTTTGTAGCCAATAGTTTGGAGGGGGCAAGTATTTTCGACCTTCCTCAGTTGATAGAATCTATCGGTCTGCAGGATGTCTTGGAAGTGGGTCAAGCCTTTATTGAGAACTGTGATATGACAGATTATATGATTTTTCCGAAATAATTAGCAACTTATCATCGAAATTTCATGAGTTTTTTGTTAAAATATTATATTGAAAATTATTGTAAGTGAGAGGAAACTATGATCCAGAAAAGTATAGGAGAGGTATTGCGGTCTGCCCGAGAGAGTCGCGGTTGGAATTTTGTAGAAATTCAGCGATTGACGGGGATTCAAGCTAAGTACTTACAGGCCTTAGAATTTAATAATTTTGATATCATACCAGACCCATCCTATACGCGTTCTTTCTTGCAAAAATATGCGGAAGTACTAGAACTGGATGGTGATGTCCTGGTAGATGCTTTTATGACAAATAGTTTAGTCATCTATCATGAGGATGGGCAGGAAGAAGAGCATGCTTCAGAATTAAAACGAAGCTATAAGGTTAGAAAGAGGAAGCCGTCGATTTTACCATTGGTTTACCTGCTACTAGCTGCGACCTCTATCTTTATCTTGTTGACCTATGTCGTATTGAATAGAGTTCAGAATCAAGAACGAAAAGAGTTGGCTCCGTCGACTGTCCAGGTGGTTTCAGAGAGTTCCCCAGCATCGACAGAGGAAGCAAGTGATACATCTTCTACAAGTACAGATGAATCCTCTAGTTCATCTAGTCAAGAGGAGTTGGCTTCAGGGACTTTAACGACTTCGGGTGGCGGCTCAGAGTTGACGGTCGTCCTTTCTGAACACGCGGGTCCAGTTGAGGTGGAACTTTCCGTGACAGATGCTACTAGCTGGGTCAGTCTATCTGATACAGAAATTGCGGGTGGATTTGTTCTATCTCCAGAAACCAATACAGTCACGGCGACTATTCCAGAAGGCATAAACGCCGCTAATCTGGTTTTAGGTGTGACAGAGGGTGTCTCTATCAAAATTGCTGGCAATAGTTTGGATACGTCAGCCATCACAGCTGATCCTGGAGTTATCTATTTAACGGTTGAATAATATGAAAAAAATGAAAAAAGAAAACATACCCAACGCCTTGACGGTAGGACGGATACTGGTGATTCCGATTTTTATCCTACTCTTGACCGTCTGGAAAGATGCACTGAGCCATTATTTGGCTGCGATTATTTTTGCCTTGGCTAGTGTGACAGACTATTTGGATGGCTATCTGGCCCGTAAATGGCAGGTTGTGACCAACTTCGGAAAATTTGCCGATCCCATGGCTGATAAGATTTTAGTTATGACGGCCTTCATCATGCTGGTGGAGCTTGGTTTTGCCCCTGCCTGGGTGGTGGCTATTATCATCTGTCGTGAGTTGGCCGTGACAGGCCTTCGCCTATTGTTGGTAGAAAATGGTGGTACTGTACTAGCTGCGGCTATGCCAGGTAAAATCAAGACCTTCTCACAGATGTTTGCCATTATTTTTCTCCTATTGCACTGGAATTTGCTCGGTCAAATCACGCTCTATATCGCACTCTTTTTCACCCTCTACTCAGGCTATGATTATTTCAAGGGTGCGTCTTATTTATTTAAAGATACATTCAAATGACAGATATTATCCAAGTAAAGCATCTCAAGTATAAATACGAAGAAGAAGCTGAAAATTATACCTTAAACGACGTGACGTTTCACGTGAAACAGGGGGAATGGTTGTCCATTATCGGCCACAATGGTTCAGGAAAGTCAACGACGGTTCGTCTGATTGATGGTCTTTTGGAGGCTGAGTCTGGAGATATTTTTATCGATGGAGATAAGCTGACTGTTGACAATGTTTGGGACAAGCGTCGCTTGATTGGTATGGTTTTCCAAAATCCAGATAATCAATTCGTCGGGGCAACGGTTGAGGACGATGTGGCCTTTGGTTTGGAAAACCAAGGCATCCCCTTGGCTGAAATGCGTCAGCGCGTCCAGGAGACGCTTGAATTGGTTGGAATGGCTGATTTCAAGATTAGAGAACCAGCTCGTCTATCTGGCGGTCAGAAACAACGTGTTGCCATTGCTGGTGTGGTTGCCTTGCGTCCAAAGATTATTATTTTGGACGAGGCGACCTCCATGCTGGATCCAGAGGGGCGCCTGGATTTGATTCAGATTGTTAAAGATATTAAGGATCAGCATGGCATGACGGTTATCTCCATTACCCATGACCTGGATGAGGTAGCGCTTAGCGATCGGGTTATTGTTATGAAAAATGGTCAAGTAGAGTCGATTTCGACACCAGCTGACTTGTTTATGCGGGACGATTTGGCTGATTTGGACTTGGCCCAGCCCTTTACGGCAGACTTGGCCCAGTCCTTGCGTCAGGCTGGACTAGCTGTTCCGCTCCGCTATTTTACAGAGGAAGAATTAGAGGAAACTGTATGGGAATTCATCTCCAAGAAGTAAGCTATACCTATCAGGCCGGCACTCCTTTTGAGGGGCGGGCGCTTTTTGGTGTTGATTTGGAGATTGTGGACGGGTCCTATACGGCATTGATTGGTCATACTGGATCCGGGAAGTCGACGATTTTACAGCTTCTGAATGGTCTTAATGTACCGACAGAAGGCAGTGTGGTCATCGATGATGTGGTTATCACGGGCACATCTCAAAGTAAGGATATCAAGCAGGTGCGTAAGAAAGTCGGCTTGGTCTTTCAGTTTCCAGAAAGCCAGGTCTTTGATGAGACTGTCTTGCAGGATGTGGCATTCGGTCCGCAGAATTTTGGTGTTTCTAAGGAAGAGGCTGAGAAGATTGCGCGTGAAAAACTGGCTCTGGTTGGTATTTCAGAGGAAGTCTATGACCGCAGTCCCTTTGATTTGTCTGGAGGTCAGATGCGCCGTGTAGCCATTGCGGGCATCCTGGCTATGGAACCGTCTGTTTTAGTTCTGGATGAGCCGACTGCTGGTTTGGATCCGGCTGGTCGTCAAGAGCTGATGGATATTTTCAAGAAACTCCATGCGAATGGGATGACCATTGTCTTGGTGACGCATCTGATGGATGACGTGGCTAATTATGCTGATTTTGTCTACATCATGGAAAAGGGCAAGCTGGTTCGTTCTGGCAAGCCGATTGATGTTTTCCAAGAGGTTGATTTTTTGGAATCGATTCAGCTGGGTGTTCCCAAAATCACCAAGTTTGCTGCCAATCTGGAGCGCAGGGGCTTTGTTTTTGAGCGCTTGCCTATTACGATTGAGGAATTTACAAGGATGGTGACGCATGGATAAGTTAATTTTAGGTCGCTACATTCCTGGTGACTCGCTGTTGCATCGTCTAGACCCTCGAAGTAAGCTCTTGGCCATGTTTGCCTTTCTGTTAATTATTTTCTGGGCCAATAATCTGGTAACCAATGCGCTGTTGATTGCCTTTGTTCTTGGTTTGATTTTGCTCTCTCGCATTCGCTTGTCCTTTTTCATCAATGGTGTCAAGCCCATGATTGGGATTATCCTGTTTACCACTTTCTTCCAGATTTTCTTTACACCAGGAACAAGGGTTTTGTGGGAATTCTGGATTTTCAAATTGTCGGTGGAAGGTTTGCAACAGGCGGCAGTGATTTTTGTGCGCTTTGTCCTGATTATCTTCTTTTCAACTCTCCTAACTCTGACAACGACACCACTTAGTTTGGCAGATGGTATTGAGGCGGGGCTTGCTCCTCTCAAGAAAATCAAGGTGCCAGTTCATGAAATTGGGCTTATGTTGTCCATGAGTTTGCGTTTTGTGCCGACCTTGATGGACGACACGACTCGGATTATGAATGCTCAGCGGGCGCGGGGTGTTGACTTCAATGAAGGAAATATCATTCAAAAGGTTAAGTCTGTTATCCCTATTTTGATACCGCTTTTTGCATCTAGTTTTAAGCGAGCAGATGCCCTGGCGACAGCTATGGAGGCTCGAGGTTATCAGGGGGGCGATGGCCGGACCAAGTATCGGGTACTGGATTGGAAGTTGGCAGATAGCCTAGCAATTCTGACTATGATTTGTTTGGGATTGCTCTTATATTTTTTGAAAACCCCTTAAAAAACGCGAACAATCGTGTTTTTTAGTTTAAAAAAAACAATGCTGTAATATTTGTAATGGAATTATAAAACAAAAGTAATAATCAAGTTGTAAGATAGTTTCAGTCATATGAAAGGAAACTATATATTTTATGACATTTACAAAAAAATTGAAAAATGTAATTATCGGAGTAGCGACCGCCCTCGTAGCACTTACAGCTGGCGTTGCTATCGCTGATACCTACCATTCTGAATTTAGCATTGCTGATTTTGTTGACCAATCTACCAATTCTTCAGCTGTTGCAGCCAAAGAGGATACGATAAAGAAAACATATGAATCCAAGGAAGAGAAAAAGGTTTCTGATGTAAAAAAAGAAGAAAAGAAGCCAGAGAGTACTGAGGAAAGTACGACGACTGAAGCTTCCAAAGCGGAAGAAGTTGCTCCAGCTACAGAAACAAGTCAAGTAGCTAGCCCTGAGACAACCCCAGAAGTACAACAGCCCGTTGTTCAAGTTGCTCAACCTGAATATCAACAAGTACAGGTGCAACAAGTTGCTACTGAAGCTGTCCAAGCCCAACCTGTAGCTCAGGTTCAAGCAGCCCAGCCAGTTGTTACTGTAGGTGTCGGTGAAGCAGCTGCCAAAGAATTTATTGCTCAAAAAGAGTCTGGTGGCAGCTATACAGCTCAAAATGGTATCTACTATGGTCGTTACCAGCTCACAAGTTCTTACCTAAATGGTGATTTTTCACCTGAAAACCAGGAGCGTGTAGCAGACAACTATGTATTGCAACGTTACGGTTCATGGGAAAATGCCTATCAGTCCTGGATTGCCAATGGTTGGTATTAATAGGAATGTTGAAAGTCTAGCTTGCTAGGCTTTTTTTTCTTGTCTGTAAGTTCTTCAACTTTACAGAAATTGACACTATCGCTTATAATAGAGTTTCGATAGAAAAGAGAGAAGAAATGAACCTGCAAAAACGAATTTTCCGATTAAATATGGTCATGTTGATTATCTCCATGTTGGCTATCCTGGGAGTCAGCATTTATGTGGCCAATAGCATTTACCAAAACAGGGCTAATATGCAGTCAACTAGCCAACGGACAGCTACTAGTCAGTCGAGTATAGAGCAGTTTACAGGGACTGATTTTGCTAGTCTTGCTAGTCAGTTGGCTATGAATGGGGCCCAGCTCCATGTAGAGGAGGCCGGCCAGGTCCTTTATTCTAATATTGAGGAAGATATTGAAGATTTGGCAGGTGTGACGGTATCCAAGACAGCCCATGTTTCCTATGTAGATGGGGAAGTGGTCATCAGCCGTCTCCTTGTCCAGGAAGGGAAGTATTACCAACTCTATGCACTTTTTGAGGATAGTGATAGTCAATCAGGTTTTTCAGAATTTCAGTCCTTTCTCAGCCAGCTACTCTTAGTTGGTGGGATAGGGATGGTGCTTGTCACCCTTGTCAACTTCCTCTTTACACGTAGAATGCTTGCGGTTATCCTGCGACCGCTCAATCAGCTCCATGCAGCAGTTGAACGCATCAGCCGTGGTAATTATCAAGAGCAGATAGATTACCAGGGTGACCGTGAGTTCGAAGCACTTACAAAGGGTTTTAATAATATGCAGGAGTCTTTGGCAATAGCAGAGCAACAGACCACACTGTACGAGAAGAACCGTACCCAAATGGTAGCAGATATTTCCCATGATTTGCGGACGCCGTTGACTTCTATCAAGGGCTATGCCAAGGGAGTTTTGGACGGGGTTGCCAATACGGATGAAATGAGAGAACGTTATTTGCAGACCATTTATCAAAAATCCCTGGCAATGGAGCAGCTGTTGGAAAAACTTCTTCTCTTCTCAAATTTGGATACTGACCAGATGCCCTTTGATTTCCAAATTGTAGATTTACAGGAAATCTTGACAACTTATTTGACAGAAAAGCAAGTCGAGTTTACAGATGGTCAGGTACAATTTATAGTAGATTTGGTTCCTCAAACTCCTGTGAAAGTAGATATTGTGCAGTTTAAGCGAGTCTTGGATAATCTGTTAGAAAATGCTCGGAAATATGCAAAAGTTGATAATCTTGTCATCACCTTGACAAGTCGTGTAAAGGGAGAAAAACTTGAATTGCTATTTGCTGACAATGGTCGTGGTGTCTCGGAGCAGGCAAAAGACAGATTGTTTGAAGCATTTTACAGGGAGGACCAGGCCAGACAGGGGGCGGACGGCCATGGACTTGGCCTAGCCATTGTCAAAGATATTATCGAGAGACTAGGCGGCAGTATCAGGGTTGATAACTGTGACGGACTAGTTTTTACTATTTTACTGCCTTTGGAGAAAGAGAATGACTAGAATTTTAATTGCAGAAGATGACTTGGAGATTGCCTACCTGGAAAGAGATTATCTGGAAATGCAGGGCTATGAGGTGGATCTGGTCCATGACGGTGGACTAGTTGAGGAAGAAATTCAAAAAGAAGATTATTCTTTATTGCTGTTGGATGTGATGTTACCTAATAAAACGGGCTACGACATTTGCAGAGCCATTCGGGAGCAGGTTGATTTTCCTATTTTAATGGTGACTTCTAAGCAGGAGACAATTGATGTGGTGCGTGGCCTGGGCTTAGGTGCGGACGATTATATCAGCAAACCCTTTGATCCGATGGAGTTGGTGGCGCGTGTCAAGGCTCATTTGGCCCGTTATCAGCGCTTGGCCAAACCCTCAGAGCAAGCAGAGATTGTCCTTGGCGACTTGACCATTTATCAGGAAAATTGGAAGGTTATCAAGGCTGGTCAGGAAATCAAGCTACCCAACCGTGAGTTTGAGTTGCTTGTTTATCTGGCAAAACATCCCAATCGTGTCTTTTCAAAAGACCAGTTGTTTGAGAAAATTTGGGGATTTGACTATGTTGGAGATAGTGCTACGGTGACGGTTCACATCAATCGCCTGCGGGATAAGTTGGGTTCAGACCTGATTGAGACTGTATGGGGAGCTGGCTACCGACTCAATGGATAATTTATTTAGATTCGTTTAGAATTTGTTTAGAAATTTTCATCCTCATGTTCATACTTGTCAGCTATACTTATCTTATCAGCCAATGAGCTGGATAAATGAAATGAGGTCATAAGAATGGAAAACAAACACGAAATTATTGAACACGATGCAGTTGCTAAACAAGGTTTTTGGCAGAAAGCTAAGTCAAAAATTATGGGCATGACTACCAAGCAGCTAGTTTTTCTGGCTCTAGGATTGGCAGTTTTGAGTGGTGCTGGTATGATTGCGGCTGAAGTGTTTGACAATCAATTGGAGATAGCAGAGGATAAAGTCGAGCGTCAATTAGGATTGGAACAAGATTTAGATGATAAGATTGTCACTATCCCTTCTTCTACAAATACAGCTACCAATACTAGCCAGACAGCTCCTGCAACGAGCCTGGAAGCCTTGGCAAATGCCTACGGTGTAAACTTAGTTGACAAGTCTGAACTGGATGGCACCTATACAGCAACCGCTGGAAATGACCAGTATACCCTGACTGTAAAGGGCAATCAGGCAACTCTTGTTGAATTGGATACTGATGGTGAGCAGGATTTGGAACAAATTATCTTTGACTTGGATAAGAAGCTGGCCTATGTAGATGGCGAGGCTGAAAGCTATACTTTGGAAGGAAATAATTTAACTTTGACAGAACTTGACAAGGAACTCTTTAACCAACAGGATAGCTTGACATTCACAAAACAATAAGAAAAGGACCGTAGAGGTCCTTTCAGACTGAAGACAAACACTTAAGAGGCGTTTGTCTTTTTCTGTTTATTGGTCTGATAGTCGGTCTTTTTGCCAGA
>NZ_JBIMJP010000021.1:0-29545 GCF_043674155.1 Streptococcus sp. A23 | reverse complement strand
TATACACCTAGTGAGGGCTTTATGTTCGTTTTCATTATTCTGTGGGTGAGGGCGAAGCCATCATGGATGTCTTTCCCACTCCCTTTACTTTTATATCATAATTTCTTCCAGTAGACCTTAAAGAGGTAATACTGCAAGCCAGCAGCTAAGACCAGAACGAGTGTGAATATTCCTGAGCTAACATAGATTGGACCGATAGTGTTCGTCAGGATTGTTGCAATCACAAAGAGAATGGTTCCCAGAATCATGGTTGCAAAAATTGAGCCTGCAATCAGCCACTGGCCAGCGCCGCGACCGAAGAGCTGATTAGAATTTTGCCAGTTAAGCATGAGGAGTCGCTGATCCCGCCAATAGAAAATCTGTCCAACTAAAATTGCTGTTACTAGGTTACCAATTGTAAAGGCGAGGGCCAAAATTGGGTTTACCTTGAGCAATGCGATTGCCAGGACTAAATAGAGCAAGGCTGGTGGCAGAAATTGGACTGCCGAGATAACCCAGAATTTCTGAATAGTAAACTGCTTAAAGTTGATAGGTAGTGTCTTGATAAAGTGATAATTTTCCTTTTCCAGCGACATGGCCACCCCAATAAAGGTTGTAGCCCCTGCAAACATACTGCCCAGAATAGCTCCAGCCAGCAGAAAAATACCGAAATAATCTACTCCGAATTGACTAAAGGAATCACCATCCATAAATTGTGAGAAACTTGGAAAGAGGGCTACACCCATGATAATTGGCTGCAGGAAGGATTGAACCAGGAGATTGCTGTCGTTAAGCGTAGCCAGGTGGTGTTTAACCAGGGCCTGCTTGAGATTGCTAGGAAGTTTGCCAGATTTTTTCCTGCTCTTATTACTGGAAATGCTATCAATGACTAGCATTTGATTGAAATAATTAGGAATAACTGTCTTGGTCGCATAATAAATCAGACCGAGCATGACCAAGATTGGAAGAGCAAAATGTAGGAGCGTAGCCAGCGACAAGGTCTTGCTGACTAGATAGTGGAAACCAACAAAGACCGGAATGGTCGGAAATTCCACAAAGCCATCTGTATCAAACGACCGTACTTGTTGGCTTTGGATGTACATCATGGCCCCAACAGAAATCAGGGACGCTCCAGTTGTCAAGATGGTTGAAATCAAGGTCTTACGAGGACTTTTTGTCAGGATAGTTCCAATAAAATGTACCATGATTAGGTTGACCACATTGACCAGGAGCCAGAGGATGGCAAAGGAAAGCAGGGCAAGTGGCAGCAGGGTCAGTCCTCCGATTTGATAATAGGTCACACCCAGTAGAGTCAGGTTGGGCATGAGGAAGGGCAGAACCATTCCTTGAGCCGATAGAACCTTGGCTACAAAAACCTCGCTGGCTTTGACAGGTAGGGCCAGATAGAGTTTGGTGTCCTTGCTGTCATAGAAGACGGAGAAAAATCCTGTAAATCCATAAAGGATAGCCATGACCGTAAAGATTCCCAGCTGCATGGAGAAGAAACCAACCGAGCGACTATAGTCAATTCCAAGGAAAAAGACAGTGTAGAGGACGGCAAAGCCCACTACCATAAATCCCTGTTGCCAGAGGATACTCTTGTAGGCTGAAAAGGAGACATCCTTGCGCTTGCTTTGCTTTTTCTTGACCTGGGCCAGCAATTGCGGATTGGAGTTGAGGATATTGATTTTCACCAATTCCCAGATGATAGACTTGTTCATGCCTCCTCACCTACCTTTTCCTGCTGGCGGCCAGCCAATTCCAGGTAGATAGTTTCCAGGTCCTTATCAGGATACTGGGATTTTAATTCTTCCAGGCTACCTACGAAAATCAGACGACCCTTTCTCAGAATGCCAATGCGGTCACACAGTTGCTCAGCAACGGACAAAACGTGCGTTGAAAAGAGAACCGTATTGCCACCTCTGGCATGTTCCTTCATCATCTGCTTGAGGTCAAAGGAGGCTTGCGGATCCAGTCCAGTCAAGGGCTCATCCAAAATCCAAATATCTGGATTGGGTATCAGAGCGCCAATGATAATGGTCTTCTGCCGCATACCGTGGGAGAAACTATCGATAGGTTCATACTGGCGGGCGGTCATGTCGAAAAGAGTTGACAGGGTCCCGATGCGCTGGTCTACGTCCTCCTTCGGCACATCATAGACCTTACCGAGGAAGTGCCAGTATTCAAATGCTGTCAGATTGAGGAAGATATCTGGCGAGTCTGGAACGTAGGCAATCCGCTTTTTAATCTCATCCCGATGCTCAGCCAGAGTGAGATTGTCCACCAAAATATGACCTTCCGTCGCCTCAATAATGGAGGTCAGCAGGCTAATGGTCGTGGTTTTTCCGGCACCGTTGTGGCCAATCAACCCAAAAATCTCACCCGATTCAATGGTCAAATTTAAGTCATCCAAGGCAAGATTGTCACCGTAAGCCTTGGTAATGTGGTCGAATGTAATCATAAGTTCCTCCTTAATCGTTCAAATAATATATAGACTTATTATACTGCTGTCTTAGGACAAAAACAAGAGTTTCTAGAGGAAAAATGTAAAAAAAATCACATTTTTCCTTTATGAAATTTTTGGTCAAAACTGCTATACTAGACCTATGAACGATACCATTAAACACAAGTTGGAGCTGCTGCCGGACAGTCCGGGTTGCTACCTCCACAAAAACAAGTACGGAAAGACTATCTATGTGGGCAAGGCCAAAAACCTGCGCAATCGGGTGCGGTCATATTTTCGTGGTGCCCATGATACCAAGACAGAGGCTCTCGTAGCGGAAATTGCCGACTTCGAGTTCATCGTGACCGATTCCAATATTGAGGCGCTCCTGCTGGAAATCAATCTGATTCAGGAAAACAAGCCCCGTTACAATATCATGCTCAAGGATGACAAGTCCTATCCCTTTATCAAGATTACCAAGGAACGCCACCCACGGCTGCTCATTACACGGCAGATAAAAAAGGATGGTAGTCAGTATTTTGGTCCCTATCCAGATGTGGGTGCGGCCAACCAGACCCTCAAACTATTGGAGCGTCTGTATCCTTTCCGCAAATGTAAATTGCCTGAGAACAAGTATTGTCTTTATTATCATTTGGGGCAATGTTTGGCCCATGGAGAAAACCTGCCCAGCCTATCAGACTATGACAAGATGGCTAAGGAAGTGGCCCAGTTCTTGACAGGTCATGATGATAAGATTGTCAAGGAAGTGCAGGAAAAGATGAAGGTAGCTGCTGGCAATTTGGAGTTTGAAAAGGCTGCGGAATACCGGGATGTCCTGCAATCCATTTCCACCCTGCGGACCAAGCAACGTGTGATGGCTCATGACTTGCAAAATCGGGATGTCTTTGGCTACTATGTGGACAAGGGCTGGATGTGCGTGCAGGTTTTCTTTGTTCGGCAGGGAAAACTGATTGAGCGGAATGTCAATCTCTTTCCTTACTATAATGATGCGGATGAAGACTTTTTGACCTATATCGGTCAGTTTTACAGGGACCAGCAACATTTAATACCGTCTGAGGTTTTGATACCGCAGGATATTGACCAAGAAGCCGTAGAAGCTCTGGTAGATACCAAGGTCATCAAGCCTCAGCGTGGGGAGAAGAAGCAACTCATAGCTCTGGCCACCAAGAATGCGCGTGTTAGTCTGGAGCAGAAGTTTAATCTATTGGAGAAAAATCTGGAGAAGACCTACGGTGCTGTGGAGAATATCGGTCAGCTTTTGGGGATTCCGACGCCGGTTCGTATCGAGGCTTTTGATAACTCCAACATCATGGGAACCAGTCCTGTGTCGGCCATAGTGGTCTTTGAAAATGGGGTGCCCAATAAGAAGGAGTACCGCAAGTACAAGATTAAGACAGTTGAGGGGCCGGATGACTATGCCTCTATGCGGGAAGTCTTGCGCCGCCGTTATAGTCGCGTCCTCAGAGAAGGCTTGGTGCCACCCGATTTGATTATCATTGATGGTGGTCAGGGGCAGGTCAATGTCGCCAAGCAGGTTATCGAGCAGGAGCTAGGCATGTCCATTCCCATTGCAGGTTTGCAGAAGAATGACAAGCACCAGACCCACGAATTGCTGTTTGGAAATCCGCTTGAAGTGGTTGAACTGCCCCGTAACTCGCAAGAATTTTTCCTCCTGCAACGCATTCAGAACGAGGTACACCGCTTTGCCATTGAGTTTCACCGTCAGGTTCGTTCGAAAAATTCTTTCTCTTCAAAATTGGATGGTATTGAGGGCTTAGGACCAAAGCGCAAGCAGGCTCTGATGAAACATTTCAAATCCATTGGCAATATCCAAGCAGCAAACATACAAGAAATCGCCGAAGCAGGTGTGCCTTATAAGGTAGCGGAGAAGGTCAAGGAGAAGTTGAACAATGAAAATTGAACGCTCTGCCATTTTATGGTAAAATAAAGGATAATGACTGTAGAAGGAGAAAGCAATGGCTTTTGGAGAAGAAAAACACAAGAAAACTTTATTTGAACGCTTTACATTATTGATTGTTATTATTATGGTGATTGCCACGATTGCTGGTTTAATTTTCCCTGCAATCAATGCATTAATGAACTAAAAGGCGCTTTTTAGCGTCTTTTTCAGAGAAAGATTAGGTAGATTATGAGTATGTTTTTAGATACTGCCAAGATTAAGGTCAAGGCAGGTAAGGGTGGCGACGGGATGGTTGCCTTCCGTCGTGAAAAATACGTTCCCAACGGCGGTCCGTGGGGTGGTGACGGTGGTCATGGCGGTCACGTTATTTTCAAGGTAGACGAAGGCTTGCGTACCCTCATGGATTTTCGTTACAACCGCATTTTCAAGGCGGATGCCGGTGAAAAAGGTATGACCAAGGGTATGCACGGTCGTGGTGCGGAAGATTTGATTGTGCGCGTGCCGCAGGGAACAACCGTTCGTGATGCGGAGACTGGCAAGGTTATCACCGACTTGGTGGAGCACGGTCAGGAGTTCGTCATTGCCCACGGTGGTCGTGGTGGCCGTGGAAATATCCGCTTTGCCACGCCGAAAAATCCTGCGCCTGAAATTGCTGAGAATGGTGAACCAGGTGAGGAACGCAATCTGGAATTAGAACTAAAAGTTCTGGCGGACGTTGGTCTGGTTGGTTTCCCATCTGTTGGGAAATCCACTCTCCTCAGCGTTATTACAGCTGCCAAGCCAAAAATTGGTGCCTACCATTTTACAACCATTGTACCGAATTTGGGAATGGTGCGAACTAAATCAGGCGAATCCTTTGCGGTTGCCGATCTGCCAGGCTTGATTGAGGGAGCTAGTCAAGGTGTCGGCCTGGGAACGCAATTCCTACGTCATATTGAACGGACGCGTGTTATCTTGCACGTTTTGGACATGTCAGCCAGCGAAGGCCGTGATCCCTATGAGGACTATGTGGCCATTAACAATGAATTGGAAACCTACAATCTTCGTCTCATGGAACGTCCGCAGATTATTGTTGCCAATAAGATGGACATGCCAGATGCGGAAGAGAATTTGAAAGAATTCAAGAAGAAGCTGGTAGCCAACTATGATGAGTTTGACGAACTGCCACAGATTTTCCCGATTTCCGGTATTGCTCATCAAGGATTGGAAAACTTGCTGGAGGCGACAGCAGAATTGCTTGAGAAAACGCCAGAATTCTTGCTGTATGAAGATTCTGATTTCCAAGAGGAAGAAGCTTACTATGGTTTCAATCCAGATGAACCTGAATTTGACATTAGCCGTGCGGATGATGCCAGCTGGATCTTGTCTGGCGACAAGCTAGAAAAACTCTTTACCATGACCAACTTTGACCGCGACGAATCTGTTATGAAATTCGCCCGTCAGTTGCGTGGAATGGGTGTTGATGAAGCCCTCCGTGCGCGCGGTGCCAAGGACGGTGACACTGTCCGCATCGGCAAATTTGAATTTGAATTTGTTGATTAACGTAGCAGTTTGGCTGCAAGTTAACTTGCTAGTCAAACTACGCCAAGTCCTATGGGATCTTGGCTAGCTACCTTACTAACTACACCCAAATGGTAGTATCGCCCATTTGGGTTCCGTGTCGTAACCTGTTTAGTGGACTTTTTCAGCTGGTCTCCCAGAAACTGGACGGGACCATAAGACTGAGTGTCCCGCTATTATTCAACAATCATCAACCTGAGCTTGTGTTTCAGGGCTACATTTTATTCCTCAAGGAGGTATGCAATGGGTGATAAACCAATATCCTTCAAGGATAAGGATGGAAATTTTGTTTCGGCAGCCGATGTTTGGAATGCTGAAAAATTAGAAGAGCTTTTCAATAAACTCAACCCCAATCGTAAACTTCGTTTGGAACGCGAGCGATTGGCCAAGGAAACTACGGAATAATAAAATATTACCTGCCAATATCTGTTGGCAGGTTGTTTCTTACTTTTATTTTTGTAAATTTTCTTGAAAATCCTCCAACATATAAAGAAAACTTATAGGATGTTTTCACAGTTTCGTTTTACATTTTCTATGTCGTGTGATACTATTGGTTCATTCCAATGGAAAGTTAAGGTATAAACAATGACATCAACATTCAATCAAATCTCTGAAACTAATCGTTCAGAATTTATCCAACGTCTATTTGACACAAATATGACAAATGAAGAAGTTGCGCCTCTTTTGTCTCTGACTGAGGAAGAAGTTGCTGTTTTGCGTTTGCAAACTGCATAAGAAATATTAAAATCATACCTTACATAGCTTTTATCAATTTTATTGGAAAAAGATGATATTATGATGAAAAATTATGCAGTTTTCTATTGACAAAAGTCTTGAAAACAGGTATGATAGTTACAAAATAAACAGTGAAAGGAAACAAGCTATGCTGAAAAAGGGTCGCATGACTATGCTTGCTCATACTTATTTCTACGGCTATTTTAGATAGTGTTTGTAGACATGGTAGACATGGATGCAAACACAAAATCGTAAGGTTTGTATCTATGTGGCTGTAGTTGTTTTGACCTGTGCCCATAGATGATACATCTAAACGGCACGCAGCATTCATCTTGTTTTCAAAATGCAGTTGAATAGTGGGGACCGTTTAGAGTGATTCTAGACGGTCTTTTTCTGGTTTGATTGCTTCATTGTATAATTATTAAAAGGAGATAAATCATGAGATTTAAAAAGTTGATTCTTAGTTCAGTGGCAGTTTTATCTGCCGTGACTCTTGCTGCTTGTAGCGCAAATGGTTCAGATGACCAGACGACAAAAGTCGGCATTATTCAATACGCAGAGCATGAGGCTTTGACCGGTGCACGTAAGGGCTTTGTGGAGGCACTTGCTGCAGCGGGTTATAAGGAAGGTGAAAACCTGACCATTGACCTGCAAAATTCGCAAGGTGACCAAGCTAACTTGCAGACCATGGTCGAGCAATTGGCTGGGAAGAATGACCTCAACTTTGCTATTGCAACACCAGCAGCTCAGGCTATGTTGAATGCTGACAGTGAGACTCCGAGCGTCTTTACAGCTGTTACAGATCCTGTTGAGGCAGGTTTGGTTGAGTCGCTTGATGCACCCGGTGGAAGTATGACGGGTTCGATAGACGCGACGGATGTAGAAGGGCAGATTGATATGTTGCTCAAAGTCGTACCGTCAGCGAAAACAGTTGGTATTTTTTACAATTCAAGCGAAGTGAATTCAGAAGTACAGGCTGAGCAAGCTAAGAAAGCTTTGGAGGCCAAGGGGGTTAAGGTTGAAGTCGCAACTGTTACGACAACAAATGATGTGCAACAGGCTATTACTTCATTAGCTGGTAAGGTCGATGCCATTTACCTGCCGACGGATAATACCGTAGCGTCAACTGCGTCAACTATTGGTGAGGTGCTCAAGGAGGCAAAAGTTCCGTCTATCGGAAGTGATGCTGCTTACTTGGAAGGGGTCCTCTTCACTTACGGTGTGGATTACCATGCAATCGGTGTTCAGGCAGGTGAATTGGCTGCCAAAATCTTGGATGGAGAAAAACCGGCTGATTTGCCTGTTCAAAAACCACAAACTGCAGCTATCGCTATCAACGAAGAAATGGCTGTAGCAGTAGGGATTGACCCAGAAACCATTAAAGCATTAGAAAAGTAAAAACGTGTAAGGTAGGGAAGAGAGAATGAAATTAGTAAAAAAATTGACAAGTGTAACCTTGGTGGGTGCAGGCTTGTTGGCTTTGGCAGCTTGTTCATCTGGCTTGGAGGAAAAATCGACAGAAGGTGCCGTTAAGGTTGGTGTCCTTCAGTACATGGAACATGAATCTTTGACGGCGGCACGCGAAGGATTTGTAGCAGAACTGGCTGATAATGGCTACAAAGAGGGTGACAAATTGGTCTTGGATTACCAAAATGCTCAGGGTGATCAGGCCAACTTGCAAACTATTTCAGAGCAACTGATTGACGGTAATGACCTTGTCTTGGCCATTGCAACACCGGCAGCGCAAAGTTTGGCAACGGTATCGACTGAAACACCGATTTTATTTACCGCGGTGACGGATCCGATTTCAGCAGACTTGGTGGAAAGCCTTGAAAAGCCGGGTGGATTGTTGACAGGTACTTCTGATCAGGCTCCAATTGATAAACAGGTTGAATTGTTGGGTCAAGCAGTTCCAGATGCTAAAACAGTCGGCATTCTGTACACGACGAGCGAACGCAATTCGGAAGTCCAAGTAGAACAAGCTGAGAAATTGCTCAAGGAGGCTGGCTACAAGGTTGTACTGAAAGGAATTACCAGCTCCAACGAAGTACAAGATGCGACAACGAGCTTGATGAAGGATGTGGATGCTGTATTTGTGCCAACGGACAATACTGTTGCTGCGACCATGTCTATGATTGGTGAATTGTCAGCTGAGCACAAGGTTCCAGTTATCGGTGGTTCAACAGACATGGTTGACCAAGGTGGTCTTTTGACATATGGTACAAACTATGAGGCGCTTGGACGTCAGACAGCCAAGATGGCCATTAAGATTATCGAAGGCGAGAAAGTATCTGAGGTTCCTGTAGAATATCCAGAAGCGGTCAATCTTCATGTCAATGAAGAAATGGCGCAAAAACTGGGAATTGACACCTCAAAACTATCCGTTTCTGAGTAAAAAATGGGAGCATGACAGGACCTAGCATCGCTAGTCCGTTGTCATTCCCCCGTACAGTTGATTAGGGCAGGTTCGGAGCGCAAATCGCAAGTTGTTATGGCTTGCTAAGCAATCCTTATTTCCAACCTTTCCCAGTTCCCCAAACTGTGAAAGCCAATCAACCACTGCGCTGAGATGTTGTATGAATAGAAGTGGGTGCTCAGCGCTTATTTAACATGAAATTTTTAAGGAGAAAATTGTGGATATAATTTTATCAAGTATATCGCAAGGGCTACTGTGGTCCATTATGGCGATAGGTGTTTACTTGACGTTTAGAATTTTAGATATTGCTGATTTGACAGCAGAAGGTGCCTATCCTCTGGGTGCTGCAGTTTGTGCGATAGGGATTGTCAATGGGCTAAATCCTCTTGTATCGACCTTCCTTGCCTTATTTGCAGGTATGATTGCAGGCTTGGTTTCTGGGCTCTTGCATACTAAAATGAAAATTCCAGCCCTGTTGACAGGTATCGTGACCTTGACAGGTTTGTATTCGATTAACCTGAAAATCCTCGGCAAAGCCAACGTTGCTCTCTTGAAACAAGTGACCTTGGTGACGCAATTGCAGGACTTAGGCTTGTCTAAGATAAATGCGGTTCTCTTGATTGGTGTGGTCTTTGTTGTGGTAGTCATTCTGCTGTTGACGCTCTTGTTCAACACGCAAATTGGTCTGGCCATTCGTTCGACAGGGGACAATATTCCCATGAGTGAGGCCAACGGTATCAATGTGGACAAGATGAAGATTTACGGCTACATGCTGTCCAATGGTCTGATAGCTCTCTGTGGTGCACTTTTGACCCAAAACAATGGCTATGCGGATTTGAACTCTGGAACAGGAACCATTGTTATCGGATTGGCATCGGTGATTATCGCAGAAGTTGTTTTGCGGAACTTGCGTTTGGGATGGCGTCTGGCATCTGTGGCTCTGGGTTCGGTTATCTATCGCTTGATTATCCTTGCGATTTTGGAAATTCCGGGCATGGATGCGGACCTTGTCAAACTCTTCTCAGCGATTTTGTTGGCAGTTGTCCTGTATGTGCCTGAATTGCAGAAGAAGCTCAATATTCGCCGTCCAAAATTAAACGGAACTGCATAGGAGGTTCAGATGAGTACAATTTTATCAATACAAAATATTCATAAGACCTTCGAGGCGGGTACAGTCAATGAGAACCATGTTCTGCGTGGTCTGTCGCTTGATGTTCAAGAAGGTGATTTTATTTCCATCATCGGTGGTAATGGAGCAGGGAAGTCAACGTTCATGAATTCACTTGCTGGTGCTTTGACGGTGGATTCTGGCGACATTTTGCTGGAAGGCAAGTCCATTAAGCATGTGCCAGCAGCTAAGCGTTCAAAAGACATTAGTCGTGTTTTCCAAGATCCGAAAATGGGAACTGCTTCTCGTTTGACCATTGAGGAAAATATGGCCATTGCCTACCGTCGTGGATTGTCTCGTGGCCTGGGTTGGGGTGTCAAAGAAAGTGAACGCGCTATCTTTAATGAAGCTCTCAAAGAACTTGGTCTTGGACTTGAAAACCGGATGAAGGTCGACACGCAATTCCTATCGGGTGGTCAGCGTCAAGCCTTGACACTCATGATGGCATCGCTGGTTAAGCCCAAAGTTCTACTTTTGGATGAGCATACGGCGGCCCTCGATCCTAAGACCAGTGATATGGTGATGGACTTGACCAAGAAAATTGTTGAAGGTCAAAAATTGACAGCCCTCATGATTACCCATAATATGGAAAATGCCATCCAGTACGGTAATCGTCTGGTCATGCTCCATCGTGGACAGATTGTTGTCGATGTCCAAGGTGAGGAGAAGAAGAACCTGACCGTGCAGCACCTCATGGACCTCTTCTATAAAAACAGTGGTGAAAAGATTGCTGATGACGAAATGATTTTGTAAAGACAGAAAAATGAGGTTGGGCATAAAGTCCAACCTCATTTTTTTTGATTAGCAAAAACAAATTGACGCAGTGGTTGATTGGCTTTCACAGTTCTCCAAACTGTGAAAGGTTGGAAATAATGGTTGCGTAGCAAACCTCATTTCGTTCGCGTTTGACGCTCCGAACCAGGCCTAATCAATTGTTCGTCTTCTCGCTCCCATTTTTTAGTTTCTCAGAAATTCTTTCATTTCTTCAATGGGGATTTGGTGAATGGCTGCCTGTCCTAATGTTGGGACAATAACCAGCTTGATGGATTTGCCGCGGGCTTTCTTGTCGCGAGTCAAGGCTGCGTAAAGTTCCTCACTATTCCAAGGTTGATGGCTGGTCGGTAGTCCAAATTTTTTGCACATAGCCATAATTTGATCCGTAATGCCAGCAGGCATGAGGCCTTTTTCTTCAGCAACGCGTGATAGCTGGACCATTCCGATGGCAACAGCCTCGCCGTGCATGACTTGACCGTAACCAGCAGTAGCTTCGATAGCGTGACCAATGGTATGACCAAAGTTCAGATAGAGGCGGACACCATTATCCAATTCATCCTCGACAACGACCTTGCGCTTAACGTTACAAGAACGGTAGATGATGGTTTCAGCCTTGGCCAAAATACTCTCGGTAGAACCATCCATGTCTGACAAGAGGTCCCAGAGTTCGACATCATCAATCAAACCGTATTTGACAACCTCGCCCATGCCCTCAATCAATTCACGTTTGCCCAAGGTTTCTAGGGTGTTGGGGTCAATTAGAACACCATCTGGTTGGCAGAAGGTACCGACCATGTTTTTGGCAAAGGGAGTGTTGACACCCGTTTTGCCCCCGATAGACGAATCAACCTGAGCGGTCAGGCTAGTTGGGACTTGGAGGAAATGAATGCCCCGCATATAGGTTGAGGCCACAAAGCCAGCCAAATCACCTACGACACCGCCACCAAGGGCTAAGATGCCGTCACTTCGGGTCATGCCTTCTTGAACAAGAAACTCATAGGCTTGGTTGACCGTGTCCAGATTTTTGGATGCTTCACCTTCTGGAAAGGCAAATGTGATGGTTTCAAAACCAGCTTTTTCAAGACTAGCTCTGGCCGTTTCCAGATAGAGTGAGGCAACATGGTCATCCGTAATAATCGCAATTTTTTGTGGCTTCCAGAGTGAGCTTGCCCAAGCACCGACCTGCGCTAAGCTTCCTTTTTCGATGAGAATATCGTAGGGATTTTGGGGAAGATTGACAGTTAGTTTCATGCTGTGTCCTCTCTAGTTGATGTCATATTTTTCGACTAATTGTTTCCAAATCAAGTCCGTCGGCATTTCTTTGCCTGTCCAAGACTCAAAAGCCTCAGCAGCTTGAATGAGTAACATACCTAGACCATTGATGCTTGGAATGCCTTGTTCCTTGGCGAGTTTGAGTAAGGGCGTCTCAAAAGGTTGGTAAATCACATCTGCCACTAAACTGTTTTTTGGAAATGCAATGGTTTCCTGAATTGGCAGAGACTGACCATCCATGCCGACGCTGGTTCCGTTGACGAGCAAGTCAGACTTTGTAACATGCTCCTGAACCAAGTCCTGGTTGTCAATCGGCAATACCTGAATGGAGCAACCGGTTGCTTGGGCAATACGGTCAGCAGTAGTTTGTGTTCTGTCTAGACTTTGTTGGCGACAGAAAATGCTGATTTCCTTGGCACTGTCCAAAGCAGCTTGGGCAATAATAGCCGTAGAAGCACCGCCTCCGCCCAGAATGGTGAGACTTTTGTTTGCCACATGGAAGTTCAGTTGTTTTTCCAAACTCTTGAAAAATCCGATGCCGTCTGTATTGTGTCCAATCAATTGGCCATGGCGGTGAATGACCGTATTGACCGCGCCGATTAAGCGAGCAGACTCTGTCAATTCGTCTAGGTAGGGAATAACCGCTTGCTTGTAGGGCATGGACAGATTGATACCAAACATGTCGTAGCGCTTAATGTTTTCAAGTGTGACTGGCAGGTCCTGCTCAGCTATTTCCCAAGCGACGTAGACCCCATTGACCCCAGTTTCTTCAAAGGCAAGATTGTGAATGAAGGGAGAAATGGAGTGTTTAATGGGTTTTGCTACCACAGCAGCCAGACGCGTATAGCCGTCAATCGTCATGTGAGACCTCCCAAATGTATCAGTAGATTAGAGGGTTTCATGGATTTCACGAATCAGTGCTTCAGTTTTATCCCAACCAAGGCAAGGGTCGGTAATGGATTTACCAAAGGTTTCTGGGCTATCCTGACGACCGTCTTCCAAGTAGGATTCAATCATAAAGCCACGAACATACTTGCGAATATCGTCGTTCCAATCGCGGTTAATCAGGGTTTGGCGGACGATACGGATTTGTTCCAGATAATTTTTACCAGAATTGTCATGGTTGGTGTCGATGACGATAAAAGGATTTTTGAGACCAAAGTTCTGGTATTGTTTGATAGTTTTTAAGAGAATATCGTAGTAGTAGTTGGGTTCGTTGATGCCTTGTTCTGTGCTAGCACCACGAAGAATAGCATGGGCCAGCGGATTGCCGTCTGTATCGACTTCCGCATCGCGGTAGATGAAATTCTGCTTGTTTTGCGCCGCGTAAATGGCGTTGAACATAACGGTCAGATTACCAGAAGTTGGATTTTTCATCCCGGTCGGCATGTCAATACCAGAGGCGACAAAGCGGTGCTCCTGATCTTCGACTGAACGTGCTCCGATGGCATGGTAGGACACCAAGTCCTCAACCAAGGGGAAATTAGCCGAGTAAAGCATTTCATCCGCAGTGGTCAAGCCGGTTTCTGTGATGACACGGTAGTGCAAATTGCGCACGGCTGCAATACCGTTAATCAAATCAGGCAATTTTGAGGTATCTGGCTGGTGAACCAGTCCCTTGTAGCCTTCGCCATTGGTACGTGGCTTAGCCGTATAAACCCGCATGACCATGAAAATCTTATCTTTGACCTCGTCTTGCAATTTAGACAGACGGCGGGCATATTCCAAAACGGCCTCTTCGTTATCCGAAGAACATGGGCCGATGACCAATAAGAGGCGGTCATCCTCACCTCGGATGACTTTTTTTAGTTCCTCGTCACGTTTTTCTTTGGCAACTAGGAAGTCTCCTTCTAGTTTAGACAATTCTTTAACTTGTTCAATGTTGATGCGAGTGCTGCGCTGATGAATTCCCATAGCTTGTTTCCTATCTATTTATCTGTTGTAAATTTCTCGAATGAGTTCCTCAGTTTTGTCCCAACCAAGGCAAGGGTCGGTAATGGATTTTCCGTAGACTTCGGCGTTGTCCTGACGTCCATCTTCAAGATAGGACTCAATCATGAAACCACGGACATAGTCACGGATTTCTTGGTTCCAATCACGGTTAATCAGGGTTTGACGGACAATGCGGATTTGTTCCAAATAATTTTTACCAGAATTATCGTGGTTGGTATCAATGATAATAAATGGATTAGCCAAACCGAATTGTTTGTAGAGGTCAATGGTTTCCAAGAGATTATCGTAGTAGTAGTTTGGCAGGTATTTGCCACTTTCTGTCACTGCACCACGCAGGATAACATGAGCCAGCGGATTTCCAGATGTTTCAACCTCTGTGTTGTTGAAGAGGAAGGACTGCTTTTTCTGAGCCGCGAAAATACCGTTAAACATGACCTTGAGGTTACCAGATGTAGGGTTTTTCAAGCCAGTTGGCACATCAATTCCAGACGCCACAAAACGGTGTTGCTGATTTTCAACCGAACGGGCACCAACGGCAATATAAGATACCAAATCATCAACAAGTGGCAGATTTTCAGGATAAAGCATCTCGTCGGCCGTCGTCAAACCAGTCTCGGTAATGACACGGTAGTGGAGGTTGCGGACAGCCTTGATACCGTTGATGAGACTAGGTGCTGCATCGGTCTTTGGTTGGTGCATGAGCCCCTTGTAGCCGTCGCCATTGGTACGAGGCTTAGCCGTGTAGACACGCATGACCATAAAGATTTTGTCCTTGACTTCTTCTTGAAGCTTGGCTAAACGATGAGCATAGTCTAAAACAGCCTCTTCATTGTCAGAAGAGCAAGGTCCGACGACCAAGAGCAGACGGTCGTCCTCGCCTTTTAAAATAGCCTCTAACTCACGGTCGCGCGCTCCTTTTTTGTCTAAGGTTTCTGGGGATAATTTTGAATGGTCTCTTACATCCTGAATATCAATTTTTTCGCTAATTGGTGTAAACACTAGATAATCTCCTTGATTGATAAAATTTCTTTTTATTATACCATGAAAGCAGCTATTATTAAAACCATATCTATGTTTTTCGAAAAATTTACAGTAAATTCTGAAAATTTTATCAAATATAGGTATTTTCAAAGATAAAATGGCATAAAAATCTGAAAATATTCTGCAAATGTGGTAGAATGAAAGGGAAATTATGTGAGGTATGGAAATGAAATTAAGAACAAATGCAAGAGCCTTAGAAGGTACGATACGCGTTCCGGGTGATAAATCCATCAGCCACCGTTCCATTATTTTTGGATCCTTGGCAAAAGGCGTAACTCGTGTTCATGATATTTTGCGTGGTGAGGATGTCCTCTCGACCATGCAGGTTTTTCGTGATTTAGGCGTGACGATTGAGGATAATGGGGATGTGGTTGAGGTTCACGGTGTTGGCTTTGATGGCTTGCAGGCTCCTAAAAATGACCTTGATATGGGGAATTCAGGGACATCTATTCGTTTGATTTCAGGTGTCTTGGCTGGTCAAGAGTTTGAAGCGACCATGTTTGGCGATGATTCGCTGTCAAAACGTCCTATGGATCGTGTGACGGTGCCGCTCAGCCAAATGGGTGTAACCGTTTCTGGTCAGACAGACCGTGATTTGCCACCTTTGACCATCAAAGGTACCAAGTCCCTCAAGCCGATTTCCTATCAATTGCCAGTAGCATCTGCTCAGGTAAAATCTGCTCTCTTATTTGCAGCTTTGCAGGCAGAAGGTGAGTCGGTTATTATCGAAAAAGAAATCACTCGTAACCACACGGAGGACATGATTGTCCAATTTGGCGGTCATTTGTCTGTTGATGGCAAGGAAATCCGTATCACAGGTGGGCAGGAATTTACAGCGCAAGAAATTGTTGTCCCTGGTGATATTTCCAGTGCGGCCTTCTGGTTGGTGGCTGGACTGGTTGTGCCTGGTTCAAAAATTACCCTTGAAAACGTCGGCATCAATGAAACACGGACGGGGATTTTGGACGTCATCAAGGCTATGGGTGGCAAGATGACCTTGTCCAATGTGGATGAGATTGCCAAATCAGCGACCATTACGGTTGAGTATTCTAGCTTGCAGGGAACGGAGATTGCAGGTGATTTGATTCCGCGCTTGATTGACGAATTGCCGATTATTGCTCTCTTGGCGACGCAAGCCAATGGCACAACCATTATTCGCGATGCTGAGGAGTTGAAGGTTAAGGAAACGGACCGTATTCAAGTGGTGGCAGATGCCTTGAATAGCATGGGAGCTAAGATTGAGCCGACTGCTGACGGTATGATTATCGAGGGCCCAACGCCTTTGCACGGTGCGACGGTTAATACCTTTGGTGACCACCGTATCGGCATGATGACAGCTATCGCAGCCCTCTTGGCACAAGATGGCGAGGTTGTTCTTGAGCGCGCTGAGGCCATTAATACCAGCTACCCAGCCTTCTTTGACCATCTTGAAAGTCTAGAAAAATAAGCTCAGTAAGGAGGAGAGAGAATGCCAATCGTATTACTTGGTTTTATGGGAGTTGGAAAGACCACGACTGCTAAACTCTTGGATATGCCACTCTATGACATGGACCAAATCATGGAAGAACGGATTGGCATGTCCATTGCGGATTTCTTCCAATCAGAGGGTGAAGATGCCTTTCGCCAGTTGGAAACCCAAGTCTTGGAAGAGTTGATGGACTTGCCCAATGATTACTTGGTTTCAACGGGCGGTGGTGTGGTCAAATCCGCCAAAAACAGGGAGATTTTGCTCAAAAATAAACCCAATAATGTTCTTTTGACTGCCTCCTTTCCAGTGGCATATGAGCGGATTAATCAAGATCATCAGTCGCAACGTCCCTTATTTTTACAGCACAGCCGAGAGGAGTTTGAGGCCATTTACCAAGAACGAATGGCTTTATATGAAGGACTAGCTGACCTGGTCATTGACACAGACCAACTCAGTCCGGAACAAGTAGCAAGGAAGATTCTATGCAAGTAGCTTATTTGGGCCCGCGGGGGTCCTTTACTCACCAAGTTGCCCAGCAGGCCTTTCCGGAGGCGGATTTGCAGGCTTTTGGTACCATTACGGAGGTCGTCAAGGCCTATGAGACTGGCTTGGTGACCTATTCGGTTATTCCGGTTGAGAATTCGATTGAAGGTAGTGTTCACGAGACCATTGACTACCTTTTTCATCAGGCGGAAATCCATGCGGTGGCAGAAGTGGTTCAGCCCATCGCCCAGCAATTGCTAGCGACGACGCCTCATAAGGAAATCGAGGTCATCTATTCTCATCCGCAGGCCATTGCGCAGGGGAAAAAATATGTTCAGGAGCATTTTCCGAAGGCTCGTTTGGAGTTGACAGCAAGCACGGCCTACGCAGCCCGATTTGTAGCGGAGCATGCGGATCAGCCTTTTGCGGCTATTGCACCGCACGCTGCGGCTGAAGAGTACGGCCTGCAGGTCATTGCCCAAGACATCCAAGAAATCGCGGAGAATTTCACTCGTTTTTGGATTTTGGGACATACTGCGCCTGAATTGGGATTGCGGAAAACAGATCGGAAGGTTTCTTTGGCCCTGACGCTACCAGATAATCTGCCAGGTGCCCTCTATAAGGCTATGTCGGTCTTTTCGTGGAGAGGAATCGGTTTGACCAAGATTGAAAGTCGGCCGCTGAAAACGGCGCTGGGTGAGTATTTCTTTATCTTAGATATTGAGAATAATTCAGATGAATTAGTTGGCTATTCTTTGGAGGAATTGAAAAGTTTAGGGATTTTTTATAAGATTTTAGGAAATTATAAGGTTTATAGTGTGTAATAACCTTAGAAAGGAGTGAATATGGCGAAACATCCCTTATCACATCATGAAGAGCTACGCTTGGACTACCTGCGTAAAAATATTCACTACTTAAACGAGAAGGAAAAGACGGAGCTGGATTACTTAGAGTATCTTAAAAAGGGTGAGGAGCAAGTTATTGCGCCTTCGCCACTTGAGGAGGAGGCTTCTAATCTTCCAGAGTTTTCACTTGAGGATTCTTGGAGAGAGGTTGTGCCCCTTGTAGAGGAAGAGGAGCTCTTACCAGCCTATCCGACCTTGAGTCGAAAAGAAAGGTTAAAAAAATCTAAGAAAAATAAGGCGACTTCAGTAACTGAAGATAGTAGTAGTCAGCCACCCAAGAAACCTTTTTTCAAACGACTTTTAAGTTTTGTCTTCTGGGGATTACTGATATTGCTGCTTGCCTTGGGCGCTATGTTTGTCAAAGGGATGATTAGCGTGGATAACAAGCCTGCTACCGAACAATTTGCTGGTCAGGCGACACAGGATGGCATCAATATTTTAATCTTAGGAACAGATGGTCGAGTTGGACAAAGTACCGGTGAAACTCGAACGGATACTGTTATAGTCCTGAATGTCAATAATAGTAGCAATAAGATAAAACTAGTCAGCTTTATGCGGGATACGCTGGTTACTATCGGTGGAGAAGGTGACTACAAACTCAATTCTGCCTACACTTTTGGTGAGCAAAATGGTGGTCTTGGGGCTGAAAATGTTCGGCAGGTTTTGAAGGAAAATTTTGATATTGATATTCAATACTATGCCCTTGTTGATTTTGCGAGTTTTGCATCTGCTATTGATACGCTCTTTCCATCAGGTGTGGCCATTGATGCTCAATTTTCAACGATTGATGGTGAAACGGTGTCTTCTGTTGATGCACCCAACGACCTGCGTCTGGAGGAAAATGCACCAGCTTATCAAACCATTCAGGTCGGTCCACAGCAGATGGACGGGAAAACCTTGCTCAACTATGCTCGTTTTCGTTCGGATGACGAAGGAGACTTCGGTCGGACAAGGCGGCAACAAGAGGTTTTGGATGCAATTATTCAGCAGGCACAAGATCCCACAAAGCTCTTCTCTGGTGCTGAGGCGCTTGGAAAAATTTACTCTATGACCTCTACCAATGTCCCACTAGCATTTCCGTTGCTTCGTGGTCCAGGTATTTTGCTGGATGCACCTAATGGAATTGAACGAGTAACCATACCAGAAAACCACGATTGGATTGATGAGTATGATAATTATGGTGGTATGGGACTAAAAATTGACTTCTATAAATACCAAGAAGTGCTGAGAGAACTGGGTCTAAGGTAAGAATGCGCCAGTTTTCTTGTGAAATGTGCTATACTTAAAAGTGACTTCGGTCACTTTTTTCGTGACCTCATTTAGAAAGTAGAACAATGTTAGAAAAAAATCAAATTGTTGAAGTGGAAATTGTGGACCTGACCCACGAGGGGCAAGGAGTTGCCAAGCTAGATGGATTTGTCTTTTTCGTGGATAATGCCCTACCAGGTGAGCGTATCAAGATGAAAGTTCTAAAGCTAAAAAAGAATATAGGTTTTGGTAAGGTGGAAGAATGGCAGAGCTTCTCACCAGACCGTAATCAAGACCTGGATTTGACCTATCTGAGAACGGGTATTGCAGATTTGGGGCATTTGAATTACCCAGCCCAGCTTGAATTTAAGAAAAAGCAAGTTGAAAATAGTCTACGCAAGATTGCGGGCATTTCAGAAATAGAAGTAGAACATACTCTTGGTATGGACAGTCCTCTTGCCTATCGAAACAAGGCGGCAGTTCCTGTTCGTCGAGTTAATGGCCAATTGGAAACTGGTTTTTTCCGTAAGAATTCGCATGATTTGGTTCCGATTGAAGATTTTTATATCCAGCATAAGGAAATCGATGCCTTGATTCTTGCGACTCGTGACCTATTCAGAAAGTTAGATTTGAAGCCTTACGATGAGAAAGAACAGACAGGACTGATCCGCAATATCGTCGTTCGTCGTGGTCATTATTCGGGTCAGTTGATGTTGATTTTGGTCACAACTAGACCAAAGATTTTCCGTGTTGAAACCCTTATTGAGCGTTTGACAAGCCAGTTTCCAAATCTGGTTTCTATCATCCAGAATATCAATGACCAGAATACCAATGCGATTTTTGGACAAGAATTTCGTCTGTTGCATGGCAGTGAAACCATTGTCGACACCATGTTGGGTAATGAATTTGAGATTTCAGCTCCGTCATTCTATCAAGTCAATACAGAAATGGCGGAAAAACTCTATCAGACAGCTATTGATTTCGCAGAATTGTCGGCAGATGATATTGTCATTGATGCTTATTCAGGTATTGGGACTATCGGCCTGTCTTTCGCCAAACAAGTTAAGCATGTTTATGGTGTAGAAGTCGTGGAAAAGGCTGTCCTTGATAGTCAGAAAAATGCTGCTCGAAATGGGATTGACAATGCGACCTATGTCTGTGATAGTGCCGAATCTGCAATGAAAAAATGGGTGGCAGATGGTATTAAACCGACAGTCATCTTTGTCGATCCGCCGAGAAAAGGTTTGACAGAAAGCTTCATCAGGGCAAGTAGCTCGGTAGCTCCAGAGAAAATCGTTTACATCTCTTGTAATGCGGCAACTATGGCGCGTGATATTAAGCTTTATGAGGAATTGGGCTATAGATTGACCAAGGTGCGGCCAGTAGATCTTTTTCCAACCACACATCACGTCGAGACTGTTGCACTATTGTCCAAACTTGATGCTGAGCATCATATTAACATTGAAATTGATGAGGAAGATTTTAGTTCCATTAATATAAAAAAAGACGCAACATATCCAGAGATAAAATAGAAAAAATAAACGAGGAGTATGTAAATGAGATCAGAAAAAGAAATGATGGATTTAGTACTTTCTTTAGCAGAACAGGATGAACGTATTCGAATTGTGACCCTTGAGGGGTCACGCGCAAATATTAATATACCTAAAGATGAATTTCAGGATTATGATATTACATATTTTGTAAGTGATATAGAACCGTTTATATCTAATGATGACTGGCTTAATCAATTTGGGAATATAATAATGATGCAAAAGCCGGAGGATATGGAATTATTCCCACCTGAAGAAAAGGGATTTTCCTATCTTATGCTTTTTGATGATTATAATAAAATTGATCTTACCTTATTGCCCTTGGAAGAGTTAGATAATTACCTAAAGGGCGATAAATTAATAAAGGTTCTAATTGATAAAGATTGTAGAATTAAAAGGGACATAGTTCCGACTGATATAGATTATCATGTAAGAAAGCCAAGCGCAAGGGAGTATGATGATTGCTGCAATGAATTTTGGAATGTAACACCTTATGTTATTAAAGGATTGTGCCGCAAAGAGATACTGTTTGCAATCGATCATCTGAACCAGATTCTACGGTTTGAACTACTTAGGATGATGTCGTGGAAGGTTGGGATAAAGACAGAATTTTCATTAAGTGTTGGGAAAAATTATAAGTATATTAACAAATACATTGATGAAGATCTATGGAATAGATTATTATCTACATATCGCATGGATTCCTATGAAAATATTTGGAAGTCATTATTTATATGCCACCAATTGTTCAGGGAAGTGTCCAAAGAGGTAGCAGAACTACTGGGGTTTGATTATCCAGAGTATGGTAAGAACATAACAAGATATACCGAGGACATGTATAAAAAATATGTTGAAAATGACTATTTTTAAAGATTAGCAAAGATTATTAACCATAAGCAAGGGGTGTAAATGTATGGAAAGTACTGATGTTATAAATGAAATTAGAGGTATATTACCTCGTAACTCAATTGGAAAATATGATTTACTAACTATTTTTACACATAAAACCGTTTTTGATAAAATTGTAAAAGTACTATCATTGGATTTTCAAAATAAAGTAGATTATGTGGCTGCCCCAGAAGCAATTGGATGGATACTAGGCACTGCCATAGCCAAAGAACTTGGAGTGGGGTTTATTGGAGTAAGAAAAGGTGATAAGCTGCCATACGCAAAAGAAGAGATTATTTCGACACATTTTACCGACTATTCAGGTCAAGATAAAAGCTTTGAAATATCTAAGAGTTCTATTGTGAGGAACAAAAGAGTTTTGATTGTAGATGATTGGATAGAGACAGGTTCTCAAATGAAGGCTTTAATAGCTTTGTTAGAGAAATTGGATTGCAGCATTATTGGGTTGGCTACTATTGGGATTGATATAAATGAGGTTACTCAAAAATGGATAGACAGCAGTTTTGTAGCTTATATTGGCTCAAACATATAATAAACCGAAAGAAAATCTTGAATCAAAATTTTGGATGGCGTTAATTTACAATACAACGAAAGATGTTTACTCTTTTTTTTATAAATTTTAAGAGGCGTTAAAAAACAGTTTTCAGACGAAAGGAGATCGAAGTTGAGTATAGATTTAAGTAACAAAAAAATTCCGAAAGAAGCAATTCAAGCATTAAAAACTATAGCGGAACTACTTGATAATATGTTAATTGGGGTGTATTTGTATGGTTCGGCAGTAATGGGTGGTTTACGTATGAATAGCGATGTAGATATTTTGGTAATAACAAATCAAAGTTTATCTGAAAAAACTCGAAGGAATCTTACAAATAGGTTAATGCTTATATCTGGGAAAATAGGAAACATAAAAGATATGAGGCCTCTTGAAGTTACGGTCATAAATCAAAAGGATATTGTCCCTTGGCATTTCCCCCCCAAATATGAATTTATGTATGGCGAGTGGCTAAGAGAGCAGTTTGAAAAGGGAGAAATTCCTGAGTCGACTTATGATCCGGATTTAGCAATACTTTTAGCACAACTAAGAAAAAATAGTATTAACCTTTTGGGACCAAAGGCAACAGAAGTAATTGAGCCTGTGCCAATGACAGATATTCGAAAAGCAATTAAAGAATCGTTGCCCGGGTTGATAGCTAGCATTAACGGTGACGAACGCAATGTGATTTTAACTTTAGCCAGAATGTGGCTGACAGCATCTACTGGTGAAATTCGCTCAAAAGATCTGGCAGCTGAATGGGCGATACCTCAATTACCCGATGAGCATGCTACTTTACTCAACAAAGCGAGAGAGGCTTATTTAGGAGAGTGTGTTGACAAGTGGGAAGGAATGGAATCTGAGGTGGCTGAACTCGTTAATCATATGAAAAAGTCTATAGAGTCTTCCCTTAATATCTAAAAGGCTGGTGTTGAGAATTCCATTGATAGGTTCTCTCATACCGAAATTTCTTAAAATGGTCAAAAACCGCTGGATATGTTCGCGTCTACCGATAGTTCCAAAAATGCTGCTGATATGTTTCCACAGACGGGCAAAGTAATATGACATCAATGCCATCAACTCGAGCCACGTGGAGACGGTAGCATTATTGTCCAAACTTAATGTCGATAAGCATATAAGTGTTGAAGTAGAGCTAGATGAACTTGATTTGACAAGTGCGGAGAGCAAAGCTACTTATGCTCAGATTAAGGAATATATATTAGAAAAATTTGGTTTGAAAGTTTCAGCACTCTATATTGCCCAGATTAAAAAGAAATGTGGAATAGAGTTGAGAGAAAATTATAATAAGTCAAAAAAAGAAAAACAAGTTATTCCACAATGTACACCTGAGAAAGAAGAAGCTATCATGGATGCGTTAAGGCATTTTACAGAAAGAACAACATCAAAAGCCTGATGGTGTTATAACAAAAAAGATAAACGGAAAAACCTTTATAACAGAGATATATTTTGACAAAAAGAGCAAAGATACATTTCAAGATAAATTGTTTAAGGTAGTGAAAGCGGAACGGAAATAGTGAAAACAGAAATTTTGTATATATCATTTAGGTTCCTTTTTATCCGTGCTGCATGTGGGAGAAAATAGGAAATTTGACAATAGAAAAAATGGCTTAAAAATGGTATAATGTTGTTGATTATTCAGAGAGAAAAATTAGAATTAAGACGAAAGCAATGTAAAATTTAAGGAGGGCAATCATTTGAGATATATACTTTTATTGCGTGGGATAATTGTGGGTGGAAAGATTAAAATGAATATAAGCGAAAGGAGAAATTATGAATAAAATAATCCATTGCAAGGCACTCTTAAACTGTTCATCAGAAAGAGCATTTTGTTTATTCACTAAGAATGAAGAGATTATAACTTGGCTAACAGAAAAATCAGAAATAGAACCTTGGGTTGGTGGGAAATGGGAAATATGAACTTTTTTGGGATAAAAATGATAATGAAAATAATAGTACTTTAGGGTGCAAAGTAACAGCATTTGAATTGAATAAACTATTATGCTTCAATTGGAAAGGTCCGGTACAATATGCGGATGTAATGAATGTTGCAAAACCACTGACTCATGTATGTATTACATTCTTTGCAGAAAAAGAAAATAAGACGGAAATTCATTTGATTCATAGTGGTTGGGGAGAGGGAGAAAAATGGGAACAGGCACGTTTATGGTTTGAAAAGGTTTGGAAACAGTCATTTTTAAGACTGGAAAATTTGTTTTAATATAAGCGTATATTGATAAATTAGAGCGTAGACAGTTAATTACAGCTTTGATTTCTGAAATTCAAATTTACGAAGAAAAGCAACCGAATGGACAATGGCTAAAATCAATTACATTTAAACTTCCTATCATCGATGAAGATTTAAATATTGTCTATTTTTAATAGTTATCTATTATTTAACGGGAGGAAATAATTCTATGAGTCGCTTTTGTAAATTTGGAAAGTTACACGTTACTAAAGGGAATGTAGATAAATTATTAGGTATACTACTGACAGCTTCCAAGGAGCTAAAGAGGTCCCTAGCGCCTACGGGGAATTTGTATCGATAAGGGGTACAAATTCCCACTAAGCGCTCGGGACCCCTTGTAGGAAAATGTCCTAAGTGTGGCAACAATATTGTATTAAAAAAATCGTTTTATGGTTGTTCAAATTATCCTGAATGTACCTTCACTTTAGCTGAACATTTTAGAAAGAAAAAACTCACCAAAACAAATGTAAAAGAATTACTAGAGGGAAAAGAAACCCTGGTAAAAGGAATCAAAACGAAAGATAGAAAGTCCTACAATGCCAAGGTAATGAAGTAATTAAAGATTAAAGGAGCTAATATTTTATGATAGGACCAGATAAGAAAAAACTTTATCCAAATGAAAATATAAAGACGGTTTGTTTTATAAGCAATCTACCTAAAAGACCCAATGTGGAGATTGGGGAATATACCTATTATAGCGATAATAAAAAAACACCGGAGAAATTTTATGATAATATAGAGCACCATTACGAATTTCTAGGGGATAAACTTATAATAGGAAAGTTCTGTGCAATTGCAGAGGGTGTTAAGTTTATTATGAATGGTGCAAATCATAGAATGGATGGAATTACAACCTATCCCTTTAATATCTTTGGCCATGGATGGGAAAAGGTGACTCCTACAATTGAACAACTTCCTTTTAAGGGAGATACAGTGATTGGCAATGATGTATGGATAGGTCAAAATGTTACCATTATGCCGGGTATTAAAATTGGTGATGGTGCGATTATTGCCGCTAATTCAACAGTAGTGAAAAGTGTTGAGCCATATACAATATATGGTGGGAATCCAGCTAAGTTTATCAAAAAACGCTTTAGTGACGAAAAGATTGAATTCTTGCTAAAGCTACAATGGTGGAACTGGAGCGAAGAGGAAATATTTAATAATCTTGAAATGTTAACATCCAAAGCAGGGTTAGAGCAATTCATGAAAAATTCCTAGACTTGGGGCCTTTCTACCACGGCACAAAAGGGAACTTAAATCTAGGGGGTGCTGGAATCTCGATTTAGCTCTAATTATTGCGAGCTAAAGAAGGCAAGCTTCATCTTTAGCTTTGATTGGAACAATAGACATTATATTATTAGGAGAAATAGCTTTGAGATTTATCACTTATAGATTTAATTTGAACGGAGGGATTACATGGTAAGTAAAACTGATGCCATTGAGATAATAACATATGCTGAAGAAAATGATATTAACATTTGGATAGATGGTGGTTGGGGAGTAGATGCTCTATTAGAAGAAGAAACAAGAGTACACAACGATATTGATTTATTTGTGGAAGAAAGTAATGGTAAAAAGTTTATTGAAATATTAAAAGAATATGGCTTTGCTGAAGTTATCGAAGCATATACCACCACATCTCATACGGTTTATAAGGATAGTAAAGGTAGGATAATTGATATTCATATATTTAAATTCAACGAACAAGGATACATTGTTTTTGAGGGAGAAGCATATCCTCCAGAAGTCTTTAGCGGCATTGGGAAAATAGGCGATAAAACGGTAAGATGTATCGATGCTGAAAATCAAGTGTTATTTCATCTGGGCTATGAGCATGATGAAAATGATATGCATGATGTAAAACTATTGTGCGAGAGATTTAATATTCCTGTACCGAGTGAATACAAGTAACTGACAAATTCCGATTTAATTAGAATTTAGAGGAGGAAAAGATACGGCACGTTCTATTAAAGATTCCCTTTCTGGATTTGGAAGTGAACTGTTGGAACGAATAAGAGAAGATAGCAATGCAAGGCTAGATGAAGCTGACTTTGAAGAAAGAGTCATTGGGATTTATGCCTTAGCGAAGCAAAGGAATTTTTGCAGCAAGAAAGATACACTGAAGAAAAGTAAAGGATTCCTGTTGTAAACATCCCAAAGATAAATTTAGTTTAACGATACTAATTACATGTAAGGGAATCGACAATACTGTGCACAGATTGTCGGATGGATAAATGCATCCTCTGATAATATTGATGATGAAAGGAGGTTGTTTGATGGATTCTTTAAGAAGTATGAATAATGCATTGGAGTATATTGAAGAGCACTTAACAGAGGAAATTGATTATATTGAAGTATCTAAAATCGCATATTGTTCAGAGTATCATTTCAAGCGGATGTTTTCTTTTTTAGCAGGCATAAGTTTATCAGAATATATTCGGAGAAGAAGACTGACGTTGGCTGCACTTGATTTGAAAGATAGGGATTTGAGAATAATTGATGTAGCCGTCAAATATGGCTATAATTCGGCTGATTCATTTTCCCGTGCTTTTCATTCTCTGCATGGCATTCTCCCTTCTGAGGCAAGGAGTGAGAATACACAATTAAAAGCTTATCCTCGAATGACCTTTCAATTATCAATTAAAGGAGGATGCGAAATGAACTATCGTATTGTTGAGAAAGGACCTTTTAAGTTAGTAGGATTTAAGAAGAGAGTTCCAATTATTTTTGAAGGTGTCAATCCAGAGATTGCAAAAATGACTGAACTTTTAACCATGGATGTTATTAATCAATTAAAAGCAATTTCAAATGTAGAACCTACAGGTATTATTAGTGCTTCCACTAATTTTTCAGAAGGTAGAATGGAAGAGAAAGGAGAATTAGATCATTACATCGGGGTAGCAACATCAAGTAATGAAACTGCAGATTTTGATGTATTAAAAATTGATGCTAGTACCTGGGCTGTATTTGAATCGATTGGACCATTTCCGGAAACACTTCAAAATGTGTGGGGTAGGATATACTCAGAGTGGTTTCCATCTTCAGGATACGAGGCGGTTGAAGGTCCTGAAATTTTATGGAATGAGAGTCCAGACACTGGAAATCCAAAGTATCGAAGCGAAATCTGGATTCCAGTAAAGAAAAAAGACTATTGATTACATTAATGTTTATTATTGAGGGCGCTCCTAGTAAGAGTGCCCTTTTCGTAAACGGTACGATTGGTGGATATGTTCCCGTCTACCGATAGTGCCAAAAACGCAGTGGATATGTTTCCGAGAACGGACACACTTATATGACATTCATTCTGTCCTCTCGAGCCATGTGGAGTGCGTAGTGTTGCTACAACGAAGCAACGGGTAAAAATCCTTTATTTTAAGCACTTTTTCAAGCATTTTGTCTTTATTGAAAAGAGTGATTTTGACATAAAAAAGGTTCAAAAAAAGTACATTGATGTGAATGTCTGTTTGGATGTCGACTGCGTAGACAAAAAATAGATACGTCATAAAAAATAATAGTTCAGCGAGAACATTTTACTAAGTGTTCTCGTTTTTTTATTTTCAGGAGGAATTCATGAAAAAGAAGGAACAATCATCACGCCAAATCGTGATGTGTCATCTTGTGGCTATTTTAGGAGTTGATATTGTGAAAGCAACACAGCTAATTGATGAAATGGAACAACCAGGTTTAATCCGATTTGATGAATTCGGAAATGTTGGACTTTTAGTCTTGGAGGGATAATCATGAAACGTATTACCGCTAATCAATATCAAACATCAGAGCGTTATTATAAACTCCCTAAAATTTTGTTTGAGAGTGAACGTTATAAGGATATGAAGCTGGAGGTTAAGGTAGCCTACGCGGTTTTAAAGGATCGGTTGGAGTTGTCTTTGAGTAAGGGCTGGATTGATGAGGATGGGGCTATTTATTTGATTTATTCCAATTCAAATCTGATGGCACTATTAGGCTGTTCAAAGTCAAAATTACTCTCTATCAAGAAAACCTTACGTGACTATGGCTTAATTGATGAAGTCCAACAGTCCTCTAGTGAAAAAGGTCGAATGGCAAATAAAATTTACTTGGGGGAATTAGAACATGAAACTACCCCAGTCTTACATACAGACGGGGCTAGTGTTAAAAAAACACTAGGGGAGTCTCAAAGAAAGACGGGGCCGGTCTTAAATTCAGCCCCTAGTGAGACTGAAGGAAGTGAGACTAAATATAGTGAAACTAAAGGGAGTGATTTCCTTATTGAGGACGAGGAGGAGAGGCAGCTAGTAGATGAGAAACAAGAAGAGAACTTTACTTCAAAAGTCGATGGCGTGACCAAGTACGATCGAGATTATATTTGGGGTTTGGTTCATGACCAGTTAAGACAGTCGGGTCTATCTCAGTCAGCTAGTGACTATGCCATGATTTATTTTAGTGACCGTTATCAGTATGCATTGGAACATATGCGATTTGCTCGGTCAGCGGAAGTAATAGCTGAGTATGTATTTAATGGTGTGCTGTCAGAGTGGACCAAGCAACTGAGACGACAAGAAGTAAAGGGAGGTGATTAAGTTGATTTGGTGGATACTAGGTGGAATCTATCTGATTTCTATCGTCATTTTGATTGTTGAAATCATCCGTGCACCAGATATGGATGATCATATATAGGCAAGAGTTTTACATGTGTAAGGCTCTTTTTTAGTTGGAAAGAGAGGAAAAATGAAATTTTTAGATTTATTTGCTGGGATAGGCGGTTTTAGGCTAGGGATGGAATCACAGGGTCATAAATGCCTGGGCTTTTGTGAAATTGATAAATTCGCCAGAACATCTTATAAAGCCATGTTTAACACAGAAGGAGAAATAGAATACCATGACATTAAAGAGGTCACAGACCATGACTTTAGACAATT